>NZ_QJUG01000301.1 GCF_003426775.1 Allorhizocola rhizosphaerae | reverse complement strand
ACGGTGTCATCGTCGAGCACCCGGCCCAGCAACTCCTCCGCACCCGGCTGCGCCTCATCGGTGTTCGTCTGTACCGGAATGTTCGTCACGGTCTTCATCGGATTTCCCTTTCGTCCGATTTCCACCGTTTACATTACACTCCCTCTAAAGTGGACAGAGGACGTGCCGTCACGCTCCGTCACCACCGTTTTGGAGACAGAGCCGTTTTGGAGACAGAGCCGTTTTGGAGACAGAGCCGTTCGTTACACAGTCCCTAGCGGTTTGAACAGATGTGCGCCCGGGCGTGGAGGTTCGCCTTTGCGTGCCGGGCGTAGCAGGTTGATCCCGGCCTGGGTCAGGGTGTCTTCGAAATCTCTGCGTAGTAGTGCCTGTCGCCGATGAGGGTCTGCCCGGGCCGGTGCCCGGTCAGGGTGGTTCGGCGGCCAGGATGCCCAGCAGTGTCTGTCGTTCGTCGGCTTTCGCGCCGGTCAGGGCGAACTCGACGGGTAGTCCGCCAGTGTGCAGACCAGGTGCAGGCGCAGGCCCCAGAGTGACGCGAATGTGAGGCGCAGTAGCCGTACTGTGCCCATCCGGCCAGATCGGAGCGGCGGGTGGTGTCTTTGGAACGGCCGCACTCGACCGGTGTGGAGTCCACGACCCACACGTCGTCGGACCACAGGGTGGTGTCGACCGCCAGGGTCCTGATCATCGTGGTGATCAGTGCGGCTGCCCGGCGCAGCCGTTTGTTGTAGCCGGATTGGTGGGGAAGGTAGCCGAACAGGTGGCCTAGGTGTCGGCGGGCGTGGCGTATCCATCGTGCTTCAGAGGTGAACCCGACCAGTGCCTGCATGACGGCCAGGGTGACCAGTTCGGCGTCGGTCAGTTTCGGTGTGATCCCGACCCGGGGTCGCCAGGGTGCCAGGTCCGGGGCTTGTTTGAGCAGGTCGTCGGTTCTGACGTACAGTGCGGTTGCGAGGGTGTCCAGATCGTTCGTCACACAATGATCGTGGGACACCCTCGTCTATGTCTTCCGCCGCACCCCTTGGAATAGGTCATCTAGTTCATCAGCCGGGGGGTGTGGCCGGCAGGTCGTAGCGGGTGTACGACGCGGCTGTCGCGCCATGGGGGCCGAGCCTGCGCAGCACAGCGGTGGCGATGTCGGTCAGTTGGTGTACCTGTTCGGCGGTCAGGGCGTCGATGACGTGGTGGCGGACGGTCGCGGAGTGTCCCGGAGCGCTGTCATGGACCTTCTGTAGGCCGGCGGCCGTGAGCCGAATGTTGGTGGCGCGGGCGTCGTCGGGGCAGGGGAACCGCTCCACCAGGTTGAGATCTTGCAGTCGTTGGGCCACGTGTGAGAGGCGCGGCAGTGTCGCGTGGGTCCGCGCTGCCAGCGCAGTCATCCGCATGGTGTGCTGCGGCGCCTCCGACAGCGTCGAGAGCACTATGTACTGGAAGTGCGTCAGCCCGGCGTCGCTGCGCAGCTGCGAGTCGAGCACTCCAGGTAGGAGTTCCAGCACCGTGGCGAGCCGTACCCACGCTGCCAGCTCCTGTTGACTCAGCGACTTCCCATCCATGGCACCATCATCCGGCAAATTGGTTGCACCTACAACTGACCCCCCTGTATGGTTCTCAGTTGTAGGTACAACTAATCTTCAGTGAACGTCTGTGAGGAAGCCGCCTGACCGAGCCATCTACGCGCCACTGCCGCCTACTACATCAGCAGCGCGCAGCAACGACCGACCGGCCCTGCGTCTGGCTGCACCAACAAGCATCGTCCGACGTCTCACCCCAGCTACCCGCGACCTGAGGAGAAGCTCCATGACCACCGCTGTAGTTCGTGACCTGGCCCTGCTCATAGCCCGCGTCGGCCTCGGCGTGATCTTCATCGCCCACGGATGGCAAAAGTTCACCGAGTACGGCCTCGACGGCACCGCCGCGTCGTTTGAACGGATGGGTGTCCCGCTGCCCGCAGTGAGCGCCCTGTTCGCCGCCGCCGCCGAAACCGTCGGCGGCGCCGCCCTGCTGATCGGCCTTGCCGTGCCCGTGGCCGGGCTGCTGCTGGCACTGAACATGCTGGGCGCGTTCGTCCTCGTGCACGCCGGCAACGGGGTCTTCGTCAACAACAACGGCTTTGAACTGGTGCTCGCCCTCGCCGTGGGTGCCCTCATACTCGCCGCCGTCGGCGCCGGGCGGTTCAGCCTCGACCGGCTGATCGCCCCGCGGCTGTCCACCCTCGCGGGCCGCCGCACCACCCGCGCCACCAGCTGAACCATCCCCGGCAGCGTCAGCAGACCGCCACCCTCAACGCCGCGCTCAAGACCGGCGGCGTCCTGGTCAGCGAGAAGATCACGCTCGAGTTCGAGATCAGCGCCGTCGAGAACTTGCCTTCTGGCGCCGCACGACGAGATCGAGCCGTCCGGCAGCAACATCCAGTGCTCAACAAGGGTCATCAAGGTTCAGAGGGGATCGGCTTACGAGCGATCATCCTGAGCACCCTGCCAGCCGCCCGCGCACTACCCCAAGTCAAGATCAACAATGTGGCGGCTGGTGACACATTCGTTACCGACACCCGAAGTAGCACCACGTGTCCGCCCCTGGGCTGGTGGTAGGCCAGCCGAGGGGCTAGCGGGGTCCAGCTCAGCAAATAGCGCAGGTTTCGATTAGGTGCGTTGCACCAGTCGCCGGCCGGGCCGATCTGCCGGAGCCCTCATAGGTCATTTCAAGAACCACGGGTGCCGGTACGAAGCGTGTCACCAGCCGCAAACGAGGATGATCTAGCTCGACTCTGACGCGCTTCGGGTAGTTGGGCACGGGCTCGGCCGGCGGCGCGCAGCTCGCGCAGATCGGGGATGTGGTTGTAGATAGTGCCAGTTTTTGCCCGCGCTGCTTCGCGATTGTGGTCACGCTGGCGTCCGGGTTGGGCAGCATGTCGCGGGCCGCGCGCAGGATTTCCGGCGTGATCACGCTTGGGCGACCGTCGACTGGCGGGCCGATTTCGCCGAGCGCGGGCTGGCCGATGTCGGCGAGGTCCGCGATGGCCGGGGCAAGAAACCCGTCATCGCGGCCTCCAAGGTGACGCAGATCGTTGAGTGGACGCTGCATACGAACCCCGAGGGCCAGACGCACTGGTCGTGCCGGACGATGGCCGCGGCGGCCGGGGTGAGCCCGGCGACGGTACAGCGGATCTCGTCGGCCCGCGGCCTCAAGCCTCATCGGGTGCAGAAGTTCAAACTGTCCAACGACAAGCGGTTCGAGGAAAAGCTCGTCGATGTGGTGGGCCTGTACTTAAACCCGCCGGACAAGGCGGTGGTGTCGTGCATGGATGAGAAGTCCTCGATCCAGGCATTGGACCGTACCCAGCCCAGCCTGCCCATGGTCAAAGGCCGAGCCGGCACGATGACCCACGACTACAAGTCGCATCGGACCACCACCTTGTTCGCTGCGCTTGACGTGGCCACCGGCAAGGTCATCGGCAAATGCTTCGACCGGCACCGCAACGACGAGTTCGTCCGGTTCCTGCGCACCGTGGACAGCCAGGTCCCCAAACACCTGGCCGTACATGTGATCGTCGACAACTACGGCACCGACACCCACGCCAAGGCGAAGGCGTGGCTGGCCAAGCATCCCCGGTTTCACCTGCACTTCACCCCCACCTCGTCGTCGTGGCTCAACCTCGTCGAGCGCTGGTTTGCCGACCTGACCGGCGTAGCCATCCGCCGAGGCGTCTTCCGCTGGGTCGCCGGGAGGATTGGTGGCGTCACCGACGAGGTACCTGATGCACGCGTCACTCATTGACCTTCCTCGAACGGCTCTTCGAGCAGCAACACCGGTGTGTGCGGCTCATACGCCTGGTAGGTGTCCGGCGTCGCGGTGAAAATGTAGGCGCCCAGCTGTAGCGCGGTCTGCGCGAGGAACGCGGCGTAAACGTCGTGCCATTTGCCGGGGCTGTGGCGCATGAACCAGCCGAGGTCCTGCCACGAGTCGGCCGATCGCTCGATCAGCACGCAGTTCGGGTGGGTCACCAGAAGGTTGAGCATCCGGAGCTCGGTGCCCGCGGCATATGCGGGGGCCAGGCTCGGCCCGGTCACTGCGAAGAACGGCGCGGCACTGTCGTCTTCTACGTCCTCGGCGATCTCACGCAGGACCTTGCCGACGCCGACGTTGGCACCGAACGCGGCGATGGTGGATACGTCCAGCAGCAGCCGTAGTCTGATGCCGCCGTCGTCTTCGTCGTACAAGCGCCCAGAGGCCTTGTCGCTTATGAGAGCCGCCTGGAGCTGGCCCGAATTCTGTTGGCGGATTCTGATCCTGAAGTCACGGCGATTGCGGCGACCGTTCCTGCTGTCTGGAGTGGACGGTGCCCGGGTTCGCAGCCATGTGCCGGATCTGTTGTTGCATAACGCCTGTGGCCTGATACCGTCGCTCACGCTCAACCGGTACCGAATTTCACAGACAAAGCCAATCCATAGCCGAAGCCCTATGCAAGCGGGTCGAGTTGTCGACCGGCGTTACACCCGTGAAGTCTCAGGGCCACGTCAGGGTGTGATTCCGTTGATTCCCCCGATACGACGGTGTCGACCCGCCCGCCAGTATCGAGCCATGACCGAACCTCTTGGCGTCTCCGTGGTGCCTGAACCGATACAGGACCAACTCAAGCCTGGGGGAAGGGGGAAGTGGAAGAGGCGCCTGCGGCGCACAGTCATCGCAGTGCTCGCCGTCGTGGTCGCACTGCTCGGCATCTCGACAGGCGTCAACCAGGCGGCAAACGCGATCGGCCTGGCGAGGCTCGACGTACCGGGTGAACTGGTCGAGGTGGATGGCCAGGCCCGAATGCATGTCTATTCGCGTGCGGAGCACTCCGGCGGGCCAACCCTGGTGTTTTTGATCGGCCAGGGTCTGGGCAGCGCGTACTACAAGCTCAAGGGCGTCTGGGAACCTCTCGCCGAGGACTTCGACATCGCCACTGTGGACTATCTGGGCTACGGCTTTTCTGACACGACGGCGAAAGAGCGGTCGAATGAGAACGTGGCCACCGAGATTCACGCCGCGCTGCACGGCGCCGGTGTTGCGGGCCCTTACGTGCTGGTGGCCCATTCCATCGGAGGCCTGTACGCGATGAAGTTCGCCGAGCTCTACTCTGATGAAGTGGCCGGGTTCGTGGGGCTGGACAGCAGCGCCCCCGGTCAGATGGCCCCGGGGGAGTATGAGGGCGATCTCTCCCAGGACGGCGGGCTCCACCCCATCATGACTGTGCTGCGATTCATGGGCGTGGTTCGGGTGGAGCGGTGGATCAACGGCGACGATTCGATCTGGCTCCCGGCCAACCCGCTGCTCGACGAAGCGGAGCAGGACCAGGACTGGCTGCTCGGCAACGCCAAGTTGGACCTGCGTCTGCTCGATGACGAAGTGAGCTGGTTCTTGCGCAACGACCTCGCCCTGCAGGGCCAACGCTTCGACGCGGCGATTCCCACGCTGATGGTCCTCGCACAGGAAACTGTTGAGGCGGTACGCGAGTTCGGTATGCCGGATTGGGTGGAAGTCCACCGGGCCGTGGCCAGCGAGCACCCGCAAAGCCGCGTCGTCACACTGGACGGATCACACTGGATCCACCAGGATGCCCCCGGCCAGGTGGTGGGTCAGATCCGACAGTTCCTCGCCGCAACGAGGTGAGCTTGACCAGCTCGACCAGCGCCAACCGAAACCCGCGATCCCGACAGGCCAAGATCAGCCGATTCTGCCAAGTGACTCTGAACAGATTCGGCAGCGGACAGGACGATGACCTCATCGCCGTTTCCACCGGATCAGAGCGTTCCGATGGATACGAACGCACACCAGATCGAAGAAAGCGGCATGTCGGTGAGAAGAATCCGCCGACATTTCAGTGATAACGGCCGGCAAAGGTCGAGGTCAACGGCTCGGCAGCCAACATTGTCGGTAAGAACCTACAAGTCGTGTAGCTTCTCTATTGAGATGGCGCTTTCTCACGGACTTGGCGCACGAGCTGGCGCTTGCGGATGTCAAACACGAGCCGGACAGCACGCTCACGCAGCTCGTCGGTGTACTTCCTCGGTGCAGGCATAGTGACTCCCACGTTCGCAGGTTTCGGAGCCTCGGAAAAATTTGGGGCTATTCAAACCGGTCGAGCTCGGATGCAACAGGATCCGAGTTGTGAAGCCCGGCCGCCAAGATGGAGACGACAATGGTCGAGACAGGCCCCAAGGGGTACGACCATCCTGCTCCACCGTGCTGTTGTTCAGGCAACCACGGACATCGTCCCGTGCCGTACCATCACTGGTGCGGCGGCGCCGGAGCAGCAGGGCGCATCCGGCATGGCGTACGAGAAAAGGTATGGAATAACGGGCTTGGCAAGAGCCACACAAACGGGGAGATATCGAGTGAAGCCAATGAAGGTGTTGACCGTTGCCACGGTGCTCACGGCGACGGTGGCGATCCCGGCGGTGCCGGCCGCTGCGGCAGGTACGGGCTGGTGGGCCATGCCCGGCTACCTGGTCACCAACAGCGGATTCAATCCCAACGAGACGAGCGTGACGGTTCCGACCGTCCCGAACCTTAGGCTCATCTACGCCAGCAGCCCGGACCGGATCGGTCAGCGTGCACCACTCGTCGCCGACGAACTGGTGTACACAATGGATGACCTTGGTGTCACGGCCACTGAGGAGGCGACAGGCGCGCAGCGATGGCGCTTCGAGCCGGTTGACGAGGGGTATGTGCTTACACAGATCGTTCACGCGGCCGGCCAGCTCGTTGTGGCTGCGCAGTACTGGGCCGGCATGCCTGGTGACGACCATGCGCGGATCTTCGTGCTCGACGCTGCGACCGGCACGGTGGTCCGGCACTTCAACGACCACGGCCTGATCACGCAGATGCTCGTCGATCGGGGTGTCGTCGTGGCCTCCGGCGAGAGCCGCTGGACCACGGACACACGCGCCTACAGCATCGCCGATGGGCAGTTGATTTGGACACACGACCGGCACATGCGACTTCCGGTCTCGGCAGGTGGTCGCGTCGTCCTTTCCGGAACCGGATGGGCCGTCCTGCCCTTGTTGAGCGTCATCATCGACATCGAGACTGGAAAGATCATCCATTCGGAAGCGAATCGTGAATACCGCCCGCTCGCGGCGGACGAGAAGGGGACCAAATTTTATGTCGCGTGGGGGCACAGCCTCCAAGTCCTCGACGCGTCGACCGGCACTCTGACCTGGCTCGCGTCGAACCTGAGCCCGGCGTTCGCAGTGGTCAGCCCAACCAGGCTGTACGTCACCTCCTTCGGCGGCACCGTCTTCGCGTTGAATCGCGGCACCGGCGCCATATTCTGGAGCCGGACCATTCCGGGTAGCGAGTACCAGCGGGCAATCGTTGCCGGTGGCGTCATGTACGTCACGGCCAAGGGCGACCGGGTGCACACCCTGAACCCGGTCAACGGTGCCCCGCTGAACGCGCCGGCGTTCACCGGCGCGGTCGACCAGATCGTGGCTACCTACGGCAGGGTATATTCCACCGACGGCACGAAGGTGACGGTCTATGGTCTTTAGCAGCTGAACGGGTGTCCTTTCCACAACAACGACATTGGTGCTTAGACAACCCCAATTATCGTTGCTGGCAAGGCATCCGTTCTTCAAGGCCACACGATATTCACATTCCTAATCGGATCCGGGTCTGACCAACAGCTACCCGATATTGACCCTTACGACCCCGACCCCAGCTCACACCGGAACTCGGTCATCGAACGTCGCGCGCGGTGGTGATCATTCGTAACCGGCGGGAGCTGGTTGATGGTCGTTGACGTCCGTGTCCGGCTCGGTTATCCGGACTGACCTCCCTCTTTCGTTAGGCCTTGATCGAGTATGAACTGATCTTCTTCAGTGATGATTGCCGTTGGATAGTGAGGCTGGGCATGCGGTGACGGTCGGCCTCGAATTGCCGACGACGCTCCTGTACTGGAGTGGGATAGCCAGAGGCGGATGCTTCAGATGACGGGACGTGGCAATCTGGTCAGCCGCTCGAATGCGACGACCAGTTGCGTGGCCCATGGCCAGGAAGCGTTGATATGTAACCTTATCCGCCGTCCGGTGCGCGCGATGCGGACGGCGGTGTGCAGCAGCCGGTAACGCAGTTTCTTGGGCTCGGCGCGGGCCAGCTCACCGTCGAGTAGCAGGAGCTGGGTCCAGCGGGTCAGGTCGATGCCAGCCAAGGCGAGTTCCAGCCACGCGGCGTTGATGGGGAACTGG
>NZ_QJUG01000300.1 GCF_003426775.1 Allorhizocola rhizosphaerae | reverse complement strand
GGCGCAGCGGCCCCCCAATCAGCGCCCAGCGCCCCGCCCCACCCCGGTGCTGCAGCCCCCGCGCCCTGCACGAATCCGGTTGACGGAGGGTCCGCTCGACGGCATGGTTGGTTGCATGCAAACGTGCTCGCGGCGAGCTAGCTGCGCCGAGCCGGTCTGACGACACCGGCCGGCTCGGCCTTCGTGTCCTGTTTCTCTTACGACAGACTGCGAGGCTTGCCGTGCACTCCCATCAGATCCGCTCGACCTTTTTCGCGTTCTTTCGCGAACTCGACCACCTGCTGATCCCACCGGGCTCGCTGATCCCCGATGACGAGGGCATGCTGCTGACCGGCGCGGGGATGGTCCAGTTCAAGCCGTACTTCCTGGGCGAGCGCGTGCCGCCGAGTTCGCGCCTCATGTCCACGCAGCCCTGCGTGCGCACGGTCGACATCGACAACATCGGCCGCACCACGCGTCATGCGACCTCCTTCGAGATGCTGGGCAGCTTCGCGTTCGGGTCGTATTTCAAGCCCGAGGCGATGGAATGGGCGCTGCGCCTGCTGACGGATGGCTATCGTCTTGAGCGGGATCGCTTGTGGGTCACCGTCTTCCACGACGACGCGGAGACTTACGACCTGTGGAGGCGTCTCGCGGTACCCACAAACAGAATTCAAAAACTGGGTTTGGAAGACAACTTCTGGTCTATGGGGGTACCAGGTCCGGCCGGCCCGAATACGGAGATCTTCTACGATCGCGGCGAGCGGTTCGGGCCCGCGGGCGGGCCGGCGGTCAACAAGGAACGCTACCTGGAGCTGTGGAATCTCGTATTCATGCAGGTGATTCGGGGATCGTCCGATGTGGACATCGTGGGCGAGTTGCCGACACCGTGCGTGGACACGGGTCTGGGCGTCGATCGCCTCGCGATGGTGCTGCAGGGCGTCGACCACGTCCTGGACACCGACGGGGCGCGAAGGCTGCTTCCCGACCTCCCGGATGGGCCGAGCCTGCGTATCGTCACCGATCACGTGAGGACTGCGCTACTGTTGCTGCGCAACGGAGTTCGGCCCGGCAACGAGGGGCGCGGTCATGTGCTGCGTCGCCTGCTGCGCCGGACGATCCGCCACCTGCGCCTGCTTGGTGTCGACGGCCCGATCCTGGGCGAGCTGACCGGTGACCCTGTTGTCGCGCAGGAGGAGGCCCAGTTTGGGCGGACTCTGCAACGCGGCTCGCGCCTGCTAGACAAGGAGATGCGGCGGCACGGACGCGTACCGGGCGACGTGGCGTTCAAACTCCATGACGCGCACGGGTTTCCGATCGACCTCACCATCGAGATCGCGAACGAGACGGGCGTCCCGGTCGACCTCGACGGCTTCCACTCCCTCATGACCCACCACCGCCAAACCAGCCGCCACCCCCACCCTTCCGGTCGACCCACCGCGTGGGCATAGGCTCAGGCCATCAGCTCCCGCTCCAGGACCGACCGGGTGCGGCCGCGCGGGCTCACCCGCACATCGCCGAGCCACTCCCCGACCCGGGCGGCCAGACGCTCCACTTCGGACCGTTGGTGGCCGCCGATGTCTTCCAGCAGCCGAACCACTATTTCGCCCGACGGCCGTTGCGCCCAACCGCCGACCACACGCCCATCGCACCACACCGTCGGACCGATGTTGCCCGTGCCGTCGAACATCAGCTTCGCGTGGTCGCCCAAATACCACTCGCGCTGCTGCCAGCCCATCGGGGTCGGATCGAGCGGTGGCAGCAGCGCCACCCACGGCTCGGGCGATGGCACCGGCGCGGGCTCGTCATCGGCCAGCATCACGCCCGCCACACCGTCCATATCGACCTCGACCGGCCCGACTCCGGTCAGCGCCTGCTTCACGTGGGCCGCCGTCCATCCGGTCCACCACTTCAGGTCGGCGACGGTGGCCGGGCCGAACGAGCGCAGCCAGACCCGCGCCAGCTCCACCCGTGCCGCCTCGGCGGAAAACCCTTCCAACAAACCATCCGGTGCCGCGCTCCAGCGCCACTGCGTGCTCGACCACGTGCCAACGGGCCTGCCGCGCAGCGCCCGCCCCCGCGTCGCGAGCAGGATCATGACCCATGGCGTGATGTTTTGCCTCGACTCATACTTCTTGCCCTCCGCCAGGTGAACCCGCGTGCGCAGCTGTGGCACCACGGCCGAAAGCTGCGCACCCGTCGCCTCCCCCAGCTCGCTGAGCGCCGCCTCGGTGTCGCGCTCCACCCGCTGCAGCCACTCGGACTCGACGTCGAGGAGCTTCAGATAGGTGCGCCGCGCCTTCTCCCCCACCGGCACCGCGCAAGCCTCATGCACGACGCCCGCCAACTCCCGCGGCACCACGAACGTCGTGCGCCGCATGGCCAGCAGCCGGACCAGCGATCGCGCCTCATAAAGCTCTCGCTCGATATCTTCGGGCTTCACCGACGACATCCGCACAAAAATCGACAGGAACAGCGTCGTCGGGTCGGTGGAGTGCAGCGCCGTCAGCCCACGCGCCACATCGACCACCGAACCAGCGGGAGCCGCCAGGAAATGCCGCACGCCCAGCCGGGCCCGCCGCTGCTCAACCGAAATCCGAAGCACGCCGCCAGGCTACGCCGACCCTACGACACCGCTAGTCCGACACCGAAACGGGCAGCTCAACCCGCACGACCAGGCCCCCGCCCGCCCTCGCCTGCGCCGACGCCGACCCGCCGTGCGCCCGTGCCACCGACGCCACGATCGACAGCCCCAACCCGGCCCCCGGATGGGCCCCATTGACCCGGTGCAACTGCCGGAACGGCTCGAACAGCTCGGCCGTGGACTCAGACGGCACATCCGGACCCGTGTTGCTGATTTCGATCGCCGGTTCCCTGCCGACCCGCAACCACACCGATCCGCCGGAATGGTTGTGCTTGATGGCGTTCTGCACCAGGTTGCCGACCATCCGCTCCAGCAACACCTTGTCGCCGAGCACCACCCGCGGCTCCAACACCGAGTGCATCGCGAACCCGCCCTGCCGCACCGCGGTCTCGTGCGCCGCGAGCGCCGTCTCCGCCACCTCGTCCAGCCGCACCCGCTCCCGCCGTTGCAGCCCGCGATCGCTGCGCGCCAAGGTGAGCAGCCCCTCGATGATGGCCTCGATGCGCTCGTTCATGGCCAGCAAGCGCCCCCAGGGGTGTCGCTTGTCGTCCCCACCCGGCGTGCGCTCCATCGCGACCTCGATGAGCGTGCGCTGCGCCGCCAGCGGCGTGCGCAACTCGTGCGACGCGTTGGCCACGAACCGCCGCTGGCTGTCGAACGAAGCCGCCAGCCGGTCGAGCATTTCGTCGAAGGTGTCGGCCAGGTCGGTCAGCTCGTCGCGCCGCCCCGGCATCCGGATCCGCTGCTGCAGATTGTCGGCGCTCAGCCGCCGCGCCGTCGCGACCACGGCCTGCACCGGCCGCAGCATCCGTTGCGCCGCAAGCCATCCAAACAGCGCCGCCACGACCACCAGCACGCACAGCGCAATCAACGACTGTTGCAGCAACGTCTCCAGCACCTCGGCGCGGTAGTCGCGCAGCGCGGCACCCTGCACACCCCCGCTCGACGCGCCGGGCGAACCCGAGGGCGTGTCGCTGCTGCCCGTTGCGATTTGCGGGAGTCTTCCTCGTACCAGCAAATAATTGACGGTGAGCAACACCACGCCGCTGGCCAGAATCAAACCGCCACACACCGCGGCGAGACGGAGCTTTATCCCAACCGATAGCCGACGCCCGGCACGGTCTCGATCACCTTCGGTTGGCCCAGTTTCTTGCGCAGCGTCATGATTGTCACTCGCACTGCGTTGGTGAAGGGATCGATGTGGGCGTCCCATGCCTTCTCCAAAATCTCCTCGGCGCTGACCACGGCGCCTTCGGCTCGCATCAGCACTTCGAGGACCGCGAACTCCTTGGGGGACAATGCTACGAACCGCCCGTCGCGCGATGCCTGATGCCGCGGCAGGTCGAGCTCGATGCCGCTGCGGCGCAACACCGGCGGCAGGGCCTGCCCGGACCGCCTGGCCAGGGCGTGCACCCGGGCGACCAGCTCGGCGAAGGCGAACGGCTTGGTCAGATAATCATCCGCGCCGAGTGACAACCCGGCCACCCGGTCCTCTACCTCTGCCGACGCCGTCAGCATGATTATCTTGGGGGTACCGCCCGCGGCCACGACGGCCCGGCAGACCTCGTCGCCGTGGACTCCGGGCAGGGCGCGATCGAGCACCACGACGTCGTAGCTGTTCACCGCGATCATCTCCAGCGCGCTGGCACCGTCGCCGCAGATGTCCACGGCGATGGCCCGCTCGCGCAGCCCATCGGCCACCGCCTCGGCCATCACGGCCTCGTCCTCGACGATCAGGACTCGCACAACCCATCCTCTCTGCTCCATGGCGGCGGGCGTCTCGGCTCGGCCCCCGCCGCCTCGGCCTCCCCGCCTCGGCCGACTGCGGGCCCGCGCGGCCTGGCGGCCACGGGCCTTCCCCGTCACACTCCGCTTCCGCTACGCGGGCAAAGGCCCAAGCCGGCTCTCGCACCGACGAGGCCAGCTGCCACCGCACTTCCTACAGTCTCCCCCAGACGTGGTTAAACACCGCGTAAGCGCTCGTTCTTACGGGATCCAGATCGGCCGCACGGTAGAACATTCGCAAGACCGCAACACTCTCCATTCGGCCATCCGAGGTGACGCATGCGAAAACAACGATTGATCCTGCTGCTTCTCGTGCCGGCGCTGATCGCGCTGCCGGCCTGCTCCGAGGGGCCGAAAGACTCCAACGTGGCGTCGATGCAGACTCCCACCGCTCCGGCCAACGAGGCGTTCACGAAGTGCATGCGCGAAAACGGAGCACAGCCGGGCGGGGTCTCCGGCGGCATGGAGGGCGGCACGGGCCAGGGCGGCGACAGCAACATGTCCCCCGAGGAGCGCCTGAAGCAGGAGGAGGCGATGAAGAAGTGCCGCCAATTCCTGCCCAATGGGGGCAACCCGCAGCCCATGAGCACCGCCGATCTGGAGCGCATGCGGGCGCTGGCCAAGTGCATGCGGGACGCGGGCTACAACTATCCGGATCCCGACCCCAACGTCGGCGGCCCGGGTGCGATCAAGCTGCCCGACGGCGTCGACTTCAAGGACCCGACGACGCTCGCCAAATATCGCGAGTGCGCGAGCAAGGCCGGGATCGGCGCGGTCAACGGCAGCCCCGGTGCGCCTCCCGGGACGAACTGACCATGGTGGATCTCAATGGGCCGGAGTCCGGTCGCGGGCCTGGCCACGCTCGGCGCCGCCGGCAACGAGCGGCGCTGAGCGCCGGAGTCACGGTCATCGTGCTGGCCACCGGCGGCGTGGTCGTCTTCAGCCAGCTGGACCGCACGCCGCCCGCGACCGTCGTCCCCTCTCTCAACCGCATGACCTCGCCCGTGCGGCGGACCGATCTGGTCGAGCACATCGCGGTGATCGGCTCGGTCGGTTACGGCCACACCAGCCCGCTGGTCGGCCGCCGGCCGGGCACGGTCACCTGGCTCCCGCGGCCGGGCACGGTGATCGACCGCGGTGGGCGCATCTACGCGGCGGATGCCGTGCCGGTGCCACTGCTGTTCGGGGACTCCCCCATGTATCGCGAGCTTGCCTCCGGCGTGCCCGCGGGCGAAGACGTGGCGATCCTCAAGCGCAATCTCGCGGCGCTCGGTTACAGCGTCGGCAGCCAGGACGGGGTGTTCCGCGCGTCAACGGCGGCCGCGCTCAAGCGATGGCAGAAGGATCTCGGAGCGCCGCAGACCGGGCGGCTCTCGCCGGGCGATGTCGTCGTGCTGCCCGGCGCGATCCGGGTGGACGCGGTCGAGGCGCAACTGGCCGGCTCGGCGACCGGCACGATCCTCACCATCACCGGCACGACCCGCGTGGTCAGCGCGTCGCTTGAGGAGTCGCAGCGGTCCTTCGCCAAGCTCGACTCCAAGGTCAATGTCGACCTGCCCGGCACGGGCCCCGCGACGGGCACGGTCCGCGCGGTGGAAAGCGTCAGCGGCGAGGGCGGCGGGCAACCAAAGCTGCAGGTGACGATCGCCCTCGACGACCCGAAGCTGGCCGAGCAGGCCGAGGCGGGCTCGGTCCGGATCCGGTTCAGCGGGGCCAGCCGCAAGGGCGTGCTGGCCGTTCCGGTGCAGGCCCTGCTCGCGCTGCGCGAGGGCGGCTACGCGGTCGAGGTCGTGCAGGACGGTGGCAACCGGCTGCTCGCTGTCGAGCTCGGCATGTTCGCCGACGGTCTGGTCGAGATCAACGGTCCGGAGCTGAGCGAGGGCATGCAGGTGGTGATGGCCGCGTGACGCCGATTCTGGAAATGGTCGACGTCGGCAGGACCTATCCGGGTGGCATCGACGCCCTGCGCGACGTGACGCTGTCGATCGCGCCCGGGGAGATGCTCTCCGTGGTCGGGCCGTCCGGCTCGGGCAAGTCCACCATGCTGCATCTGCTGGGCACGCTGGACCGCCCGACCACCGGCCGGATCCTCATCAACGGCCACGACGTCGGCGGGCTGCCGGACCGCCGCCTCTCCGCGCTGCGCGCGTGGTGGATCGGTTTTGTGTTCCAGGATTTCCATCTCACCGATGGCCTGTCCGCCCGCGAAAACGTTATGGCAGCCCAAATTTACCGGGGGGTACCAGCCGGAGCCCGCAGGGCCGCCGCCGACAACGCGCTGAACCGGGTCGGTCTCGCCCACCGCGTCGACCACCTGCCGACCGAACTGTCCGGTGGCGAGAAGCAGCGCGTGGCGATCGCCCGCGCGGTGGTCAACCGCCCGCTGATCCTGCTGGCCGACGAGCCCACCGGCAATCTGGACTCCTCCTCCGGTTCCGGGGTGATCCGGCTGCTGCGGGAGCTCAACGAGGAAGGCACCACGGTGATTGTGATTACCCACGACATGTCGCTGGCCGCGAAGTTCGGACGGCGCATCGAGATGTTCGACGGCCGGGTGGTGAAGGCGTGATCACACCGATCCCTCCGGGCACCCGACTGTCGCCTTTGGACGTGCTGCGGCTGGGCACGATAGGCATCCGCATGCGCCCCGTGCGCACGACCCTCGCGGCCCTGGGCATCGCCATCGGCATCGCCGCGCTGATCGCGATGATCGGCATCCCGGCGTCCAATCAGGCCGCGGTGCAGGCGGAGCTGGCCGCGCTCGGGCCCAACCTGTTGACGGTCTCCCCCGGCCAGGACATGACGACCGGCGACAAGGCCAAGCTCCCACCCGAGTCGGTCGGCATGGTCGGGCGGGTCGGCCCGGTGGAGTCGGTGACGGCGCTGGGCTTCACGTCGGCCAAGGCGCGCCGGTCCGATCGGGTCCCGCCTGGCGAGACGGGCGGGCTGCTGGTCAGCGCGACCCGCCTGGATCTGCCGGAGGTGCTGCAGGCCAGGCTGAGCTCGGGGGTGTTCCTCAACGCCGCCACGGAGCGCTACCCGGTGGCGGTGCTCGGTGCACGCGCGGCGCACATCCTTGGGCTGCAACCCGATCCAGGGCTGTCGGCGCCGCTGGTGTGGCTGGACAACCGCTGGTTCACCGTGGTGGGCACGCTCGCCCCGCTGCCGCTGGCGCCGGAGGTCGACAATTCGGTGTTGATCGGCTGGACCGCCGCACAGCAATATCTGGGTTTCGACGGTTCGCCGAGCCGGATTTTCGTCCGCGTGGAAGGAGACGCGGTGGAGGCGGCGCAGGCCGTGCTGGGGCGTACCGTCAATCCGGCGCATCCTGAGCATGTGCTCGTCTCCCGGCCCTCGGAGGCGCTTGCGGCGCAACGGTTGGTCGCCAACGCCTATTCGTCGCTGTTCCTCGGCCTCGGCGCGGTGGCGCTGCTGGTGGGTGGCATTGGAGTGGCCAACACCATGGTGATTTCGGTGCTGGAGCGCCGCCGGGAAATCGGGCTGCGCCGCGCGCTGGGCGCCAGCCGCCGCCACGTCGGCGGGCAGTTCCTCGCCGAGTCGGTCGTGCTGACGGCGCTCGGCGGTGCCCTCGGGCTCCTGCTGGGCACGGCGTTCACCGCCGTCTATGCAGTCGCCGAGCGGTGGCCGGCGGTCCTGCCTCCGGGCGCTTTGCTTGGCGGCGTGGGGGTTTCGGTGCTCATCGGGATTCTAGCCGGGGTCTATCCGGCCGCACGCGCGGCACGACTCGCCCCGACAACCGCACTCGCGACGTCCTAGCTTGTTCTTTAAGGTTCGAGAGACCCCGCTGTCGTATGTGGACAGCCCTTGGTCGATCATTCTTCTTGTCGAGGGAAGAACATCAATCATCCAAGGGCTGTCGGTGATAAGTGTGCACGATCCGGTTGTGGGCAAGGC
>NZ_QJUG01000030.1 GCF_003426775.1 Allorhizocola rhizosphaerae | reverse complement strand
AGCCGGCGGGCGGCGTGCACGGCCTCACCACGGACGTAGATGTAGGCCCGGTTGGCGCGGATCGCGTATGCCGCGATGATGCACCCCTCGACCAGCGAGTGCGGGTCGTGCGTCATCAGCGGCAGGTCCTTGCACGTGCCCGGCTCGCCCTCGTCGGCGTTGACCACGAGGTAGTGCGGCTTGCCGTCGTTTTGCGGGATGAAGCCCCACTTCAAACCGGTCGGGAACCCGGCACCACCGCGCCCGCGCAGCCCGGAATCCTTGATGAGAGCAATCAAATCATCGGGGTGTACCGCCAACGCCTTCTTCGCCGCGGCATAACCGTCCAGCTGCTCGTAGACGTCGATGCGCCACGCATCCGGAGACAACCAGCGCTTCGTGAGCACCGGCGTGAGCTTCTCGTAGACACTCATTTCTTTTGCCCCTGCGGGATGGGAGTGTTGATGTCGTACCCCTTCGGGCTGATGCCGTGCTGCTGGGCCAGGCGCAGGCCGGCGAGAGTCGGTTCGCCCGGCACGCCGTCGGCCACCGCGCCCTCGCGCTCATCGGCGAAACCGGCCAGCTGCAACGACATCTCCTTGAGCGTGCAAAGCCGGGCGCCCCGGCCGGGCTTGGGCCGCTCCCCGTCCAGCAACTGCTCGACCAGCTCGATGGCCCCGGTCGGGTTCACGTTGTCGAAGAAGTCGTAGTTGACCGTCATCACCGGGCCGTAGTCGCAGGCGGCCAGGCATTCGGCGTGCTCCAGTGTGATCTTGCCGTCGGCCGTGGTCTCATCGTGGCCCACGCCCAGCCGCTCGCTCACCGCGTCGTAAACCGCTTGGCCCCCAAGCACATTGCACATGGTGTTGGTGCAGACGCTCACCAGGTAGTCGCCGGTGGGCCGGCGCTTGTACATGGTGTAGAAGCTCGCCACCGCGCCCACGTTGGCCTTCGTCAGGCCCAGCTGCTCGGCGCAGAACGCGATCCCGGCCGGAGACACGTAGCCCTCCACCGATTGGACCAGGTGCAGCAGCGGCAGCAGCGCCGAACGCTCGCGGCCCTCGGGATAGCGGGCGATGATCTCCTTCGCCCGGTCGTGAATCTCTTGACTGAACACATCTGTCATCGGTCACACCCACCCATAACCGGGTCTAGAGAGGCCCCGCCTGCGATCACGTCGGCCAGCAGGCCGCCCTCGGCCATGGCCGGAATCGCTTGCAGGTTCACAAAACTGGGCTCGCGGTAGTGCACGCGGTACGGCCGCGTGCCGCCGTCGGACACCGCGTGGATGCCCAGCTCGCCGCGCGGGGACTCGATCTGCACGTAGACCTGGCCCGCGGGAACCCGGAAGCCCTCGGTGACGAGCTTGAAGTGGTGGATCAGCGATTCCATCGACTGGCCCATGATCTTCGCGATGTGCTCCAGCGAGTTGCCGAGCCCGTCCACGCCCACGGCCAGCTGGGCCGGCCATGCGATCTTCTTGTCCTCGATCATCACCGGGCCGGGCTTGAGCCGGTCCATGCACTGCTCGACGATCTTCAGCGATTCGCGCATCTCGGCGAGGCGCACCTGGTAGCGGGCCCACACATCGGCGCTGGTCTGGGTCGGCACGTCGAACTCGTAGGTCTCGTAGCCGCAGTACGGCATGGTCTTGCGCAGATCCCAGCCGAGGCCCGCGCTGCGCAGCACCGGGCCGGTGATGCCCAGCGACATGCAGCCGGTCACGTCGAGCACGGCCACACCCTGCGTGCGCGCCTTCCAGATGGGCTGCCCAGACAGCAGATCCTCGTATTCCCGGATCCGCTTCGGCATGAAGCCCAGGAACTCCCTGATCTTCTTGATCGCCTCCGGCGGCATGTCCTGCGCCACCCCGCCCGGCCGGACGTAGGCCATGTTCATGCGCAGGCCGCTGCACAGCTCGAAGATGTCGAGGATGAACTCGCGCTCGCGGAAACCGTAGATCATCATGGACAGCGCGCCGAGCTCCATGCCCGTGGTCGCCAGCCACACCAGGTGCGACGAGATCCGGTTGAGCTCCATCATCAGCACGCGGATCGTGTTGGCCCGCTCGGGAATCCGGTCGGAGATGCCGAGCAGCTTCTCGACCGCGAGGCTGTAGCCCGTCTCGTTGAAGATGGGCGCGAGATAATCCATCCGCGTGACGAACGTGGTGCCCTGGATCCAGTTGCGGTACTCGAGATTTTTTTCAATACCCGTGTGGAGGTACCCGACGACGAGCCGGCAGTCCGTGACGGTCTCGCCCTCAAGTTCGAGCACGAGCCGCAGCACACCGTGTGTCGAAGGGTGCTGTGGACCCATGTTGACTACGATCTTCTCGTCGTGGATCGGGTCGGTACCCGAGACCACGTCGTCCCAGTCGCCACCCGTGACGGTGAAGACCTTGCCCTCGGTGGTTTCGCGTTCCGGTGCGTAGCCCACGTTTTCGCTCACTTGTATGCCCTCCGCTGGTCCGGCGGTGGAATCTCCGCGCCCTTGTACTCGACCGGCACACCGCCGAGCGGGTAGTCCTTGCGCTGCGGGTAGCCCTCCCAGTCGTCCGGCATCAGGATGCGGGTCAGGTTGGGGTGGCCCTCGAAGATGACCCCGAACATGTCGTAGGTCTCGCGCTCCTGCCAGTCGGCCGTCGGGTAGACGGAGGTGACGCTGGGCAGGCGCGGGTCGTCCGCGGTCACCGCGCACTCCAGCCGGATGCGGCGGCGGTAGGTCATGGACGTCAGCTGGTAGACGATGTGCAGCCGGCGCTCGTCGGTGCCCAGGTAATCCACCCCGGACACGCTCGACAGCAGCTCGAAGCGCAGCGCCATGTCGTCACGCATGGTCTGGCATACCTCGGCGATCTTCGACGGCACAATGTGCAGGGTGAGCTCGCCCCGGTCGACCACGACGCGTTCGAGCGCGTCGCCGAGCCCGGGGTAGGCCTCCTCAAGCGCGTCAACGATTTCGTCGAAGTCGCCGCCGTAGGGCCGTTGCGCCTCAAGGACCGCGGAGCGCCGCCGCACGAGCCCGCCGAAGCCGGACGTGTCACCGGTGCCGCCCACACCGAACATGCCTTTTGGTTCAGAGCTCATGCCGAAGCCTCCGTTCGGAAGTGTCCACAGAAGCGAAACTCATCGGCCTCGCCATGCGGCACGTCAACTCGCCCGCGCAAGCGCTCGCTCATGCGCGCGTCCCCGTCTCCCGCTCCATCCACTTCTGAATGCGCAGCTGCTCCTCGCGCCCCTCGGCCGCGGCCCGCTCCCACTCGGCGCGCAGCTTGGAGTTGAAGCGGTAGCTCGACGGCATCGCACCGACCGGGACGACTGGCTTGCCCTCGCGCGCCTCCTTGGCCTCAAGCATCTTGCGGCCACCGGCGCCCAGCGGCTCGTGCATGATCTTGTCGTGCAGCTTGAGGATCGCGTCGAGCAGCATCTCGGGCCGGGGCGGGCAGCCCGGCAGATACATGTCGACGGGCACGATGTGATCCACACCCTGCACGATGGCGTAGTTGTTGAACATGCCGCCCGACGACGCGCACACGCCCATGGACAGCACCCACTTCGGGGCGGGCATCTGGTCGTAGATCTGGCGCAGCACGGGAGCCATCTTCTGGCTCACGCGGCCGGCCACGATCATGAGGTCGGCCTGGCGTGGCGAGGCGCGGAACACCTCCATGCCGAACCGGCCCGTGTCATAGCGGGCCGCACCCGTGGCCATCATCTCGATGGCACAGCATGCCAGCCCGAACGTCGCCGGCCAGAAGCTCGCCTTGCGGGTCCAGTTGACCAGGCCCTGCACGGTGGTGAGCAGAATGCCGGACGGAAGCTTTTCCTCAAGTCCCATAGTCAGTCCCAGTCCAGACCGCCGCGCCGCCACACATAGGTGTAGGCAACAAACACGGCCACAATGAAGAGCACCATCTCCACGAACCCGAAGAGGCCGAGCATGTCAAAGCTGACCGCCCACGGGTACAGGAAAATGATTTCAATGTCGAAGATGATGAAGAGCATCGCGGTCAGGTAGAACTTCACCGGGAAGCGTCCACCGCCGATGGGTTGCGGCGTGGGCTCGATGCCACACTCGTAGGCGTCAAGCTTGGCCCGGTTGAACCGGCGCGGCCCGACAAACGGCGCGATCGCCACGGAGAAGAGCCCGAAGGCGGCCGCGAGCGCAAAGAGCCCAACGATGGGTATGTATGCGGAGAGCGACACGATCCCACTTCCCCTTACACAGCCGGTGCCACACGTGTCATGGCATTGATGATCCGATCCATGGCGTCGCCACCTCGCGGATCGGTGAGGTTCGCCAACAGCTTTAGCACGAACCGCATCAGCGTCGGATGCGGCAGGCCGTGCCTGGTGGCGAGCTTCATGACGTCCGGATTGCCAATCAACTTCACGAAGACGCCGCCGAGACGGTAGTAACCCCCGTAGCGGCGCTTCAACTCGGTCGGGTAAGCCTGCAACGCCAACTCGCGGGCGTTTCCACGCGGGCGGGCCAGAGCCTGCAGGCCGATCTCGGCGGCGAGCTGACCGGACTCCATCGCATAGGCGATGCCTTCGCCGTTGAAGGGGTTCACCATGCCGCCACTGTCCCCAACCAGCATCAAACCACGCGCGTAATGCGGGGTCCGATTGAACCCCATGGGCAACGCGGCGCCCAGGATCTTGCCGTCGGCGTTGGCCTCGTCGCCCAGCCCCCACTCGTGCGGGGTGGCGCCCAGCCAGTCGACCAGCATCTCGCGATAGTTGGTCTGCTGATAGGCCTTGGACGAGTTGAGCACGCCCAGGCCCACATTAACCCGGCCGTCGCCGAGCCCGAAGATCCAGCCGTAGCCGGGCAGCAGATTGTCGCCGGCCTCCTTGGAGCGCAACTCGAGCCACGACTCCAGATAGTCGTCGTCTGCCTTCACCGGGCAGCGGTAGTAGCGCCTGACGGCAACGCCCATCGGGCGGTCCTCACGCTTGGCCATGCCCAGCGCGAGCGCGAACCGGGCGGACACGCCATCAGCGGCGATCACCAGCGGGGCCCGGAACGTCTTCGGGCCGGCGGGCGTCTTGACCTCAACACCAACAACCCGGCCCTCGGTGTCGAGGACCGGGCCCGTGACGTTGTGGTTCGTCCGCAGGAGCGCCCCGGCGGCTGCCGCCTGCTTGGCGAGCAGGTCGTCGAAGTCCATCCGGGTGCGTACGAGCCCGAAGTCCGGGTAGGTGGCGAGGTCGGGCCACTTGAGCTCCATCCGGATCCCGCCGCCGATGACCCGTAAGCCCTTGTTATGCAGCCAGCCCGCCTTCTCCGACACATCAACACCCATGTCGATGAGCTGCTTGACCGCGCGCGGCGTGAGACCGTCGCCACACACCTTCTCGCGCGGGAACTCGGTCTTCTCCAGCAGGAGGACGCGTGCGCCGTGCTTGGCCAGGTGGTACGCGGCGGCCGAGCCGCCCGGCCCGGCGCCGATCACGATCACGTCCGCGTCGGGCTCGCCCCCGGCGGAAACGATCGCCGGCTCCTGAGTCATGGTCACCTCCCACGCCGCCTGTCCTGCTCGCTTAACGCTCGTGAAAGTCTTCACAAGCGGTCCGGCGTGCAGTCTAGGCCTGTTCCCAGCCCCGCCGCGAGTTAGGCGAACCTAACCTCCCGGCCCGGGGCCGACGCCCAGCAAACCCTGCTTCATGGCCTCGTGATCAATGCACAGCCTGTGGATGGCTCTCAGAGCAGCGTGAGTTGGGTGGGCGCCGGGTCGGTGACCGGGGTCTCGCGCGGGGGTTGGTCGCGGTCCACGATGCCGTGCCTGCGGCACGCACGCCGGACCCGGGCCGTCACGAGGCGCTGATAGTCCTTGCTCGCATAGGCCCGGTCGCCGTAAACCCGTTGGTACAGCGGTAAAAGGTCGGGCCGCTCGGCACTGAGCCACCCCATGTACCACTCACGGGCGCCCGGACGCAGGTGCAGCACGATGCCGGTGATGCTCGCCGCCCCGGCCGACGCCAGCGCCTCGACCGTCGCGTCGATCTCCTCGTCGCTGTCGGTCAGCCCCGGCAGGATCGGCGCCATCAGCACGGGCACTCGCATGCCCGCCGCCGCGAACTGCCGCACCGCCTCGATCCTCCGAAGTGGACTCGGCGTGCCCGATTCGACCACGCGCCAAAGCTTCTCGTTGAGGAACCCGATCGAGAACGCCACCGAAACCCGCGTGCGCCGCGACGCCTCGACGATGATGGGCAGGTCGCGCAGGATCAGCGTGCCCTTGGTGAGGATGGAGAACGGGTTGCGGAACTCCGACAGCGTGGACAGGATGCCCGGCATCAGCTCGTAACGCCCCTCGGCGCGCTGATAGCAATCCACATTGGTGCCCATCGCGATGAGGGCCCCGCCCCACCGGGCCGACGACAGCTCGCGCCGCAGCAGCTCGACCGCGTTGACCTTCACCACGATTCTGGCGTTGAAGTCGTGGCCGTAGTCGAGGTCCAGATAGGTGTGTGTGTTGCGGGCGAAGCAGTTGTGGCTGATGACCCCGTTGGCGATGAAGTCGCCCGTGCCGGTGGTGATGTCCCACATCGGCAGGTCGCGCCCGAGCGGCTCGATCGACACCACCTCCGCCAGCCCGTCCTCCGCGTCCTGCGAAGTCGGCAGGCCCACCAGCAGGTTGCCCACCGTCAGGTAGGGCCGCTTGGGCGTGCCGTCGATCACATTGGCGACGTGCTTCCACCCGCGGCTGGTCAGGAACCGGTGATCACCGCTGGCGACCAGCCTGCGCCCGTCTTTGAGCAGCACGCGATAGCCGGGCTTGATCGAGGGCCACTTGGCGAGCACGGTGGTGACGGTCTGGCGCAGGATCTGGCCGTCGCGCACGGTGCCGACCACCTCATCACCGATCTCAAGCGCCTGCAACGGTTTGGTGCTCCGGTCGGCCATCAGGATCGGGGTGTCGCCGAGCAGGCAATAGGTGCACGCATGGGTGCACCCGCGGTAGGGGTTGATGGAGTATTCGAAGCCGAGCCGGCTGTGCCCGAGCCGGTTGATGATCGACTTGGCGCGCACCTCGTAGAAGGTCATCCCGGCGAACCCGGGGGTGTCGAACGTGCGCGTGACCGCACCGGGCAGCGTCGGCTGCGCCTCGTCCTCGTCTACTAAAGTCCAGCGCACAGCCACTATTCAAACACACGTTCGAACGCTGGCCAAACCCGTTCGGGGTGGTCCCGGCCGTCGTGACCGCCGACGGCCGGGACCCGTCGGCGTCAGCCGTCGACCGACACTATGGTCCGGCCCACGGTGGACGTCCCATCGCCGAACGCGATGACGCCGAGGTAGCGCACGCCGGCCGTGAGTCCGTTCCACGCCACCGTGACGGTTGCCGAACCACCGAGCGTGACCGCCTGCGAGGCGGGCGTCGCGGTGAGGTTGCCCGCCGCGCCGCTGCCCACAATCCAGTGGTTGTGTTGGATGTCAACGCCCGGGACGCCGCCCGGCAACGAGAAGGCGACCACGTAGATGTCGTAGTTGCCGGCTGCGGACAGCGTCACCGATTCCTCGGCGGTGCCGCCCGCACTCAGTCCAACGAGGACATTGGTACCCGCCTGATAAACAAAGAGATCTATATCGGTACCCGCCGGGTAGTCAGCGTCGAACGTCGAGAACCGCGCGACCTGGCTACCGGCCGGCACCGCGACCGTTGTCCGGCCGACACCCGGGCCGACGGCCGGTGCGCCCGTGTTGAACGCGGGCTCGGTGCCCACGACCGGAATCGTGGTCACCGTCGAGGCGACCAGCCCGTTGGCCGAAGCCGTGAGCGTGCCGCTGTAGCCGGCCTTGACGGCGAGCGTTGACGACCCGCTCGTGCCGCTGCCGTGCGTCTCACCGACGACCGACAGCGCCACCGGGCGTACCGCGATGTTGCTGCGCACCTCGTGGTCGCGCCCAAGGAAACCGGGGAACTCCCGCCACGTCAACGATCCGAACGCGTACTGCCCGAGCGGGGCGTTCGTCCGCGTGATCGTCACCTTGAACGAGGCCGTCTTCCCCTTCGGGATGATCAGCACGGACGGCGAGACCTTGACCGTGAACCCGGGCGGGGCCTCCACCTTCGCCGTGTAGAGCGCCGCGTGCTTGCCGACGTTGGTCACCTTGCGGGTGACGGTCTGCTTGCCCGCGAGGTCGCCGACCGCGATCGTCGGGTAGTTGAGATCGCTGGGATCGACGCTGCCGAACGTGTCGCACGTCGGCCCGGTCAGCTGCCCGGTCCCGCAGATGAACTGCACCCAGTTGTCGAACCCGGAGTCGTACACGAGCCCGGGGTCGAACATCTCCTTCGGTGTCACGTGCCCGGCGCCGAAGTCCAGCGGGTTGGCGTTGACCCCGGCCCGCTGGATGGGCGTGCCGGAGTTGTCCTTCTGGCCCGCCGTCGTCATCATCGCCGACTTGATCCAGATGGGCGACCAGCTCTGGTGCTTGCTCTTGATCAGTGCGCCGAGCCCGGCGATGTGCGGGCTCGACATCGAGGTCCCGGAAATGGCTCCGTACAGGTTGCCGTTGTTGCCGGTCGGCGAGGTCCCGGCGATGACGTCGACGCCCGGCGCGGTGATGTCCGGCTTGAGCAGGTCGCCACCTGCCGACAGCGCGGGCCCCGCAGACGAGAAGGACGCCATCTCGGGCGCCCGGCCCACCTGCGTGACGCTGGCCCCCTGCGCGGCGGTCGCTCCGGCCCCTGCCGCGTATGCCTTGATGGCCAAGCCATCCGCGCTCTGCAGGTGCACGGTCGGGACGAAGTGGAAGTCGGCGTTGAGCGAGCTGTCCGGATCGTTGTAAAGGATCATGCCGACCCCGCCCGCGTCGCGCACGGCCCGGCTCTTGTCGGTGCGCGCGTTGACGCCGCGCTTGCACAGCACGATCTTCCCGGTCACCTTGGCCGGGTCGAGCCTGCCGACGTAGCACAGCTCCACCTCGTTGGCCGGAGCCCCGGCGAGGCCGGCGTTCACCGAGTCGATCAGCGGTGACGACGGCACGGCCGGTCCTATCCCGACACCGGTGTACGTCGTGCCGTTGCCCAACGTCACCGACTTGGCGAAGGCGCGGTCGTGGGTGCTCGCCGCGACGGTCGTCAGCCACGGCGAGTTGTGCGCGACCGTGCTCGCGCCCGGCCCCGAGTTGCCCGCCGACGCGGCCACGAAGATCCCGGCGTCGGCCGCGTTGAGGAACGCCACCTCGACCGGGTCCAGCACGGACGTACGCGAACCGGAGATCGAGTAGTTGAGCACGTCGACACCGTCGGCGATCGCGTCATCGATCGCGTTGACCGCGTCGAGCGTGCCACACCCGTCGGCCCAACAGATCTTGTAGATGGACAGGCGTGCCGCCGGGGCCATGCCCGACGCCTTGCCCACCGTCACGCCGTTGATGACCGCGTCGACGGGGCCGTTGCCGGCGGCGGTCGAGGCGGTGTGCGAGCCGTGACTGTCGTCGTCGCGCGGCGACAGCGACTCCCACTCGGCGCTCAGCCCGCTGTCGTTGTACCAGCGAGCGCCCAGCACCTTGTTGTTGCACGTCACCGGGTTGGTCACGCCGGCGTCGCAGGTGCCGTGCCACTTCGACGCGATCACCGCCGCGTCCGGCCGAGGCTCGGGCAGCGGCGCGAACGAGGGGATCTCGGGCCAGAAGCCCGTGTCGATGACCCCGACGATCACGCCTTCGCCGGCGCGCGCCTGGCCGCCGAACTGCCTTTGCCACGCGCCCGATCCGCCCTCCAGCCCGAGGAACTGGGGCGTGGAGATGGTGTCGAGCTTGCGTACCTCGTTCTTCCAGACCTTCACCACGGCCGGGTCCTTGGCGAGCTTGGCCGCCTGCACACCGGTGAGCTTGGCCCCGAAGCCGTTGAACACGACGGCGAAATCGTCAATCTTCTGCTTCGGGTCGGCGCCCGCAGCGCGCAGCACACGGTCGTGCTGTGCCTTCAGGTGTTGCCGGTAGGCCTTGGCCGCAGCCGTGTTGACATCGACCCGCTGGCCCGTCGCCGGTTTCGTCGCGGACAGGCCCGCGACGCCTCCCCTGTATCCGGCGATCGGGTCTCCGGCGGTCTGGACGATGTAGAGCTGGGCGGCCTGCGGTGCGGCAGGCGCAGTCGCCTGTGCACTGCCGGCTGTCGCCACCACGAGTGCGGTCATCACCGCGGTGGCTAGTGCGCTTCGGGCCGGGTGTCTTGCCCCGGCCGACAGCGATAATGACACTTTGCGAACCTCCCTGTGCTCTGCCTTTCGTGGACACGTTCAGTCCACGTGCGGAGCCTAAGAGGCGTTCAAAAATATCGGAATGGTCAAATCAGCCAATGCGTGTATTGGGCTGACCTATTGGTTCACCGCCGGGTGGCACGGTGCAGGGCGACGATGCCGCCGGTGAGGTTGCGCCAGCCCACCTTGGTCCAGCCGTTCTCCCCGATGATCGTGGACAGCTGGCGCTGATCGGGCCAGGATCGGATGGACTCCGCCAGATAGACGTATGCCTCCGGATTGCTGGACACCCGCTTGGCCACGGCCGGCAGCGACCGCATGAGGTATTGCAGATAGGCCGTCCGGAACAGGGCGTTGGTGGGATGCGAGAACTCGCAGATCACCATGCGCCCGCCCGGCTTGGTGACCCGGGCCAGCTCGCGCAGCGCGGCCGGGGTGTTGGCCACGTTGCGCAGCACGAAGGCCGTGGTCACCGCGTCGAACGTGTTGTCGGCGAACGGAAGCGCGAGCGCGTCGCCCGCGACCAGGTGCACCGACGGGCGGGTGCGCCGGCCCACGGCGAGCATGCCGAGGGAGATGTCGACGCCGATGACGGACGCGCCCGAGCGGGCAAGCTCCTGCGTGGACACTCCGGTGCCCGCGCCGAGGTCGAGCACGCGCTCGCCCGGCTGCGGCTTCAGCGCGGCCCGCGTGGACTTGCGCCACGACCGGTCCTGCCCGAACGACAGCACGGTGTTGGTCAGGTCGTACTTCTCCGCCACGCCGTCGAACATCGCGGCGATCTCGTTGGGTTCCTTGTCCAAGTCGGCCCTCATCAAACGTTCACTATCGACGAGAAGTGAGACGTTACGCGGTCGTCGGTCGGGTCGTCGTCGGGAGTCCAGTGCACGGTCAGATGGTTGTAGAGGGTGTCGCGCTGGGCTGGAATCCGCCCCGCGCTGCGGATGAGGTGCACCAGATCCATCAGGTTGGATCGGTGTTTGGCGCCCGCCGAGGAGATGACGTTTTCCTCCAACATGATCGAGCCGAGGTCGTCCACGCCCATGTGCAGGGCGAGCTGGCCGACGTCTTTGCCGGTGGTGAGCCACGACGCCTGCAGGTGCGCGACGTTGTGGAAGAACAGCCGCGCCACCGCGATCAACCGCAGGTATTCCAGGGAGGTCGCCTGAGTCCTGCCCTTGAGGTGGTTGTTTTCCGGTTGGTAGGTCCACGGGATGAATGCCCGGAACCCTCCCGTGCGGTCCTGCACGTCGCGGATCATGCGCATGTGCTCGATCCGCTCGGCGTTGGTCTCGCCCGTCCCCATCATCATGGTGGCGGTCGACTCGACGCCGAGGTGGTGCGCGACCTCCATCACCTCCAGCCAACGCGCCCCCGACTCCTTAAGCGGCGCAATGGCTTTGCGCGGGCGGTCGGGCAGCATCTCGGCGCCCGCGCCCGCGATCGAGTCCAGCCCGGCCTCCTTGATCGCCTTGATCGCGTCCTCGATGGACACGCCGCTGACCTTGGCCATGTGCAGGATCTCCGACGGCCCGATGGAGTGGATCACCAGCTGGGGGTAGGCCCGCTTCACGGCCGAGAACAACTCGACGTAATAGTCCACTCCGTAGTCCGGATGGTGCCCGCCCTGCAGCATCACCTGCGTCGCGCCGAGCTCCACCGCCTCGCCGCACCGCCGCAGGATCTCGTCGAGGTCGTGGCTCCAACCCTCCGCGTGCTTCGGCGCCCGGTAGAACGCGCAGAACTTGCAGGCCGTGACGCAGACGTTGGTGTAATTGATGTTTCGGTCGATGAGATAGGTGACGATTCCTTGGGGGTACCGGCGGCGCCGCACCGCGTCGGCCGCCTCGCCCAGCGCATGAAACGGCGCGTCCGTGTAGAGGAGCAGGGCTTCCTCATCGGAGATCCGCCCATCGTCGGCAGCCCGCTGCAGGATGTCATCAATCAGCGCCGTCATGCTCGCCAGCGTACTTGCGCAGGCGCGACGCCAACCACGAGGCCCAGGCGGAGAGGCCGCGCTGCGATTCGATACCCAGCCGCAACGCCGCATAGTTGCCGAAGTTGGGGTGACCTGGATCATCCTCCAGCTCGCCGAGCTCCCGCTCGAACACGGCCGCCTTGGCGAGCGCATCGGCCGCGACCTCCTCGTACAGCACCGCCATCCGCGCCGGATCGGCGGCGCCAACCGCATAGGCCTTCAGCGCCACCTCGCTGCGCGGCGTGAACGCGGGCGGCTGCGGCAGCCACTCGGCCAGCGCGCGCCGGCCCGACCCGGTGATCGTGTATGTCTTCTTGGCGCGCGGCCCCGGCCCGGCCTCCTCGTGCACCTCGACGTGCCCGGCCTCGGTGAGCCGGGCCAGCTCCGGATAGATCTGGCTGTGGTTGGCCACCCAGAAGTGCCCGATCGGCCGCTTCATCCGCCGGGTCAGCTCGTACCCGGTCGCGGGCCCACGCGTCAGCAGCGACAGCAGCGCATACCCGAGCGTGGACACATCAGACAGCCTACGTGGGTTGACATCACCACGGGCCCACTATGTAAGTTCTGACATATGAGGCTCACCCCGATCCTGGCCGTGCTCGCGCTCGCGGCCGGCTGCTCGACGCCGTCCGGCCCATCCGGCCCCGCCGTGACGCCCACATCGCAAGCGCCGCAAGCAAAAGCGGAGACTCCCGCCCCCGGCGACCATGTGGGCGCCTTCACCGACTCCAAGGGCACGGTTCGCAGATATCTCCTGCACGCGCCGCCGAACTATGCGCGCGGCAACGCGTACCCCCTCGTCATGGTTTTTCATGGTCAACCGGGGACAGCGGCCGACATGCCGAAGGTGAGCGGCATGAACGAGGTGGCCGACGCGAACGGATTCCTCGTGGTGTATCCGGATCAGACCTCGCTGCCCGAGGCGGTCGGCGAGCTGATCGACCACATCACGCGCCTGTGGGGCGTGGATCCCAAGCGGGTGCATGCCAGCGGCTTCTTCCGCGGCGCCAATGTCGTCTACGAGATAGCCGAGAAGCTGCCCGGCCGGTTTGGTTCGGTGGCGCCGGTCGCCGGCACGGGGGCGAGCGACCGGCCACTGCCCAAGCCGGTCTCGCTGCTGACGTTTCAGGGCGGCCAGGACAGGCTCGCGCAAACATGGACGCCGACCAACGACAACTGGGCCAAGGCCGCGGGCTGCACCGACGAGAAGGTCACCAGCATCACGATGGAGGGCGGCCCGACCCACATCTACACGACCACCTGCGCGGGCGGCACCGAACACGTCGTCTACTCCGTGACCCGGATGGGTCACACCTGGCCCGCCGACGCCGGCAAGCTTATCTGGGAGTTCTTCACAAAACATCCGCTTAGGACTTGAGCCTGGCTGCTCTATATGGATGGCCGTCCACGCTTCTACGAAACCCGGTTCCTCCGCTGACGACTAGGCGTCGTAGTCGAGGGCGAGCTGGTCGCTGGTGGGCATGGACTGACACGTCAGGACATAGCCGGCGGCCAGCTCGTCCGGTTCGAGCGCCCAGTTCGCCGCCATCTGTACGGTGCCCGCCACCAGCTTGGCCCGGCACGTCGAGCACACCCCGCCCTTGCACGCGAACGGAAGCTCGCCGCGGTGCCGCAGGGCCGCGTCGAGCACCCGCTCGCCCCGCTCCATCGCGAACTCCGTCGACCGTCCGTCCAGGACGATGCGCACGTTGACCGTCGGCCCGCCGGCCGGCACCGCCACCGGCGCGGTCTCCTCGGCGTGGAACAGCTCGGTGTGCACGCGCCCGCTCGCGCCCGTCTGCGCCAGCGCCTCCTTGGCCGACCGCACGACGCCCAGCGGCCCGCACAGGAACCACTCCTCGGTCTCCTCCAGCCCGAGCGCCTTGATGAGCTCGCAAATCCGTTGCGTATCAAGCCTTCCGGAGAGAAGGTCGCTCGGCTGGCTCTCCCGGGACAAGACGTGGATTATTTGCATTCTTTGCGGGTACCGGTCTTTGAGCTCGGCCAGCGCGTCGGCGAACATGACCTCGGCCGCGCCGCGGTTGCCGCAGATGACCGTGAACGTGCTGCCCCGCTCGACCGCAAGCACCGTCGCCACAAGGGAAAGCACAGGCGTGACGCCCGATCCGGCCACGATGGCCGCGTAGCGCCGCGCCCGCGCCGGATCGACCGCCGTGGTGAAGTGCCCGAGCGGTGGCAGGACCGACAGCACGTCACCGGGCCGCAGCTCCTGCGCCCTGGTCGAGAAGACTCCGGTGGGCACGCGCTTGACGCCCACCCGCAACACGCCCCTGTCGGCCAGATCGCTCGGCGTGGAACAGATCGAGTACGACCGGCGCAGCTCGCCGTCACGAAAGGTCAGGTGCTGCCCCGGCTTGAACGCGAACGTGCCGCGCAGCTCCTGCGGCACGCGCAGGGTCAACGCGACCGACACCGGCGTCAGACGCTCCACATCGGACACCTCTAGGTCGTGGAACACGCTCCTCATAGCGTCTTCACCGCGTTGAACGGCTCGGCGCAGCCCAGGCACCGGCGCAGCGCCTGGCACGGCGTGCTCGCGTAGCGGCTGATCTGCAGCGTCTTGGCCGAGTCGCAGTGCGGGCAGGCGGTCGACCCGGGCGGCGCGATCCCGGCCCGGTGCAGCGCCTCGTGCCCGGCAGGGGTGATCATGTCGGTGGACCACGCCGGGCTCAGCTTGGTCACCACCGCCACGTCATCGAACCCCTTACGCGCCAACGCCTTGCGGATGTCTTCGCGGATCGCGTCCATCGCCGGGCATCCGGAGTACGTCGGTGTGATCGTCACGACCACGCGCGCGCCTTCCTGCGCCACGTCTCGCAGGATGCCCAGCTCCGCAATGGTCACCACCCGCAGCTCGGGATCCACCACCTTCGACACCACGTCATAGGGGGTCACCACTGCACCCCCGGATGCGCCCGATGCAGCGCCTGCATCTCAGCGAGCACGTAACTCAGGTGCTCGGTGTGCCGCCCGCTGCGCCCGCCGGATGGCCGCCATGTGTCATGGGAAGGCTTCACGAGCGTCGCCTCCTTCAACACCGGCTCCACAATGGACAGCCAGTCGTCGCGGATGCCCTCGGTCAGCTCGTGCGTGTACGGCCACAACTCCTCGACGGCCGCCTGCACCCGCTCGCGTGAAAGGGAGGTCCCATCACCGAGCCGGATCACCCACTGTGTCGCGTGATCGAGGTGGTACGCCGACTCCTTCACCGCTTTGGCCGCGACCTCGTTGTCCCACGCCTCGTAGCGCAGTTTTTGCGCCGCCGCGAGGAAAAGCAGCCACACCACGGTCCAGCCGAAGTCGAGATCCCCGCGCGCCCGCCCGAACGGCAACTCCACCAGCAGGCAGTTGCGAAACTCGGCGTCACCCCTTCGGTAGGCGAGCTCGTCCTCGTCGCCCAGCGATTGGAGCAGCAGCCGGGCCACGCCCAGCTGGTCGAGCGCGATGTTGGTCAGCGCGACGTCCTCCTCCAGCGTCGGCGCACGCGCCACCCACTCGCTGAGCCGCTGCGCCGCGATCAGCGCATCATCGGCAAGCTCCAATGGCGTCCCTCCGCTGCGCTGCGGGACGCGTGCCTGCTGATTCACTCGGGACGAGCCCTCGCTCATGGGGTCGGTCACAGGTGCTCGACCCCCTCCGGCAGCTCGTAGAACGTCGGATGCCGGTAGATCTTGTCGCCCGCCGGATCGAAGAACGAGTCCTTCTCGTCGGGGCTCGACGCGGTGATCTCCGACGCCGGTACCACCCAAATCGAAACGCCCTCTTGCCGCCGCGTATAGAGGTCACGGGCATGGCGCAGGGCCATCCGGGCATCGGGTGCGTGCAGACTGCCCACATGGGTGTGCGACAGCCCACGCCGCGGCCGCACGAACACCTCCCACAACGGCTCGTTCATGCGGTCTTTCCTTTCGCCGCATAGGCCGCCGCCGCCTCGCGCACCCACGCCCCCTCGTCGTGCGCGCGCCGGCGATGGGCCATCCGCTGCCGGTTGCACGGCCCGTCGCCCTTCACCACGCGCATCAGCTCGTCGAAGTCGGGCGGCGTGAAGTCGTAGTGCCCTCGCTGCTCATTCCACTTCAAGTCCGGATCGGGCAGCGTCAGCCCCAGAATGTCGGCCTGCGGCACACACATGTCGACAAACCGCTGCCGCAGTTCGTCGTTCGAGAACCGTTTGATCTTCCACGCCATGGACTGCGCCGAGTGGGTCGACTCCGAGTCGGGCGGGCCGAACATCGCCAGCGACGGATACCACCACCGGTTCACCGCGTCCTGCGCCATCCGCCGCTGCTCCGGCGAACCGTTGGCCAGCACATAGAGCGACTGGTAGCCCTGCCGCTGATGGAACGACTCCTCCTTGCAGATCCGGATCATCGCGCGCGCATACGGACCATACGAACAGCGACACAGGGGAACCTGGTTGACAATCGCCGCACCGTCGACAAGCCAGCCGATCGCGCCCATATCGGCCCAGGTCAGAGTGGGATAATTAAAGATCGAGCTGTACTTCTGCCGCCCGCTCAGAAGCGCTTCGGTCAGCTCCTCGCGGGTCACCCCTAGCGTTTCGGCGGCGGCATACAGGTAAAGACCATGTCCCGCCTCGTCCTGCACCTTCGCCAGCAGGATCGCCTTCCGACGCAGAGAGGGCGCCCGGGTGATCCAGTTCCCCTCTGGCTGCATTCCGATGATCTCCGAGTGCGCGTGCTGCGCGATCTGACGGATGAGGCCCTTGCGGTAGTCCTCGGGCATCACGTCACGCGGCTCGATCTTCTGGTCCGCCTCGATGACCGCTTCGAACGACCCGGCGCCCGCGCGGTCAGCGGCCGCCCGCAGTGCGGCCTCGGCCCGCTCGACCTCGCCGAGCAGCCCATCGGCGCCCTTGACTGCCGGTGTGTCCACACCCTCAGTGTTACAGAATTTCCCCGTCAGGTGCAACGAGTGTCACATGCCAGTCGAGAGCTTGATCACGGCAGCAGCGCGATCACCCATTCGGGCCCAGGTCAAGCGGCCGGTCCCGGCCTACAGTCGAACTTGAGACCCCCTCGATTGGAGCTTTCCCTCGTGGCTCGCCGCACCCCCACGATCCTCGCCATCGCCGCCACAGTCGCGGTCGGGCTCGGCGTGATCGTGCCTCGGGCCGCCGCCGACCACGCCGTGGTCGCGCGCTGGGAGAACCCCGCGTCCCCGCCAACGACATCCGCCGCGCCTCAAGAGATGGTCAGCGGGCACACTTCGACCGTGAACGTCGACTTCTCCGGCGAGTTCCTGGGCTGGGCCATGTACGACCGGCACACCGGCGTGCTGACCGGCGCCAACATGAGCGAGACCAGCAGCACCGAATCGATGGTCAAGGCCTGGCTGGTGGCCGACTACCTCCGGGATGCGAGGGCACCGAGCGACTACCACCTCAAGCAGGCCAGCGAGGCCATCCGGTGGTCCGACGACGATGCCGCCCAGATCCTTTACGAGGCGCGCGGCGGCAACGCCTCGATCGAGCGCATGATCTCGGTGTGCGGCCTGGTCGACACCGAGGTCCATGACGGCTGGTGGAGCCGCACGCAGATGTCCCCGCGCGACGCGATCAAGCTGGGCGAGTGCCTGGCCGACGGCACGGCCGCCGGGCCCGACTGGACCGAATGGCTGCTGTCCGAGATGCGCAACGTGCAGGGCACCGCGGCACCCGAGGATCAGCAGAAGACCCGCGGTGGCGGTCGATGGGGAATCATCGATGGGGTACCGGTCGACAGCGCACCGTCCGTCGCCCTCAAGAACGGCTGGACATCGATCGGCGCCGACGGCAACTGGCACCTCAACTGCCTGGCCCTGACCGGCGACTGGACCATGTCGGTGATGATGCGCTACCCCGATGAGCTGGGCCTGGAATACGGCGCCGGCATCTGCCGACAAATCGCACATCGATTGCTGGGCTAGGCTACCCCCGGCGTTCCCCCCAAAACGCTAGGAGCCACACCATGCCCCCACTTTTCCCGTCGATCATGAACTTACGTCCATGCTCGGCAGCGCGTCATTTCCAGAACTTCATGATCGACCGAGCGGGCCCGGCGGGTCCACATTGGACTGGCCGCGCGGCGAATCGCGGCATATATGGGATTTATGATGCTTTGCAAAGCCGGATTTGCATCCGTTGCGAGCGTGGGTAACGTGGGGGCGATGAAACGGCGCACCCTCATCGCCGGTGGCGCCGGCCTGTTCGTTGGTGGGGTGGGGCTCATGGCGGGTGCGGGCTGGCGGGCATTTCAGCGATCGCCGGGCGATCCGCGGACCGAGCCTCTGATCGAGGAGCCGGCGCCCGTGCCGACGCCCGCCCCACCCAAGTTTGATCTGTCCAAATTGGACGGCTCGCAGCTGGTGTCCATCGACGCGACCGGCTGGCACTCGTGGGCGCTGATCGACCACAACGACGGCGCGATGACCGGCTCGGCCACGTTCAACGAGATCAGCCGCACGTGCTCGGTCATCAAGGTGTGGATCGCCGCCGACTACCTGCGCACCAAAAACCCGAGCTCGTCAAAGCAGGCCGCGATCTCCAAGATGATCCGCGACAGCGACAACGCGTCCGCCACGACATTGTTCGCCGAGCTGGGCAAGTCCGCGTCATTCAAGCGCATGCAGGAGATGTGCGGGCTGACCGACTTCACGCCCGGCAGCTCGTGGGGGCAGTGCCAGATGTCGTCGCGCGACATGGCCCGGCTGGCCGCCAAGGTGCAAGACGGGACCGCCGCTGGTCCAAACTGGACGGAGTGGTTGATCAGCGAGATGCGGCTGGTGCGGCTGGGCACGTGGGGCATCCGCGAGGCATTCCCGCCGGACCAGGCGGCACAGCTGCCGATCAAGAACGGCTGGGACACGACCGCCGCCACCAAGACCCGGCACATGAACTGCATGGCCATCACGTCGCGGTGGAGCCTGATGGTGATGACCCGCTATCCCATCTCCTACTCCGGCGGCGACCGCCACGGGCAGGCCATCTGCCGCGATGTCACGGCCCAACTGCTACAGCGAGAAGAACTCAAGCCGCTGTTCGAAGCCTGAAGACGGCCGCGTGTCGAGGCCCGGCGATGGCGCCGGGTCGAAGCGTGACGACAGCCGCGGGTCGAGGCCTGACTGGCTCACGCGGCGGGCGAATTCGAGCAGGCCGTCGATCTGGCGTTTGCCGAGCGAGAAGTCGAGCACCCGGAAGTACGAGGCCAGGGTCGCCGCGTCGAACGGCTCCCACCGGGCGGCGGCCGCCGCGACCTCGTCGAGGTTGGCCTGGCACAGGTCACGCGAACGCAGAAACGCCTCATGCACGTCCTTGACCAGACCCGGATGCGCGGCCGCGAACTCGCGCCGCACGCCCCACACCGCAAACACCATGGGCAGCCCGGTCCACTCGCGCCAGGCCTGGCCCAAATCGGTCACGGCCAGCCCGCGCCGCGGGGCCTCGAACAGCGCCCGCAGCGCGACATCGCCGATCAGCACGGCCGCGTCGGCCTCCAGCAACATCTCGGTCAGATCGGGCGGGCAGGTGAAGAACTCCGGCTCGACCCCGTATCGCTCGCCCAGCACGAGCTGCGCGAGCAGCACACCAGTACGCGACGTGCTGCCCAGCGCCACGCGGGCCCCGTCGAGCTCGCCCAGCGAGCGGGTCGAGACGACGTTGACCGACAGCACCGGCCCGTCGGACCCGACCGCGAGGTCTGGCAGGAGCAGCAGCTCGTCGGCGTGGCGCAGGTATTCCACCAGTGAGATCGGACCGATGTCGAGATCGCCGCGCACGAGCGCGGAGCTGAGCCGGTCCGGAGAGTCCTTGTATAGCTCGACGTCAATGAGTGCGCCCGACCGCATCAGTCCCCAGTACAGGGGAAGGCAGTTCAGGAACTGGATGTGCCCGACTCTGGGACGTCTCATGAGTTGAGACGATACCGGGCGCGACCAGCAGCACGGCCAGCAACCCGAGTACGCCGGCCCCGACGAACACCCAGCGCGGCTCGACGACTTCGAGCACGAGCCCGCCCGCCACGTATCCGAGCAGCGCACCGCCCTGGACCCGCGATTGCAGCGCGGTCGCGGCGCGCCCTCTCGCCGCGGCGGGGGCGCGCCGGCCCAACAGCGTGCCGATTATCACGTTCTGCCCGCCGTTGAGCGCGCCACCCACGAGGTACAACGGCACGATCCACAGCACGGCCGTCACCGCGCCCACGGCGCCGACGACCACCGAGATGATGCCCAGGCTCACGAACATCCAGCGCACGACGGCCAGGTCGGTCGTCGCAGGACGGAGCACGCGGGCGCACAGCCACGCACCGGCCAGCATCCCGGCCGTCCACACGGCGTCGACCAGTCCATACATCGTGGCTGAGCTGCCCAGCGTGCCGCGGATGAAGAACACCGCGACGACGTTGACCGTCGAGACCGCCCCCACGATGAGCGCCATGCCCCACACGACGGCCCTGAACATGCGGTCATCGGAGAGCTTCCAGTCGACGGGCGGCGCATTGTCCACCTTGGACGAGGCCACGCCGCGACGCGTTTTGAGCAGCAGCCCGGCCACGATGGTCGCGACGAAGCCGAACGATGCGATCTGCAGCGTGCCGCGCACGTCTCCCGCGCCGACCAGGAACCCGGCCAGTGCCGGTCCGGCCATGAGCCCGATCGAGCTGGCGGTCTGCCCGATGGCGCTGGCCTTGGGCAGGTCGTCGCGCGTGACCATGGCGGGCAGCAGGGCCGACCGGGTGGGCCCGGCCACCGCGCTGAACGTGGCCAGCGCGACCCCTCCGGCCACGACCCACTCGAACCGATCGGCGTTGACCAGCAGCTGGCACGACACGACCTGTCCGACGCCCGCACACACCAGCAGCAGGCGGCTGTCGAACCGGTCGACGAGGCGGCCCATGAACCTGCCGAGCACGACCATGGGCAGCGACTCGGCGATGATCAGCGTCGCCACCTGCAGGCCGCTGGCGCCCCGCTCCTGCAGGCCGAGCACGAGCGTGACCATCACGAGAAAGGCCCCGGTCGCGCCGACCAGCGTGACCGAGGCCGAAAGGTAGACGTCAGACCATCTCGACCGGGCCGGAGTTGCGAAGGACATACTTCGAAGTATTCACTTCACATCTGCGGCGCGCAAGCGAGCGCAGCCCGTGCAAACAGCACTCTCCGCGCAAACAGAAACTCCCGCCCAAGCGGGCACTCGCCGGGCAGGCGAGCCTCAGCTTTCGCGCAAGGGCAGCAGCGGCGCACCGCGGAGCTGCAGGGTGACCGTGCGCGCGTCTGGCGGCGGATCCTTGCGCACCCGCCGCCGATACGGCTCGCATAGTTTGTGCACCTTGTCGATCAAGTCGGCCAGCTCGTCCGCCGTCATGACCAGCGTGTTGTCGGTCATCGTCGCCACGTCGTACCACTTGCCGCCGTGCTCCCGGGCATCGGCCAGGAACCGGCGCAGTTTGTCGTTCTGGTGCGCCAGGATCGCCTCGGCCATGGCCAGCTCGTCGGCCTTGTTCTTCCCCTCGCCGGACACCTCGTACTGGGCAAATTTGCGCTGCCAGACGCGCTCGCGCCCGTCGCCGCGGCTCGGGCCCTCCTGGATGAGCCCCGCCTTGGCCATCGCGCGCAGGTGATAGCTGGTCGCACTGGGCGACAGGCCGACCACCTCGGCGCACTCGGTCGCGGTCGCTCCGGCCTCGTTGACCGCCAGGTGCTCAAGGATCGCCAGCCGGGCCGGGTGGGCCAGCGCCCGCATCACTGCCGGGTCACTGATTCGCGCGCGTTCTTCTGCCACGCCCGTAAGTATGGCCATATTTGCGGCGGCGTAATTCGGTGGAGGCTGCCGCGCACTGGCGCGTATGCTCGATGCCCGCTTGACGGCCGCGGTGAGGTAGCACCGAAGCGGACGTCGCGCGCTGGGGACGGCGATCCGGTTCCCGGAAACGCGAAGCGAGCAGACGAATGACCCGATGGGAAGTCACCGTGCCCGCATCCGATCTTGAAGACGATCCGCTGGAACTCGAACGTGCCCACCTCAAGACCTCCCGGGATGCCCTCAAGGCCATGCGCGAGCGTGCCGAGGCAATGTTCGCCGTGGGCGACCGGGTCGCAGGCGACGCCTACACGGCCGAGCAACTGGGCCGACAGATGGTGCAGCGCATCAAGGAATTGGCCGACAACCCTGACACCCCATTGTTTTTCGGCAAGCTGACGATGGATTCGCATGAGCGGTTTCACATCGGGCGGCGGCATGTCACCGACGCCGCAGGTGAGCCCCTCGTACTCGATTGGCGGGCCGGGCTGAGCCGCAGGTTCTATCAGGCCAGCGCACGCGACCCGCAGGGCGTGGCGGTGCGGCGCCGGTTCGGCTTCGCCAAGGGCGAGCTGACCGGCTTCGAAGACGAACATCTCGATCGCGGCGAGGAGCTCGGCACGGCCAGCGCCATCCTGACCGCCGAGATCGAGCGGCCCCGCGTCGGGCCGATGCGCGACATCGTGGCCACGATCCAACCCGACCAGGACGTGCTGGTGCGCGCCGACCTCGACGAGACCATCTGCGTGCAGGGCGCGCCCGGCACCGGAAAGACCGCCGTCGGCCTGCATCGCGCAGCGTATTTGCTTTATGAGTACCGTGAACGCCTCCGCCGATCCGGCGTGCTCATCGTCGGTCCAAACCGGACGTTCCTGCGCTACATCGGCGATGTGCTCCCGGCTCTGGGCGAGATCGAGGTCGAACAGTCCACAATGGACGATCTGCTGGACCGTGTGCCCGTCAAAGGCGTTGACCCGCCCGGGGTTGCGGCGCTCAAGCACGATCCGCGCATCGCCGAGGCGTTGCATGCCGCGTTGTGGGGGCGGATCGGTGAGCCGACCGCGCCCATCGTGGTCCCAGACGGTTCGTATCGCTGGCGGATCGACGAGGGTGTGCTCAAGCGCCTCATCCGCAGCGTGCGGGAAGAAGGCCCCGCCTATGCCGTGGGCCGCGAGCGGCTCCGGGCCAGGGTCGTGGGTCTGCTGCAACGGCAGGCCGAGTCCCGCCGGGCCGAATCGCCGTCGGACGCGTGGCTGCGCCGGATGGGCAAGGCCAAACCGGTGACGGAGTTCCTCGACTCGTGCTGGCCCGCCGTCAAGCCCGAACAGGTGGTGGCCGCCTTCCTGGCCGAGCCGCCCGACGGGTTCGAATTGCTCAAGCGCGCCACGACCAGGTGGACGGCTGCCGACGCGGTGCTCGTCGACGAGGTGGCCGGGATGATGGACCGGATGCCGAGCTTCGGCCACATCGTGATCGACGAGGCGCAGGACCTGTCGCCCATGCAGGCGCGGGCGCTCGCGCGGCGCAGCACCCACGGCTCGCTCACCGTGCTCGGTGATCTCGCGCAGGGCACGACCCCGTGGGCGGCCCGGGACTGGCGCGACGTGCTCGCCGATCTGGACAAGGAATCGGGGCAGGTCGTCCCGCTCAGCACGGGCTTCCGGGTACCAGAAAAGGTCATTGAATTGGCAAACCGGTTGCTGGCGCGGCTCGATGTCGAGGTACCACCGGCGACCTCGCTTCGGGCGGACGGCAGCCTGGAGATACGGGAGTCGGGTGACGTGGCGGGTGCGGTCGCCGGGTTGCTCGCCCGGGAGGGTTCGATCGGGGTAATCGTTGCGGACGCGTCTGTGTCGTCCGTTCGGGCGCTCGCGCCGGAGGATCAACGGGTCGACGTCGTCCCGGTGACCCTCGTGAAGGGCCTGGAGTATGACCACGTGCTGGTAGTCGAGCCGGCCGACATAGTCGAGGCGGAGGAGCGCGGATTGCACCGGTTGTATGTCGCACTCACCCGAGCGGTCACTAGTCTGACGGTTTTGCACACGAAGCCCCTTCCTGAGGCATTCGCGACCACAATGGCGGTATGAAAAAGGGGTATCCAGTGGGGGCGCCCAGCTGGATAGATCTTTGCAGCACCGACCTCGCGGGGTCGCACTGCTTCTACGGCGCGCTGTTCGGCTGGACCGCGCAGGAGCTCGGTCCCGAGGCCAAGGGCGTGGGCTTCTATCTCAAGGACGATCGCATGGTGGCGGGCTTCGGCCCGGCAACGGAATCGTCGCGGCGGACCAGTTGGGCCGTCTACTTCCACACCCGCGACGTCACCGTCGCCGCCGACCGGGTCGTGAAGCTGGGCGGCCGGGTGGTCGCCCGACCGTTGCAGGTCTTCGACAACGGGTGGATGGCGGTGTTCGCCGACCCGGCGGGAGCCTATTTTTCGGTGTGGCAGCCGGAGAAACACCTCGGTTCCGAGGTCTCCGGCGTGCCGGGCAGCCTCAGCTGGGCCGAGCTTTACACGAGCGATGTCGAGGCGGCAAAAGCCTTCTACACCAACGTTTTGGATGTGTCCGCGCGCGGTCCGCTGCTCGAATCCGGCGATGTGGCCGTGGCGGGCGTGACGCGGGCGGCACAGAACCGCTGGGCGGTCTGCTTCGCGGTCGAAGACGTCGACGTCGCGACCGAGCAGGCGCTCGCCATGGGCGGGTCACGCCGGCGGCGGCACGACTCGCCCGCGGGCCGGCTGGCCGTGCTCACCGATCCGCAGGGTGGCAGATTCGGCCTCATCGGCCCGACAATGGGACATGCGCACCTTCATCACTCACCTTGAGTCTCCGTAGGAGGGACGGCAGTGAGCTCTGTTCCGGTTACCTTCTCGCTTAGCCGGCGGGGGCTGCTGGGAAGTGCCGCCGCCCTCGCCGCCGTCGCGTCGTGCCAGCCGCGCGCGGCGCAGCCGCCGCTGGTCGAGACGAGCGCCCCGCCGCTCGACCCTCGTGATTGGACGAGTGTGCGGGCGCAGTTCGCGCTCGACCAGCGGCTGGCGCACCTGGCAGCGTTCGTGTTCGCCGCGCCACCCGCGCAGGTGCGCGAGGCCATCGCCCGCCACCGGGCCGGGTTCGACGCCAACACGGTGGAATACTTGCACGCCAACGAGGGCATGATGGAACGGTCGATCCATCAGTGGGCGGCCGGCTATCTCGGGGTCCGCACCGATGAGATCATGTTCACCGATTCCACCACGATGGGGCTGGGACTGCTCTATCACGGGCTGAAACTGTCGCCCGGTGACGAGATCCTGACCAGTGAGCACGACTTCTTCGCCACGCACGAGTCCTTGCGGTTCCGCGCCGAGCGGGACGGGGTTCGGGTCAACCGGGTGCGGCTGTATCAGGATCCCTTCAACACGAGCGTCGACGAAATCGTGTCGAACCTGGCGCGGGCCTTCACCCCGGCAACGAAGGTCGTGGCGCTGACGTGGGTCCACTCCGGCACGGGGGTCAAGCTTCCGGTGCGCGAGATAGCGTCCTTTTTGAACGGTCGCGCACTGTTGTGTTTGGACAGTGTGCACGGCTTCGGCGCGCAGGACGCGGGCCCGGCCGAGCTCGGCTGCGACTTCCTGATCTCGGGCTGCCACAAGTGGCTGTTCGGCCCGCGCGGCACGGGCCTGATCTGGGGCACGCCGGCGGCGTGGGCGCGATATCAGCCCAGCATCCCGACCTTCCAGCCGGAGCGGAGGCCGCAGTCCACGCCTGGCGGATACCACGCGTTCGAGCACCAGTGGGCGCTGGCCGAGACGTTCGACTTCCACAAGCGCATCGGGCGGGACCGGATCGCCGCCCGCGTTCACGAGCTCAACGGGCGGCTCAAGGACGGGCTGGCCGGGATCAAGGGCGTGCGGCTGATCACGCCTCGGTCGCCGGACCTCTCGGCCGGCATCGTGTGCTGCGTGGTGGGCGACTCGGAGCCGCCGGAACTGGTCGTGCGGCTGCGCGACAAGGGGGTCGTCGCGAGCGCCAGCCCGTACAACCCGTCATATCTGCGGTTCGGTGCGAGCATCGCCACGCTGGAGGCCGACGTGGACAAGGCCATTGACACCGTTCGGGGTCTGTAGAGTTGGGCATGTGAGTCCCTACCTGAAGTACACGCTCGCCCGCCTCGGGCTGTTCGCCGTGGTGCTGCTCGGGCTGTGGCCGATCTCGGCGCTGAGCCTGCTGCTCAAGCTCATGATCGCTGTGCTGGTGAGCGCGGTGCTGAGCTGGTTCCTGCTGCGCGGGATGCGCGACGAGGTGGCCGGGCGGGTCGAGCAGACCATGCAGCGGCGGCGTGAGGAGCGGGAAAAGTTGCGTTCGGCACTCGCGGGCGACGACGACAAGCCCGTCCAGTAGCGTGTTCTCCTGACCGCGCGAGCAGCGAAGCCGGTGAGAATCCGGCGCTGTCCCGCAACTGTGATGGCCCGTTTTGAGACGGAAACGGGTCGAGCCAGGTCGCCTGCCCGCGGTCGCTCCCAACGATGACGCCCGCGCGTGAAGGGCTGGAGGAGGACAGAGGACACATGAGTGACGGCTTGTCCCGAGCGAATCGGCAGGCATGCGCCGCGGAGCGCCGCGCAGGGACGCCATTGAAGAGGCGGCTTTTTGCTTCGCTTGCCGCGGTTGCGGTGCTGGCGGTGGCCGGATGCACCACGAATACTGAGCCTTCGGCCAACCCGCCAAGCTCCAACGCGTACCCACAAAGAATCGTCTCTTTGTCTCCGACGGCGACCGAGATGCTTTACGCGATCGGCGCGGGCAAGCAGGTCATCGCCGTCGACGAGTACTCGAACTACCCGGCGGACGTGCCCAAGACCGACCTTTCCGGCTTCACGCCGAACGCGGAGGCGATCGCCGCGAAGAACCCCGATCTGGTCGTGCTCACCGCGGATGCGAAGGGGATCGTCGGCCAGCTGGCCAACCTCAAGATCAGGACGCTGCTGACCCCGGCCGCGAAGACCCTCGAAGACACATACCAGCAGATCAGTGAGCTGGGGCAGGCCACGGGCCACGCCGGCGAGGCGCTCGCGCTCACCAAGCAGATCAAGGATGACCTCGACAAGCTGGTCAAGGACCTGCCCAAGCGGAGCAAACCGCTGACGTACTTCTATGAGGTTGATCCTTCCGGATACACGGCCACATCCAAGACCTTCATCGGCTCGCTGTTCACGATGGCGGGCCTGGTCAACGTGGCCGACCCGGCCGACCCGTCGGGCACGGGATATCCGCAGCTCAACGCCGAGGCGCTGATCAAGGCCAACCCCGACATGATCTTCCTGGCGGACACGATCATGGGCGAGACCCCGGAGAAGGTGAAGGCTCGGGCCGGCTGGCAGGCGGTCACCGCGGTGAGCAAGGGCCAGGTCTACGCGCTTGACAGCGACATCGCCTCCCGCTGGGGCCCGCGCGTGGTCGACCTGATGCGGTCCATCATCGACGCGGTCGGCAAAGCTCCCACAGCGTGAAACCCACACGGCCTCACGACGTGCGGCCCGCACGGCCTCACGATGTGCGGCCCGCACGGCTGAGCCGCTGGTGGCTCGCGGCAGGGGTGGCGTCCGTGCTCGCCACCCTGGTGCTGGGCGTATCGCTCGGGCCGGTGTCGCTGCCGCCGGCGGCCGTCGTGCTCGAATTGCTCGGGCTCGAATCCGGGCTCGACGAGCGCGAGGCCGCCATCGTCACCCAGATCCGGCTCCCGCGCGTCCTTTTAGGACTTTTGGTCGGCGGGATGCTGGCGCTCGCGGGCGGGTGCTTCCAGGGCGTGTTCCGCAACCCGCTGGCCGATCCCTATCTGATCGGCATCGCGGCCGGGGCGGGGCTCGGTGCGACTGCGGCCATCGTGCTGCGGCTGGACAACTCCATCATGCCGGTATTCGCCTTCTTGGGCGCGCTGCTCGCGGCCGTGACCGCGTACGCCCTGGGCAGCGCGCGCAACCTGATCCTGGCCGGCGTCGCCATCGCGAGTTTCCTGTCGGCCATCCAAACCTATTTGCTGCAACGGAATGTGGACACCATCCTGGAGGTGTACTCGTGGCTGCTCGGGCGGCTGGCCACGGACGGCTACGGGGATGTGTGGCAGCTCGTGCCCTACGTGGCGGTGGCTTCGATCGTCGTGCTGGCGTTGCGGCGCGAGCTTGACGTCCTGAGCGTCGGCGATGCGGAGGCGGCCTCGCTGGGCCTGCACCCGCAGCGGTCACGGCTCATCCTGCTCGGGGCGGCGGCGCTCGGGACCGCTGCGGCCGTGGCGGTTTCGGGGCTTATCGCGTTTGTCGGCATCATCGTGCCGCACATGGTGCGGATGCTCGCGGGCACGTCTTATCGCACGATCCTGCCGCTGTCGCTACTGTTCGGCGGTGCTTTCCTTGCCCTGGCCGACCTGGGGGCGCGCACCATCATCGCGCCCGGCGAGCTGCCGATCGGTGTGGTGACAGCGTTTTTCGGGGCGCCGTTCTTCATTCTCGTGATGCGCACCAGCAAGGCGGTGCCGCTGTGATGCTGGCCGCCACGTCCGTGCACGTTTCCTTGGACGGCAACGCCATCCTGCGCGGGGTCGACCTGGCGGTGGCCGAGGGCGAGTGGGTCACCATCATCGGACCCAACGGCGCCGGCAAATCGACCTTCCTGCGCGCCGTTGGCGGCTTCCTGCCATACTCGGGTTCAATTCTCTTATCCGGTACGGAGACCGGCGCGCACTCGCGGCGGCAGCGTGCGCGGATCGTGGCCAGCGTGGCGCAGCAACCGGTGGTGCCACCCGGGATCCGGGTCTTCGACTATGTCCTGTTAGGACGGACCCCGTACATTCCGTTGCTGGGGCGCGAGTCTTTGCAAGACTTGTCCATTGTGGAGGAGCGGCTGCACGCGTTGGACCTGCTACCGTTCGCCTCGCGCCGGCTCGACACGCTGTCGGGCGGCGAGCGCCAGCGCGTCTACCTCGCGCGTGCGCTCGCCCAATCGGCGCCGTTACTGTTGCTCGACGAGCCCACGTCCGCTCTGGACATCGGGCACCAGCAGGAGGTGCTCGAACTGGTCGACGGCCTGCGGCGCGCGCACGGCCTGACCGTACTGGCCACCATGCACGACCTTTCGCTGGCCGGCGAATACGCCGACCGCCTCGTGCTCATGTCCGACGGCACCGTGGCCGCATCCGGCCCACCCTCAGCGGTGTTGACAGAGGAGCTCCTGCGCTCCCACTACCGCGCCAACGTCCGCGTCATCGACGCCGACTTCGGCCCCGTTGTCGTCCCAGTGCGCTAACTACCCGCCCCTGCCCCGAGCGCACCGCGACATTGCGGTGACGGGTCAAGGTTGGCGCGAAAGGGTTCGTGCTGACCCTGACCCGTTGCTCGTGTTGCTACAGGCTGAGGCCGGTCCAGCCGGACCAGCCGTTGGAGTAGTACCGCAACATCGGCCGCGATACTCGGCCAGCAACATGCTGGCCGAGTATCGCGGACCAGTGGAGTCCATCCGGCAAGCGCGGTACCGCTCCTACCGATGCCCGTTGGGCTTCGGCGTGCCGTCCGGGTTTGGTCCGTCGCTGTCCACCTCGATCGCCGGACCGGTTATGGTCCGCGCCGCCGGTGGCTGGGTGGCCTCGATGCAAGATGCGCCGGTATCCAGCGCCGGTGGCCGGTCGGCGAAAAGGTCGGGCGTGGGCTCGGTGGACTGTGGAATGCGCAGCAACAGGCTGACCTGTGCCCGGTTGTTGCCGGACGAGCCACGACCTTCGAGCGAGGCGAAGTAGGACACACCGTGGATTACCTTGTACCCGTAAGCGACAAAGGTCCACCCGTCTTCGAACTGCACCGCCGGGATGGCGTCCGCCTGCGGCGGCGATAAGCCCGGCGGGCGCGGCGGGATGCACGCCGCCAGGTAGACCGTCCAGCCCTCGGCGCGCAACCGCCCCATGAACTCCTTGGTGCGGTTGCGGGCCGTCACGTCGGGAGACTGTGCAACCTCATCCGAGAGGTCCGCCACGACGCTGCCGCGCTTGGCGGGAGCCTGCTTCGACGATTGGAATCCGGCCCTTGCCGAGGGCTGCTTGTCGAGCGCCACCACCGGCTCGCTCATCGCCGCGGCCAACCGTTGCTCGTCGACTCCCATCGGCCCGCCAGCCGGCCCCGGGCAACCGGTTGCCAACCCCAGCACGGCGAGCCCAGTCAACACAGCCGCCACGGCCCGCAGTCGAGCCAAGCCAGCCAGCGGCCGCGCTACTCCAGCCTGCGCCCGCGCCGACCCCGCCCGCTGCCGGGTCCAGCCTGCTAGCAGCCGCGCCGCCGGCGCGAACCCTACCTGCAGCAGGGCCAACCCGGAGGAGCATCGGGAAAGGACACTGCGGGCCCGGTGGGTGCGGGCCCGGTGGCTGCGGGCCCGGGCCGCCGGGAGGAACCCGCAGTTGGCATCTGTGACCGTCGTCTGGACCGGCTTGATGTCGGTGGTCATCGTGGCGTCACCACACCCTGCACATGGTCGTATCCCAACGCCGACATGTTGCCGTCACGGAAGTCGGACTCGCTCACGCGCACCATCCGGCCGCTCGGGTCGTAGAAGATGAGCTGGTCTCCCTCGTGGCCCACCAGGAACACATAGTGTGCCGGATAGGAGTCGCCGATCAGCACCGGCACGGAATGCCCCGCGTCGACAGCGCCGACCGCGTCGTCGAGCGCCGGGTTGACCGAGCCGGACGACGTGTCGTCGACCAGGCGCCAATTGTACTGCGCGCCAAACGAATCCGCGTGCCGATTGAGCTCGTTGTTGAGGCCCCACGGGGTCGTGCCGAGGCCCTGCGGCCACAGCGTGTTGGTGCTGTCATGGATTCGCCGCTCCTCGGCCTCGATTCGATCACCGAACTGTTGTCGGCCGAGTGGTGTGCCGTCGGGCGCCGTGGTCAGGGAGAGCGCATAGAGCGGGTCATTCATGGCGCGGGCAATCATGATGGAGGTCGAGCCACACGTCGTGCCGTCGAACTGCTCGATCGGATAACCGCGATACTCGACGGAGCCGGTAGAGCCGGGGTTGACCAGGCTGAGCTGCTGGCGCAGCCAGGCATCGTCTTTGCCGTGGATGATCCCGGCGAAGCGCGCGATGTCGTCTAGCGAGTGGCCTGCTGCGAGCGCCTTCATCAGGTAGGCCCGCTCGTGCTCGGATCTCGCGCTCTCCAGCAGCGCCTGCATGCGGGCCCGGTCTGCTTCGGACAGTTGGCCCATCTTCTCCGCGGCGCGGGCGAGTCGAGCGGTGGACAGGATGCCGTTTTCCTCCCGAGCGGAGCCGTCGATGCCGGCGTTGGCCAGCAAAACCGCGTCGAACGCGTCGACGTGGGCCGACCTGACCGCACCCGCACGGGCCTTGCCCGCGACATCGCGAAGTCCACGGCGCAGCGCATCTTCGGCCGTGGCCAGATCTTCGAACACCCGGATCGCGCCCGACACCGCGCGGATCGCCTTTTCGATCTTCGCGTCGATGCCGCCGTCGCTGCCATCGAACGGGTTGAGCGTGTCAATGAGGTTGCGCGCCAGGTCGAGCACGCTGTCGAGCTCGCGGATGACCTCCTCCAGATCATCCCGGTGCCCACGCAGTTTGGTCTTGAGCCGGCGCAGCTCGTCGGCGTAGTCACCGAGCAGGTCGGCCGCATGCTGCATGGCCGGGGCGGCCTGCTCGAACAGGCTCTGTGTGGCGCGCAGCGCCGCGAGCGCCTCGGATGCCGCGTCGCCCTGCCACACCGCGGGCACGCCGGTCTGCACCCGGTCGAGGTCGGTGTCGGCGGTGTCGATGGCGTTGCGCATCGAACGGAACGCGCTCGCATAGCGATCGATGGCATCGGGGTCTCCCGGGACATGGCTGAAGATGGAGCCGAGCCTGCGCAGCGTCTCGATGATGGCCTGGACCATCGCGACCGGATTGGTCAGCGTGCGCAGGAAGTCGAGCACCCGATTGAGCCGGTTGAGCGCGGTGGTGAGCTGGAAATAGTCGCGGGAGGTCATCACATCACCCCGCGCGGGATGCGGCGCTGCTGCGCGGCAAGATATTCGTCGACGCCCTGATAGTCGGCGGCGGCCGCCTGCGCCGCTTGGCACCAGTGCGCCAAAACCTCGTGGTAGACCCGAAACTCCGCCTCCCACGCGTCACGCACGTCGCGGAACGCCGTTGTCGCGCCCTCCAGTTTGAACGCCGCCGCCGCATCGTCGAGGTCGTAGCGCCAGTCTCGGCGGGCCACATCGACGTCTTCGGCCACGGCGCACACCGATTGTGCCTGGGCGCCCATCCCGCCCGCATCGGCCTGAGTCTCGCGCGGCTCCATGCGACGGAGCCTATAGACGCGAACCTGTTGATGTTGCCCCAGAAAACCGGGCCTGTGGATAACTCTGCCGTTGGGGATAACCCGATGGACCCCCCGAATAAATGATGCTACGGACGCTTAAATGATGCTATGGACGCCGCGATCCGGGCTGTGGGCGGGCAAGCAATGCGAGGCTGACGTGCCAGATGGTCGCATACACGAGCATCGCCACGAGCGCGCCGATCGCACCGGACGCGACGGGCGGCAAGAAGGCGAACACGCCGGCCGCGGAGAGGCCGACCGCGCCCGCGGCAAGGGCCGCCACGATGGTGACCGGCAGCCGGCCGCGCTCGCCCTTGGCCGCCGAGAATTGTTGTACGAATGTGAGCACCGGCAGGACGAGCGCCAACCATCCGCTCATCTGGCCGAACTTCCCACCCGTGATGAGGATCCCGAGCCCGTCGATCACGAGCACGCCGACCAGGCTGATCATGAATCCGGCCAGCGAATGCCCGAGCAGGTCGGTCAGCCGGTGCAGCCGCTTGGCGGGAGCCGCCATCTAGGCCCAGACCTGCTGTGGCTCGCGCCGCCGGTCGGCCAGCGTCGGGGCGGGCGGATATTCGCGGACGACGTTGTATCGGGTATCCCGCTCGACCGGCGTGAACCCGGCATCCCAGATCAGGTGCAGCAGGTCGTCGCGGTGCATCGTGTTGGGTGTGCCATACGCGTCGGCGTCGTGCGTGATCTTGTATTCGACCACCGAGCCGTCCAGATCGTCCACTCCGAAATTGAGCGACAACTGGGCCACCGAGAGCCCGTGCATGACCCAGAAGCACTTGATGTGGTCGAAGTTGTCGAGCATGAGCCGGGACACGGCGAACGTCTTGAGCGACTCGGCGGGCGCGGCCATCGTGGTGCGCGCCTGCAGCAGGTTGCGCACCTTTCCGTCGGCGGAATCGTGGAAGTCGTGCTGGTACCGCAAAGGAATAAAAACCGTAAATCCACCGGTCTCATCCTGCAGTTCCCGCAACCGCAGCACGTGGTCGACTCGGTGCCGAGGCTCCTCGATGTGTCCATAAAGCATGGTGGACGGCGTGCGCAGGCCCTTGGCGTGGGCCAGCCGGTGGATGCGCGACCAGTCCTCCCAGTGGCAGGCGTGGTCGACGATCTGCTTGCGGATCTCCCAGTCGAAGATCTCGGCGCCGCCGCCGGTCAGCGACTCCAGCCCGGCCTCGATCAGCTCGTCGAGGATCGCATCGGCGGTCAGGCCGGAGATCTTCTCGAACCACTGCACCTCTGTCGCGGTGAATGCCTTTAATTTGACATTTGGCAGTACCTGTTTGAGCTCACGCAGGACACGCGGATAGTAGCGCCACGGCAGTGTCGGGTGCAGACCGTTGACGATGTGCAGCTCGGTGAGCTGCTCGTCCTGCATCTCCAGCGCCTTGGCCACGGCCTGCTCGATGCGCATCGTGTATGCGTCTTTCTCGCCGGGTTTGCGCTGGAACGAGCAATAGGCGCAACTCGCGGAGCACACGTTGGTCAGGTTGAGGTGCCGGTTGACGTTGAACATCACGCGCTCGCCGTTTTTCTCCGTGCGCACGTGATGGGCCAACCGCCCGAGCCAGGCCAGGTCGTCGCCGGCATACAGGGCTTCTCCGTCGGCGCGGCTAAGTCGCGTCCCCGAATACACCTTTTCTTCCAGCTCGCGCTTCACGCCCTCGTCCATGTCCAGTAGCCTACGTACTCGGACTGGTTGGGGGACTGTCGGGGAGGACGGTGCGTCAATGGCGACACGCAGGGAGCGCGTGGGGACGGTTGTGCTGACGGCCCTGATCGTGGGCGGGGTCGCGATTCCGGCGCACGCCGAACCCGCCCCGGGTTCGAAGATCACGGCGGTGCCGGATGCGGGCGACCGCCCGGCGACCTACAACGGCGTGCCCCCGCTGCCGACCGGTGTGCTGGCGACTCCCGCCTCGTTCCCGCTTACCCCGCTCGAATACCTGCGCAAGCAGGTCGAGGTGGCGACCGCCGAGGCACAGAGCCTGGCGGAGCGGGTGACCGAGCTCGACGAGGAGTTCGAGGCGGCGCGGATCGCCACGGCCTGGGCCGAGCACGAGTGGTCCAACGCCGACGCCAAGCTCAAGGAGGCCCGCGCGGCGGCCGTGAAGGCGGCGGTCGACGCCTACATGGCGGCCAACGGAGCCCCGCGCGGCTTCGAGCACGGTTCCGGTTGGAGCGATGTGCAGCGGCTGCGCCCCGACCGCGCCGACGATTTCAGCGAGTCGACCGCGTTCGAGCTTGACCGCGCGACCGCGGCGGAGAAGTCGGCGGCCGAGGCCCTGGAGAAGGCCAAGGCGACGCAGAAGGTCGCGGAGGAAAACCTCACCATCGCCAAGGACGCCTACATGCAGCGCGACCAGGGCCGCCTGCTGCTGCAGGAGCGTTTCCTCGTGCTGCAGACCGAGGAGGAGCGCAAGCGCGAGCGCGATGACGCCAAGCTGGTCGACTACGACCCGGGCAAGAGCTCGGACGGCAAGGTGGCGCACCCCGACGCGCAAAAGGTTGTGCGCTATGCGCTGCAGCAGCTGGGCAAGCCCTACCGCTTCTCCGAGGAGGGGCCCGACTACTTCGACTGCTCGGGCCTGACCTGGGCCGGCTATTACCGCCTGATCGGGCTCAAGTGGTTCCCGCGAGTGTCCAAAGACCAGTATCAGGCGACCGCGAGCAAGCGGATCGTGAACCTCGACGCGCTGCTGCCGGGCGACCTGCTGTTCTACGCGTCCGACAAGAGCAACCCGCGCACCATCCACCACGTGATGATCTATCTGGGCGACAGCCGTGTGGTCCACGCCACGGGATCGGGCGACAAGGTGAAGATCTCGAAGATCAACCTTGGTGCCGGTTCGCCGGTGGATTTCGCGACGCGGGTCATAGACGCGGTCGACGCACCCAAGAAGCAGTGAGCGCCGCAACAATCGAGGTGTGATTTCCGGGCGGTAGCTGTACGCTTATCCGGTTGTCCGGACGCGACCATGGCGTCCTTCCAGCGTTCCTGCGGGTGTGGTTGTTTGCGCGGGGATGCGCCCACCCGAGAGGTTACGAAAGCGTTCATGCGCCCTTCAATCGACCCTGCACGGCTTCCGTCGGTGTTCGACATCGACATCGACACAGTTGACTTGCCGACCGACGGCTTCGGGGCCCTCGGCGTACCGGCAAAGTTGGTCAAGGCATTGTCCCAGCAGGGCATCCACGCGCCGTTCGAGATCCAGACGGCCACCCTTCCCGACGCGCTGGCCGGGCGGGATGTGCTCGGCCGGGGTCAGACCGGCTCGGGCAAGACGCTGGCCTTCGGGCTCGCGCTGCTGTCGCGGCTGGCCGAGGGCAAGCCCGCGCGTCCCCATCACCCCCGCGCACTGGTCATGGTGCCCACCCGTGAGCTGGCCATGCAGGTCGCAGACGCACTGCGCCCGCTGGCCCGGACGGTCGGGCTCTACCTGGGCACCGCGGTCGGCGGAGTTCCGTATGACCGCCAGATCACCGGGCTGCAGCGAGGCCTCGACGTGATTATCGCCACGCCCGGCCGGCTGGGTGATCTGATCGAGCGCGGCGCGTGCTCGCTCGAAGAGGTCGAGGTTTCCGTGCTCGACGAGGCCGACCAGATGGCCGACATGGGCTTCCTCCCGGAGGTCACCCAGCTGCTGTCGCGGGTGCCGGAGCAGGCACAGCATCTGCTCTTTTCGGCCACATTGGACAATGACGTGGACGCGCTGGTCGCGCGGTTCATGAGCGACCCGGTGACCCACTCGACCGCACCGTCGGCCGCCAGTGTGTCCACTATGGAGCACATGCTGCTGCTGATCCCGCCACAGGAGAAGCTCAAGATCGCGGCTGCGATCACCAACCGCGCGGGCAGCACGATCATGTTCGTGCGCACCCAGCTGGCGGTCGACCGGCTGGTCGGGCAGCTGCGCGAGCTCGGTGTGCGGGCGGGCGGCCTGCACGGCGGCAAGACCCAGGCGGTGCGCACGCGCACGCTTGCCGAGTTCCGCGAGGGCCGGGTGCGGGTGCTGGTGGCGACCGACGTGGCCGCGCGTGGCATCCACGTCGACGGCGTCTCGCTCGTCCTGCACTTCGATCCGCCCAAGGATGCCAAGGATTACCTGCACCGCGCGGGCCGCACGGCGCGTGCCGGCGAGTCCGGCGCCGTGGCCACCCTGGTCCTTCCCAAGCAGCGCCGCGAAACCGTGACGATGCTCGAAAAGGCCGGTGTGCAAGCGCCCGCGCAGCACCGCGTGCGCCTGTCCGACCCGAAGCTGACCGAGCTGACCGGGGCACGCGAGCCGTCCGGCGTCCCGGTGGTCGACGAGCCGCCGAAGCCGCGCAAGATGGAGAAGCGCCGACCGGGGAAGAGGCGCACACTGTCCAGATGAGAGTGGTCGTCATCGGCGGGTCAGGGTATGTCGCGAGCCTTTTCGCGCCGGCCCTGGCCCGCCTTCACGTTGTGCACACCTTCGACCGCGCCGAGGGCGACGACGCGCTGGACCCGGACGCGCTCGCCGATGCCATGCGAGGCGCCGACGCGGTCATCCATTCCGTGATGACGCGCACCGACGAGGCCGCCGACCTGTTCGACATCAACGTCAAGGCGCCCTATCTCGCGCTGGCCGCCGCCAAACGGGCCGGTGTGCCGCACGTGGTCCATATCAGCAGCCTGTCCGTGTACGAAAACGTCAAGGCCCGCACAGTCGACGAGTCCGTGCCCGCCGACGCCCGCGACCCGTACGGTCTGACGAAACGGCTCGGCGAACAGGTGTGCCGCGCCGCCGCGCAGGAGTTCGGCCTGTCGGTCAACATCCTGCGCCTGGCCTGGCCCACGCCCGACGACGCCTGGCCGGCCTGGAAACCGCCGTGGCACAAGGGAAAGCCGATCCTGTTCGAGACGCCCGACGGCACACCCATTCACGCGACGTCGGCCACCGACCTCGGCGACGCGGTCGTCAGGGCACTCGACTACCGCGACGGGTGCGAGATTTTCCACATCACCGGAGCGCATGTCTGGAGCGCGGCCAAAGCCCGACGCCTACTCGGCTGGCGGCCGCATTCCGCTCCAGCGCACCAGTAGGTCGTGCTTGACCCCGATCGCGTCGAGCACCTTGCCCGCGACGAAGTCCACCAGCTGCGCGGCGGACGCCGACGCCCCGACGCCGTAGAACCCGGGCGAGGCCGGCAAAACCGTGGCGCCCGCGTCGATGAGCTCCACCAGGTGCAGCAGATGGCTGCGCGTCACGGGCGTCTCGCGCGGCACCACCACCACGGGCCGGCGCTCCTTGAGGCACACCTCGGCCGCCCGCTGCAGCAGGTCCTTGGACAGCCCCAACGCGATGCCCGCGCACGCGGCCGTCGACGCCGGCACGACGATCATCCCGCGCGCCGGATAGGACCCGCTGCTGGGCCCGGCGCCCAGATCGCCCGCGGGCCAATAACGAAAGCCCTCGACGGGAACAGGCGCGCCCAACCAGGCGGCCAGGTCGTCCCGCCAGTGCGCGTCGCGGAACGGCCGGCCCGTCTCGTCGAGGATCGTCAGCCGCGCGGCCCGCGAGACCACCAGGTCCACCGGCTCCCCCGCGGCCAGCAGGGCCCGCAAAACCGAAGCGGCATAAGGGGTTCCCGAGGCACCCGAAACCCCGACGATCCATGGCTTGCGTGCGCTCAAATCGCGTACTCCCCGAAGGTCTCGGTGTGCCGGTGCGCATACATCCGCTCGTGGAACCGCACCAGGCGTTCGATGGCGGTGCTGGGCCGCCGGTCGCCCAGCCGTTCGTCAAGCGTCGCGAGCCCGGCCGTCAACCGCGCGCTGTGCTGCGCATACAGCCCCGCATAATAGGCCAGGCTGTCGGCGAGGGCCAGCCACTGGTCGTCGGGGGAGTCGGCGCGCCGCGCGTGCCACAGCGCCACGTTGCTCTCGCCGTTGACCAGATCCTTGTGCAGGCGGGTGAACGTCGGGTCGTCGCCGTGATGCAGCAGCGACTCCACGCCCGCCGTGGTGTCCGATCCGCGCGCCCGTTGCAGCGTCACGGCCTGCTGCGGAGGTGCCATGCGCAGCAGCCGGGTGCCGATATCGTTTTGCAGCCTGACGAGCAGGGCGGCGTCCGCGAGAACGTCTGGTACCAAACCATTTTTAATATTTTGTTGGTACCCGGAAAGCCCGTGCACCTTTTCCGCCAGGGCGCCCACCAGAAAAGCCAACGTCGGGGCCACCAGAATGGTATGCGCCCCAAGCGAAGCCAGCTCCAGCCGGGACAGGTTTTCGGCGTAGAGCGTGCGGTCCACCGACCGGTAGCGGTCCATGAGCCCCTGGCGCAGCATGCCCAGCGTCGCCGTGCCCCCCATGGCCTCAATCAGTTCCCGGCACGTCTCGACGTTGGCGACCAGCGCCGGCCACAGCCCGTATTCGAGCTCCTCCAGCGGCGGGGCGGGTTTCCCTTGCGCCTGGAGGAAAAGCGCGTATTCCTCGGCCACGCTGGTGTGCTTGTCGGCCGCCAGGCTCTGGTGGAAGCCCGAGGTCTGCCGGGCCGCCTCGTGCGCCTGCCCGGCCAGCAGCAGCACGGCCGGCGTGCGCCGCCCCGGGGTCAGCGTTTCGATCATCGCCCGGTTGACCGTGCTGACAAGCGTGCGGCGTTGCAGATCGGGCGCGTCGAGGGCGCTGCGGCCGAGCCCGATCGCGAGATTGTCGGAGATCACCTCCAGGACCTGGTAGGCGTTCATCAGGCTGGCATAGCGCAGCATGGCCGGCCAGCGATCGTCGGAGACCAGTCCGGATAGGAGCGTCGTGTTCATGTTTATCAACTGCACGACGCCCGTTGCCTGCAAGAACTCCTGCTGTCGTGGGTTGCGTGCGGAGAAGGCCCAGGCGACGAAGTCGCGGTAGGCCCCGGCGGGCATGTGGCGGGCAATCGCCTCCGTCAGCGCGGTGCGGCTCGCCACCAGAAGCTGTGCGGAGCGTCGATTGGTGGTCACGCGAAGAACTTATGTCACGCGCCCTCGTTCTTCTTCATCGATGCATCCCCGTCTGACCGGTTTGGCCCGAGTGCGGTTGCGGCGGTGGCCCCGTTTCCTCGTCGAAGTCCAGCCCACCTTCGAGGAGGGCTTTGACCTCGGACTCCCGGAATCGCCGGTGGCCGCCGGGCGTGCGAATGCTGCCGATCCGTCCAGCCGCTGCCCACCTGGTCACCGTCTTAGGGTCCACCCGGAACAGCGCGGCCACTTCGCCGGGCGTCAGCAGGCGATCTCCCGTGTCCACGCTCACCTCCTCGTCGTTGCGTCTCATTAGAGCACCGGCCGCCTTGGATGTCCCTGAAACAGCGGTTTGGTACCATTCACGAATATCTGCGATATGATTGCGAACTCAATTCGTATATTGCCCGAAGATGGGCCTCTACGTGCACTAGTCCCTCGAAACGGGTCGTCCTAGGGGCTAAGGTCACATTCCGTGGATGCGATCGACCGTCAGCTGCTTGACCTCTTGCGCGCAAACGCGCGCCTGTCCTACGCGGAGCTCGCGCGCCAGGTCGGCCTCTCGGCGCCGGCGGTGCACGAGCGGGTGGGCAAGCTGGAGAATGCCGGGGTGATCCGCGGTTACCACGCCGATGTCGACCCGGAGTCCATCGATCTCGGCGTGACCGCGCTCGTCCGGATCGTCCACGACACCAGCGTGGACATCGACGATCTTGTCTTGGCGATCCGGGGGTACCCGGAGGTCGAATCGTGCTACTTCCTCGCCGGCGACGAGTCGCTGCTGCTCAAACTGCGCGTGGCGACGATCGCCGAGCTGGAGCGGTTGGTCGTGCAGCTGGGCCGGACGGCCGGGGTGGCGAGCACGCGCACGACCATCGCGCTGTCCACCAAATGGGAATCCCGCCCCCGGCCCCTTTCCCTTGCTCCTGCTAAAGCAAGTCGCGGCGGGCCGCCCTAAAGTGCGGCGCCGTCCAAGCCCGATCTTGGCCCGCAAGCGGCCCAGAGATCGTCAGGATGACGCCGCGGGCGGCCCGCTAGTCTGACCTGCATGGAGCAGCTGGATCGATGTAGCGACATGGACCGGGCGTGGGTGTCGGAGGCGATCACGCGCGTGAGCGCGGATCTGAACCGCAGCGCGGACACGCACCTGCTGCCGTTCCCGCTCCCGCCCGCCTGGGGCATCGATCTATATCTCAAGGACGAGTCCGTGCACCCGACCGGCTCGCTCAAGCACCGGCTGGCCCGATCGCTTTTTCTGCACGCGCTGTGCAACGGCTGGATCCGGCCCGGCACGACCATCGTCGAGGCGTCGTCCGGCTCGACCGCGGTGTCGGAGGCGTACTTCGCACGCATGCTCGGCCTGCCGTTCGTCGCCGTCATGCCCGCGTCCACGAGCAAGGAGAAGTGCGAGCTCATCGAGTTTCAGGGGGCCGCGTGCCACCTGGTCAACGATCCAGCTCAGGTTGTGGCGGCGGCAATCTCGGTCGCGCGCGAGCGCGGCGGGCACTTCATGGACCAGTTCACCTATGCCGAGCGGGCCACCGACTGGCGCGGCAACAACAACATCGCCGAGTCGATTTTCCAGCAGATGTCGCGGGAGCGGCACCCCGTGCCGACGTGGATCGTCGTGGGCGCCGGGACGGGCGGCACCTCCGCGACCATCGGGCGGTATGTGCGCTATCAGCGGCACTGCACCAAAATCTGCGTGGTCGACCCGGAGAACTCGGCGTTCTACCCCGCCTACGAGTCCGGCGACTGGTCGACGGTGACCGGCAAGGGCTCCCGCATCGAGGGCATCGGCCGGCCCAGGGTCGAGGCGTCGTTCCTGCCGTCCATTGTGGACAAGATGATTCTGGTACCCGACGCGGCCTCGCTCGCCACGATGCGCATCACCAGCGAGCTGCTGGGCCGGCGCGTCGGTGGGTCCACGGGCACCAACCTGTGGGGTGCCTTCGCGCTCATCGCGGGCATGCTCGCGCGCGGCGAGAAGGGCTCCGTGGTCACGCTGCTGTGCGACGGCGGGGAGCGTTACGCCAACACTTACTACAACGACGGCTGGATCGCCGAGCAGGGCCTCGATCTCAGCGGGCCATCCCAGACGGTGCAGGAGTTTCTCCACTCTGGACAATGGCGGCCATAAAGTCGTTGCGCAGCTTGCCATCGGGGTCGTAGCGGTCCATCAGCGCCACGAAGCCCTCGTGGAGGGCCGGGCGGCGGTGGAACAGCTTGCCCCAGTGCGGCCGCGGGTCGAACGGGGCGAGCCGCTCCTCCAGCAGATCGATCACCTCGCCGACCGCGGCCGGGTCCTTGACCCACGTGAAGTGGATGGCCAGGCAGTCGCGCTCGAACGCCGGGCTCAGCCACAGGTTGTCCGCCTTGACCGTACGGATCTCGCTGATCTGCAGCACGGCCGCGATCCGCTCGGCGATGGGATCGAGCGCGCTCAGGGCGTCCTCCGCCGAGGCGAGCGGCACGAAATATTCGGACTGCAGCTCGTCGCCCGCGCTCGGGGTGTGATCGAGCCGGAAGTGGGTGAGCCGCTCGTGCCACGGGCCGGGCACACCGAGCTGCTGCGTGGTGGTGACCGGGTCCATGTCCGGGATCGGATGACGCGGGCCGTCGGCGGGGGTGCCGCCGGTCCACGCGTTTTGCTCGCCCGGCAGGCATTTGCGCCACACCTGATTGACCCGCCTCGGGGTCCGCCAATCGGTGAAAAGGCTCACACTGTAGCCGCTGGACAGGATTTCGTTGACGTCCTCGCGCGGCACGTCGTCGTAGACGTACTGCATGATCTCAAAGGTTTTCGCCAAGCGGAACGTCAGCTTGGTGACGATGCCAAGCGCCCCAAGGGAAACAGCCGCGCCGGCCAGGGCCTCACCGTCCAATGACACCAGTGCGCCGCTGCCCGTCACCATTTCGAGCGCGCACACGGGTGTCGCGAGGTTGCCGTTGTTGACACCGCTGCCGTGGGTGGCCGTCGCGACCGCGCCGGCGACGGTGATGTGCGGCAGCGAGGCCAGGTTGTGCAGCGCGAAGCCCGCGGCGTCCAGGCGCGTGACGAGCTCGCCGTAGCGCATGCCGGCCGGCACGGTGACGGTCTGGTTGACCGGGTCGATGTCGATGGCTTGCGGCAGGTCGGCCAGGGACACGAGCCGACCCGTCGTGTCGACGATCAGGTTGAACGAGTGCCCGGTGCCCACGGCGCGGACCCTGTCGGCACCGGCCACCACTTCGCGCAGCTCATCGATCGTCGTCGGGCGAGCGACACCGCTCGCCTTGAAGGTCACATTGCCCGCCCAGTTCGTTCGCACGAGCGCCACACTATGTCGCGCCGTTCACTTTGTCTTGAGGGTGGGTCCTGGGCGGGGCACCGGCATCGCGGTGTTCGACCGGACCGCCACGGTGCAGTCGCTCGCTGCCGATGATCTCGGTGCGCGAGCTCATCGAACACCGGTTGGCTACGATTTGAGCCATGCGGCTCGTGATCTTCATTGAACCCCAACTGGGCGCGTCGTACGCCGACCAGCTTCGCATCGCTCAGCATGCCGAGCGGCTCGGCTACGACGCGTTCTTCCGGTCCGACCATTTCCTGACGATGGGCAGCGCAGACGGGCTTCCCGGACCCACCGAGTCGTGGGCGACCCTGGCGGCGATCGCCGTGCAGACCTCGACGATCCGGCTCGGCACGCTGCTCACGTCCGCCACGTTCCGCCACCCGGGCCTGTTGGCGGTCACGGTGGCCCAGGTCGACCAGATGAGCGGCGGGCGGGTCGAGCTCGGTCTGGGCGCCGGGTGGTACGAGGCGGAGCACGCGGCCTACGGCGTGCCGTTCCCGTCCACACGGGAACGCTTCGACCGGCTGGAGGAGCAGCTGGCCATCGTCACCGGTATGTGGACCACGCCGGTCGGGCAGCGTTTCTCCTTCGACGGCAAGCACTATCGGCTCACCGATTCGCCGGCGCTGCCCAAGCCCACGCAGACGCCGCGCCCGCCCATCATCGTCGGGGGCAAGGGGCCCAAGCGCACGCCTTCGCTCGCGGCCCGCTTCGCCGACGAGTTCAACGTGCCGTTCGCCTCGCTCGACGTGACGCGGGCGGTCATCGACCGGGTCGCCGCTGCGTGCGAGGCGCAGTCGCGGCCCATGCCGGTGCTGTCCGTTGCGCAGACCATCGCATGTGGACAGACTGCGGCGGAGGCCGCGCGACGCGCGGAGGCCGTGGGCTACAAGCCGCCCCTCTACGGCACCCCTGATCAGGTTGTCGCCCAGCTCCGCGAGCTCGCGGAGCTGGGCGTCAGCCGTGCGTTCCTGCAAATTCTGGACCTGTCCGACCTCGACCACCTGGACCTCATCGCCGGCGCGGTCGCGCCACAGCTCCGGTGAACTTCTTTGGTTAGTACACCCGCATGTTCCAGCCGTTGAAGGTACCGCTGAAGCCATCCTCGGTGTGCTCGGCGATGGTCAGCAGCCAGTGCCCGGACGGGTCCTTGATGGGCGGTGGGGGCCAGAAGATGGAGTGGCTGTAGTCCAGCGGCCAGCGCCAGTCATACCAGGCCCCGGTGTCGACCGGGTTGTAGTCGCGGATCGTGAAGATGGTGCCCGTCTCGCGGTGCAGCAGGCTGATCCGCAGCTGGCCCTTGCGCGGATGCGTCAGGTCCAGGAACGGTGCCACATAGAACCCGGGCGGCACACTGTCGGGCACCACGATCTCGCGCTGCAGAATCCCGTCCTGCGGGATCGCGAGGTTCGGGGTTGGATCGTCCACGATGGTCGGTGTGCCGCCCAGCGACGCGATCGCCATCTGATCCACGGTGCCCGCCTGGCCACCGCCGTTGTAGCAACGGACCTTGGCCGGGCCGGTGGTGTTGTGGAAGTACAGGCTCAGGCATTCGCCGAGGGCCTGCTGGCCCCAGTAGTTCGGGTGGAACGACTCGGACACGTGCCGCTGCGAGTTCAGCATGTCGGCAACCTCCTCGTCGTAGAGGGGCCAGTGCCCGTTCGGCGGCGCGAGCTTCTTGATCACGTCCCACAGCACGCTCCCGACGCTGATGTTCACGTCCACGAAGCGCACCCATTCGGCGTTGGCGGACGACGCCGCGGCCGCCGAACCCCTGACCGTGCCGTACTCGCAGAGGCGGTGCCCCACAAACGCGTCGGTGTTGTCGATGAAGCCGACCGACTGTTCCTCGGCGACGGCGCGCACCATGCGGTTGAGCCGGGTCACGAAGTTCTCGTTGATCCATTTCGAGTCCTCGCGAGTGACGTAGCACCGGTTGGCCCAGTTGTCCTCCGCGTAGCTCCAGTCATTGGCCTCGGTCGGCAGGATCGTCGGATAGCCTTGCAGCACAATGCGATACGAGCCTTGGGCCTGGCCCGCCAGGGCCAGTTCCTCACGCACCTGCTTCACCGTCTTGGTCAGGTTGTAGTACACGTCCTTGACCCTGGGCACAATGTCGTCGCGCACGTCGTCGTGGCATATCTCGTCGAACGGACCGGTGACCGGCCCCGCCACATGCTTGTATCCCCATGCCTTCAGGCACGTCCGGATCGCGTCGCCGAACCCGGCGTCGTTGCCCCCGGCCGAGATCGCGATCAGCTTCAGGTCCTGCGGATCGCCGATGGCCGCCTGGAAGTTGTGCAACTGAGGCAGGCGGCCGTTGTACGACTCGCCGCCGGAGTCCAGCTTCCAAAGGTTGCGGGTGTGCGCGCCGGAACAGGCGAAGTTCCACAGCACCGTGTAGTCGCCGGGATGGCTGTTCTTCAGGCTGCGGATCGGCGCGTGCAGCGATTCGTGACAGCCGTCGGCCCAGGAATCCTGGTGGTTCCAGAACGAGCGGTGGTGGTAAACCCTGTGAGGATCATATTTCCAGGTACCGTCTTCGAGGTACGCTGCCATGTCGGTGCCGCTCCGGTTGCCGGAGCCGTTGTTGGAGTTGCCTTTCCAGCCGCCGCCCTCACCCGAGGCGAAGCTGTCGCCGATCTGCAGGATGGCCGGTTGCCCGCCTTCCACGGCGAAAGCTGGAGCCGCCGCCGCGACGGCGGTACTGCCGCAGAGCGCGATCGCTGCAGCAGTTACCACCGCCAAACGCCGCAGGCGTTGGACAGATGTCGTTCGCATGGAGTTCCTTCCGGGTACGTGTACCGGCTCGGCGCCCCTGCGGGGACCGCAGGGGCGCGTCCGGCTTGCGACCCAGAACGTTAGGCGTAAGTGGCGGTGTCCACTGTGGAGGATTACGCACAACCGCCGTGACCGGCCTCACGCCGGTCGGAGAAGTGAAGTCGGGCAGAACTTGAGCTCACCGGCAGGGGTAGTTGGCCTTGGTACAGGCCACGCCGTTGTTGTAGGCGTCGTTGAAGTGCGCGTAGTAGCCGTCGTACAGGGGGTGGCTGGAGCTCTCGGGCGCCATTTTGACGAAGATCTCATCGTTTTCGTTCAGGGCGTCCTGGGTCCAGTTCTGTGAACCGGTGTAGACCCGCCACCGGTAGGCGGTGTCGTACTTGGCGTAGGCGAGGAAAAACTTGTCGTGCACCTTGTTCTTCTTGTGGATCGCCACGCCGGCGTCGAGCAGATCGTTGTAGACGGCCTGGTTCATGGAGATGGCGCCGCTACCGTCGTCGCCGACGACCATCCAGACGCGGCAGCCGCCCGCCTTGAGGCGCTTGACCTGGTTTACCAGTTCGGGACGGCCGGCGGTGATCGAGGCCATGCCGACGCGCAGGCGGCACTCGGCGTCGGGGGTAATGTCGTTGAGACGGTTGACAATCGTGTCGGTCTGGCCGGTGCCCTCGGGCGAAGCGTAGACGTCGGCGGCGGAGGAGAGGTAGTAGCCGCGGTTGGTGGCCGCGTCGTAGTAGTCGTTGCCGGTGAAGTGGCGCTGGTTGTACATGTCGGTGAAGTTGGCGTTGAGGCCGTTCATCAAGCCTGCGTCGCCGTAGACGGTGATGGCATTGTTGAACGCGTCGGTGCCGCTGGCGTAGGTCAGGTTCGCTGAGCCGAACCAGGAGACGTTGCCGCGGGCCACACCGTGGGGATCCCGGGTCGAGGTGAAGGTGAACATCTTGGTGTGCATGTCACCGTCCTGGCTGGTGCTGATGCAGCCGTGCCCGCTCTCGCCGTACTCGCAGAATTTGTGGTTGGTCAGGCGCCTGATCGTCGCGACCGACGGGTCTGTTGAGGTCAGGTTCTTCCCGTCGATCACCACCAGCACTTTCACCCCGCGATTCTGTGCGGCGACCAGCGCATCGGCGATCCAGTCGATGCTCAGGGAGTGGATGGCGCCGCGGATGGTGGAGCCGGAGGGCGCGGACTTGATCAGGCGCTCCAGCTCGTGGTGGATGGTGTAGTCGCGGCCCGAGGTGGGGTTGGTGAAGTGGGCCCAGACGGGATAGCCGGCGATCACCGCGGACGCTGTGCGAGTCGCGGAGACCTCCGCCGTGGCCGACGAGGGCGCCGAGACGATGCCCAGCGCGAGCACCAGGCCGGCGACGACAGCTTGAGGCCTCATGCTTCGGCCTCCAAGCCGCGGTCTTGTCGTAACGCGCCACCGTGAACGGGCAGGGCCGTAAGGCTGCTCAACGATGGTCCTCCTTCGTTCTTCGTTGCCCTTGACAGTTGCGCACAGGCTGTCATCGCGGATTTGAAGGGGGATTTCGCCGGAATTGAATCCGCTTCTCAGCGGGTGTTCCAGCCCGCCGCCGAGCCTCTACGCGACAGGGTACCGAACGTCCTCGGCGCTGCATGTCCCCCAAGCCGGCCAGGGACTCGCCGCTGGCAGGCCAGGAATCCACCGGCGCGTTTGGGGATGGGTCAAAGCTGCGGGAACTGGTGTATGGGCTGTTCGTCGTCTTCGAATAGCTGTGAGGCCCGGCCGACGAGCAGCGGGTCCGGGGTGCCGACCAGGCCGGTGTCCTTGCCGGCGTATTCGAGCTGGCTGAGCAGGTGGCGCATGGCTTGGATCCGGGCTCGTTTCTTGTCGTTGCTTTTGATGAGGGTCCATGGCGCGTCGGCGGTGTCGCTGTAGAAGAACATGGCCTCTTTGGCTTCGGTGTAGTCGTCCCACTGGTCCAGGGAGGCCAGGTCGGTGGGTGAGAGTTTCCATCGCCGTACCGGGTCGACCTGGCGGATGAGGAAGCGGGTCTGCTGCTCCCGGCGTGATACCGAGAACCAGAACTTGACCAGGTGGATGCCGGAGCGCACCAGCATCCGTTCCAGTTCGGGTGCCTGGCGCATGAATTCCAGGTATTCGGTGCGGCTGCAGTAGCCCATGACCCGTTCGACTCCGGCACGGTTGTACCAGGACCGGTCGAAGAACACCATTTCGCCTGCGGCGGGCAGATGGGCGAGGTAGCGCTGGAAGTACCATTGGGTGGCTTCTCGCTCGCTGGGTTTCTCCAATGCCACGACCCGGGCCCCGCGGGGGTTGAGGTGCTCCATGAACCTTTTGATGGTGCCGCCCTTGCCTGCCGCGTCTCGCCCTTCGAAGAGCACCATGAGCCGTTCGCCCGAGGTCTTGATCCAGTGTTGCAGCTTGAGCAGTTCGATCTGCAGCGCGCGTTTGTCGCGTTCGTATTCGTCGCGGCTCAGGCGCTGTTCGTAGGGGTAGCCTTCGCGCCAGGTGTCGACCGGATTGCCGTCCTGGGTGACCAGGACCGGGTCGTCATCGTCGTCGTCGATCACCCGGTAGTCGCCCAGTTTCTCCAGCAGCTGCCCGCTGACCCGATGTGGTTGTCGTTCTGGCTCACCGGCGGGTGCGGGGGCGTGCACGGTCTCAATCCGGTCGGCGCTACCGTCTTCGCCCTGGCGGATCCCGATGTCTTGGCTCATCGTCCACCGTCCGCATCCGGCGGCCAGCCACACGGGGCATCCGGCCAGGCGATCTGCGGTGCCGGCAGGCACGGCGATAAGGGCCGGCATGCGCGTGCTTGTATCTGCAGGGGTATGACACGGACAACTGGTGCTGTCATTGCTGTATGGCCTTCGCTGGGAGAACCCAAGCATCCCACGCCCGACCGGGCACCGCCCACAGGGTGTGTCCTGCCCGCCGGGCCCGCGGCAGGCGCTGCGTTTTCAGGTCGGCTCACTCCGCAAAAGGGACGGACACGACCGCCGCCACGCGGGCCTGCGGCATCCGATATGGATCGCCGACAGACGGGCGCGGGCGGGTCGGGATGCCCACGGAGCCGGTGGTCGGGCATGGTGACCTGACCGGCGGGCCGGGTCAAGAGCCGGGGCTGCATCACACGTTTGGTTGAACACTGCCCGGTGTGGGCATTGCTGCAGGGTGAAAACCTATCTGCCGCCGCTGCCCGTGTTGCCCGGCGAGAACAAGACCTACCAATATGTACCGCCAGGCCGCAGCATCATCGCTGTTCTCGCTGACGACCACGAGGAACTGGCGGATCGGATCGCCGAGCTGGCGAGCGCACCGATACCCGACCGCAGACAGGCCGATTGTGTCACCGCAGCGATCACCAGGCATCTTTCGGCCGAGCGCCAGTACCTGTACCCGGTGGCGGACAAGCTGTTTCCCGGACAGGCAAACGGTGTCGCCGACCGGCAGATCGAGCATGACCAGACGCTTCTGCAGGACTTGACATCATTGGGGGTCGTCCGGCCTGGAAGCCAAGCCTTCCGCCAATCGATTCAGGCGATCGCCACCGGATGGCAGCGCCACCGGCAGACCTGCGAAAGGGACATCTTTCCCCACCTGCTGTCCGCGGTGAGCGAGGTGGATCTCATCCGGCTCGGAAACCGGGTGGAGGTGGCGCGAGAGGCCGCCCCAAGCCGAGCGCATCCCGGGGCGCCTCAACGGCCGCCGTGGAACAAACTCACCGACGCGATCCTGGGCGCCATCGACAAGATCCGTGACCTGGCCACCGGCCGCAAGACATATATGTAGAACGCGCCGCACGGCGGTGTCCGGCGGCGCACCCGCCAGGAGCTCCTGCCATCGGCCATGTCATTTGTTCAGGACGATGTGGCTGCCGATCCGGCCGATGGCTGGCCACCTTCACCGTCGGCGCCGGGTTCCGGCTGTGATCCGGTTTCGCCCATCAGCGGTTGCGTGACGCTCTCAAGCGGATCCCAGCGACGCCGGCCAAAGGGCTCATCGAGTTCAGGCATCATCTTTGCTACCTCCTCGTCGGATGCGTTGCCGTTGCCCACAAGCGGATCTTTCCAACCATGCGTGTGAGCTACCCCGGCGCGCTGCCGCCGTGCGGTGCAATCACGCCGCCGTCGGCGCCGGTGCGGGTACCGCCGGCGGCATGCCGGCCGCATGGTGGCAGTGTCTGTCCTGATTGGATGCGGAAGACCTTCTCGGCTGGTGTCAGGTGCCGGGTTTCGGGGCGGCGATGGGCTTGTATCGGCGGGGGCACGCGCCGCCGCACCGGAATGGTGCGGCGGGGCCATCCCACTGGCCGAAGGGGACGACCCGGCTGCCCGCCGTGACGGCGCGCAGAACAGGATGCGTCTGCCCACAATGCGAACAGCACCGGTCGTTTCCACAGCGATGCAATCCCGGCGGGTGAAGCCCGAACGCCGCCTGCGCCGACGCATAACGACCAAACACGTCCTGGACAGCAGAACGGTCCATCTCGCCCTCGCTTCGGCGGCGGCAGCCACGATCATCACCCACGAAGATTCGCAGCCGCCCGCTGCTCTGGTCACCGCAGCGACACCACAGTTGCCGGCCACCACAGTGACCGCAACGGCACCGGTCGTCTCTTCATCGCGAGTCCGGCCAGAAGGCAGCTGAGCACGGCCCCAGACCGGGGCGCAGCGCACCTGAGCATGCCGCTCAGGGCACTGGCCGATCGTCGTCGGCATCGGCGCCGCTCTGCTGGGCACAGCCATCGCCCGTGGGGCGGGCATTGCCGACACCCAGGTATTGACTGGACCGAAATCCTGATCCAGGTCGTCCTGGCAGCCGTGGGCATCGCTTTGGTGTCAGGCTTGTCAAGCCGCCGCCGCAGCAGAACCAGCATCCGGTAAACCGTCCGTCAGCCATAGGGCGGTGCGGTCGCCGACCGCCCGTCGTCGATCGGATTGGGCCGGCGGGGCCGAGCAGGTCGACCAATCGGTCGCGGCCGACCTCGGCGAGCGGGCGCAGTGACGGCACGCTGATGCGATAGACAGGCCCATCACCCTCACGGTGCAACAAGCCGCCCAGGGTGGTGGGCCGAGTTCGGCCGTGCAAGGGGAATTCCGCGCGTTGCGCGATGAGGCTTTATGCACCGAACAGGCGTACGATGGGATTATCCCGGAATCGACGACATCCCACTCCTGAGGTGCCAGCCAACCCGGCAAATCGCACCGGAGAGTGGATCGTCATGTCCGTTGAGCAACGCCTTTCCAGCACGCCCACCAATCCCGCCGCCCCAACCATCGAGCCGGCGACCGCCAGGCCCACTGGGCCGACCGCTGACGAGGGCCTCAGCGTGCCCTCCTCGCCGGCATCGCCGCCACACACCCGCCTCAGCGCCACCTGGTTCGGGGTGTGCGCCGCCGCGCTCACCCTCGTGGTGCTCATCATCTTCATGTTGCAAAACACCCGCAGTGTCGAGGTCAGCTTCCTGTGGCTGCACGGCGACGTGCCACTGGCCCTCGCTTTGCTGATCGCCAGCGTCGGCACCGCGATCGCGGTCATGGTGGTCGGGGCGGCCCGCATCACCCAACTGCGCCGCCACACGCGCCGCGTCCACTAACCGTTGCGGCGCAACAGCTGCCACGCCGGCTGCTGCGAGCAGACTCGGACCACCGCGCCGGCGGGAAGGAAACCAACGCCATGACAACCAGCACGCTGCGCAGGCACATCGCCGCCTCGCCCATGTCTCCGTCGGTGCCACGCCTGCGGATGGAGCCGACCGGGGCACGCCGGACCCTGCTCGACGGGGGCTGGTGGCCCCGATCCACCGATCCGGTCGCCGAGCTACCCGGGCTCGTGCTGGCCATCGACGGGCTACGCGGGCCGGTCAACCGGCTGGTGCTCAGCATGCACGGCTGGGACAGCCGGCCGCGTCGCTTGTGGGTCGCCGACCGGGTGCTGCGGCTGGGATACTTCGGCAGCCAGCCGGTCAGCCTGATCACCGCCTTGTGTGACAACGGAGACCGGGTGGATCTGCTCGTCGTCGCCCCCGGCACCGAGCCAGGTACCGCCGACGCGGCGATGCTGCTGGCCGCTACGACCGGCAACCTGGTTCGTGCTCAGCACATTCTGGCCCGCTTGGGCACCTTGCCACGTTCCGGTGCCGGTGATACCGCGCGGGGTGTGTGGGAGCGCGACGGGGGCCCGCTGGTAGTAACTGCTGCGCGCCTGACCGGCACCCTGCAGCGCTTGGCGTCGGCCTAGCACCTCTCGCGCGGCTGGCGTTCGGGCGGGGCCGTCGCCGGGCCGCGACCCGGCTGCGTGCTTATGCCTACGTTCATGACCGGCGGTTGCGTGATGTGGCCGCTGATGTGGTGGCCCGGCGGCTGCGGTTTGAATCCGAGGGGTAAGGCCGATGGTGCCGATCGTGTCGGCGGTGGACAATGCTGATCA
>NZ_QJUG01000003.1 GCF_003426775.1 Allorhizocola rhizosphaerae | reverse complement strand
CCGGCAGGACGCGACATTCCGGATAACTTCATGATGAGTGTCGACTGAGCCGGGCCGGTCCGCGTTTCGCGGACCGGCCCGGCTTGTGGTAGATCAGGCGGCGGCGAGGTCGAACCGGTCGAGGTTCATCACCTTGACCCACGCGGCGGCGAAGTCCTGTGCGAACTTCTCCTTCGCGTCGTCGCTGGCGTAGACCTCGGCCAGCGCGCGCAGCTCCGAGTTGGACCCGAACACCAGGTCCACCCGGCTGCCGCTCCACTTGACCGCGCCCGTGGCGAGGTCGACAGCCTCGAAGGTCTCCTCGTCGTCGGACGACTTGCGCCACTGGATGCCCAGGTCGAGCAGGTTCACGAAGAAGTCGTTGGTCAGCGACTCGGGCTTGTCGGTGAGCACGCCCAGCGGCGACTGCTTGAAGTTGGCGCCGAGCACACGCAGCCCACCGACGAGCACGGTCATCTCGGGGGCGCTCAGCGTGAGCAGGTTGGCCTTGTCGACCAGCAGGAACTCGGCCGGCAGGCGGTGGCCCTTGCCCAGGTAGTTGCGGAACCCGTCGGCGGTCGGCTCCAGCGGGGCGAACGACTCCACGTCGGTCTGATCCAGCGTGGCGTCGGCGCGGCCGGGGGTGAACGGCACCTCCACGGCGTAGCCCGCGTTCTTCGCGGCCTGCTCGACCGCGGCGGACCCGCCGAGCACGATCAGGTCGGCCAGCGAGACCCGCTTGCCACCGGCCTGGGCCGCGTTGAAGGACTCTTGAATCCCCTCAAGCGTGCTCAGCACCTTCGACAGCTCGTCGGGCTCGTTGACCTCCCAGCCGTTTTGCGGCTCCAGCCGGATGCGCGCACCGTTGGCACCGCCCCGCTTGTCGCTGCCGCGGAACGTCGAAGCCGACGCCCAGGCGGTCGAAACCAGCTGGGACACGGTCAGGCTGGAGGCGAGGATCTGGGCCTTGAGGTTGGCGATGTCCGCAGCGTCGATCAGCTCGTGCGTCACAGGCGGAAGCGGGTCCTGCCAGATCAGCTTCTCGGCCGGGACCTCCGGGCCGAGGTAGCGGGCGATCGGGCCCATGTCGCGGTGGGTCAGCTTGAACCACGCGCGGGCGAAGGCGTCGGCGAACTGGCCCGGGTTTTCCAGGAAGCGGCGCGAGATCTGCTCGTAGACCGGGTCGAACCGGAGCGCGAGGTCGGTCGTGAGCATCGTCGGAAGCTGCTTCTTGGCGGGATCGTGGGCGTCCGGGATGATCGCTTCCGCGTCCTTGGCGACCCACTGGTGCGCACCGGCCGGGCTCTGCGTGAGCTCCCACTCGTACCGGAAAAGGATCTCAAAGAAGCTGTTGCTCCATCGGGTGGGCGTGGTGGTCCAGGTGACCTCCAGGCCGCTGGTGATGGTGTCCGCGCCCTTGCCGCTGCGGAAGCTGGACTTCCAGCCGAAGCCCTGCTCCTCGATCGGCGCGGCCTCGGGCTCGGGGCCGACGTGATCGGCGGGGCCGGCGCCGTGGGTCTTACCGAACGTGTGACCGCCGGCGATCAGCGCGACCGTCTCCTCGTCGTTCATGGCCATGCGGGCGAACGTCTCGCGGATGTCGCGGGCCGCGGCGATCGGGTCGGGGTTGCCGTTGGGGCCCTCCGGGTTGACGTAGATCAGGCCCATCTGCACGGCTGCGAGCGGGTTCTCCAGCTCACGGTCGCCGCTGTAGCGGGCGTCGCCGAGCCAGGTGGTCTCGGGGCCCCAGTAGACGTCCTCGTCGGGCTCCCACACGTCGGCACGGCCACCGGCGAAGCCGAAAGTCTTGAAGCCCATCGACTCCAGCGCAACGTTGCCGGCGAGAATCATCAGGTCGGCCCACGAGAGGCTCTTGCCATACTTCTTCTTGACCGGCCACAGCAGGCGCCGGGCCTTGTCCAGGTTTCCGTTGTCGGGCCAGCTGTTGAGCGGGGCGAAGCGCTGCTGCCCGGCGCCGGCCCCACCGCGGCCGTCGCTGATGCGGTAGGTCCCCGCGCTGTGCCACGCCATCCGAATCATGAATGGGCCGTAGTGGCCGAAGTCGGCCGGCCACCAGTCCTGCGAGGTCGTCAGGACCTCCGCGATGTCCTGCTTCACGGCCGCCAGGTCCAGGCTCTTGAACGCCTCGGCGTAGTCGAACCGCTCGCCGAGCGGGTTGGCCACGGCCGGGTTCTTGGCGAGAATCTTCAGATTGAGCTGGTTCGGCCACCAGCCGCGGTTGCCGCCACCCTGTGTCGGGTGGGGGGCGCGTCCGTGGGCGACCGGGCAGCGCGACTCGGCGCCCGCCTCCGCGTCATGGACGACGGCATCGTGGTTCTCGGACATCGGATTCCTTCCGTGATTTGGCGGATCAGTGGATCGTGAGAATCAGGAATTGCCTGCAGTAGACCAGTCGGGACATGAGCCCCGGTAGACGACCTCGCCGTATCCGTGCGCGGGTGTCCAAGGTCATGACCACGTACCGCAGTCTGGTTGGTTTTCTGGAATGAGTCAAGAATATCGGCATCAAATCACACCGGGCGCGTCGCGCACACCGCCCTCTTCGCCTTGTTGACCATGAAGTTTCTGTCGTGACACGCCGTCGAACACGGACGTAAGTCATGATCGACCAGAAAGAGGGGTCGGCGGCGCTTCCTTCCGTGGATGGGAAGGAGGCGCCGCCGCTATCCGGGGGATGGATGCACCGGGAAGTCTGGAAGCGCTCCCAGGGCGCGTGTACCAAAAGTAACGAATGCCTGCGGCAGGCGACATCCACCGATTGATCAGGTATTGGGGCCAAAGGTTTTCGCAGATTCGCTGCAAAACCGTCCGCCGCCTGGTAACGCCTTGGTGCAAGGCGTGCGCGTTTGGGGTGAAATTATCCAGGACGCCCGATTTGGCGAGCTATGTGCGAGCCAAGGTCTATGCCGCCGCAGCGGCCCACGATGTTCGCGGCCGAGCCGGCCGGACAGCTGGCGCACCGGCACGCCGAGGCGCGGGCGCAAGGCTCCATCGAGGCGAGCACCAGCCCTCGGCCCGGGAGATCGATCACGGTCAGTCGCATCCCTGTCCGTCCCCCCACAAGACAGGGATGCAGACTCCCGACACTCCCTATGTGTGCCCGTTGCTACGCCGCGTTGGCCAGGACGTTCGGCTTCTTGGTTGCCTTGGTGCTCTTGCGTTTGTGTGAGCTCGTCACGGGTCGAGGGGGGACGCCTGCCGCCTCGCACACCTGTTGGGCATGCGTCGCCACCGGGCACGGGCTGGGCCTGCCGCAGCGCGAGCAGGTCTCGCCGTCCTGCCGGGCGTGCGCCATGAACAGCTCCTGCGCGGTGGTCACGACCGGGCTGTCCGGACGTAAGAGTCGGGTGGCCGATGTTGGTGGCTCTGTATCGTCCACGTTGGAGGTTGCTGGCTCGGTCACTTGCGTCCTCCCACCAGAGATCGTTTGCTTGCCGGCCTGCCGATACCCCCACTCACCCCACTCCAAACCCGTTTGGGCCGATCATGACCACACGTCCATGTGCGACGGCGTGTCGCGACGTTAACTTATGATCAAGCTGGTTGGCGGGCGTAGATGATCGCGCCGGGCCTGCTCCCGTCGAGATCGAGCAGCAGCTCGGCCTCGACCGCGAAACCGGCGTCCCGCAGCCAGGCCGACACTCGCTCGGGCCGGCGGCGGTGGACGTAGACCTTCATCGGGTGGCCGCCGTAACCCTCGGTCTTCAGCTGTGATCCATCGCCCACGTGAAAGCCGACCAGCAGCGGACCGCCCGGCTTGAGCGCGCGGCGGAAGTGGCCGAGGACCGTGGGGATCGCGTCATCGGGGATGTGGATCAGCGACCAGAAGGCGAGCAGGCCGGCCACCGAGGCGTCGGGGAGGTCGAGATCGGTCATCGAGCCGACCTCGAACCGCAGGTGCGGGTGGTCAGCGCGGGCAACGTCGATCATCGCGGGTGAAAGGTCTACACCAAAGGCTTCAACGCCCAGCCCATGCAGGTGAGCGGTGATGTGCCCCGGGCCGCAGCCCACGTCCGCGACCGGCCCGCCGCCCGCGGCGCGAACCAGGTCGGCGAACAAAGCCAGAGCCCCGCGCAGGTAGGGCAACCCGGCGAGAGCGTCGCGCAGCTGGTCGGCATAGCTGACCGCGACCGTGTCGTACGAAATCCGGGTATCCGCCAGCCAGTCGTCTACGCCCATGCCGTGAGACGGTAGCCGAACGGGATGGGATCATGGGGCATGACCCTTAGCCGGTTGGTGGACCTCAGCCATGTGATCGAAGCCGGGATGACCACGTATCCCGGGCTGCCCGGCCCCGAGATCACGCCGCACCTGACCCGTGTCGATTCGCGCCGGGTCTATGCGGAGGGCACCGAGTTCACCATCGATCGCATCAGCATGCTCGGCAACACGGGCACCTATGTGGACAGCCCGTTCCATCGGTACGACGGCGGTGTGGACCTGGCAGGCTTGCCCCTGGAGTCGCTGGCCGACCTGCCCACCGTGGTCGTGCACAGCACCGACCCGGCCGAGCGGGCCATCACCGCGCACACGCTGGCGCACTATGACGTGGCGGGCAAGGCCGTGCTGCTGCACACCGGTTGGGACCGGCACTGGCGCACGGAGGCCTACGGTGTCGGGGCACCCTACTTGACCGAGGACGGCGCGCGGCACCTGGCCGACGAGGGCGCCCGGCTGGTCGGCATCGACAGCGTGAACATCGATTCGACCGACGGCAAGCAGCGGCCCGCACACTCCATCCTGCTCGCCGGGGGCATCCCGATCCTGGAACACCTGACCAATCTGGCCGCGCTGCCCGAGCACGGCGCCCGCCTGCACGCCGTGCCCGCCCCGATCCGCGCCTTCGGCACCTTCCCCGTGCGCGCATACGCCGTCGTACCGCAATGAAAGCCACAGGCGACTGGGAGCAGTTCATTGATGTGGTTTCGTGGTTCGTCGAACCCGGACAGAGCGTTGCCGTCGGCGAGGCGCGACCGTGGGACCGCGGGTCCATCGATGACCTGCCCGTGCTGTCCGCATTGCTCGGCGCGGCGACCCTGACTCCCGTCTCTGTCGGAGGCAAGCCCTACGAGTTGCTGGCATGGGGGTCACCGGACGCTCGGCGGGGCTGGCTTTGCCACCCGCCGCACGAGGCAGACGGTGAGCGCATTCCTCAGACCCACAAGGGTTTCTGGCGGGTCTGCGGCGGGATCGTCGAGCGGTTCGGCGAGCCGGAAACCTGGTGGCTCAACCAGAACCAGGTGCTCACGTCCGACGCCGCCGGCCTACGGGTCGCGAGCGTCCTGAATGACTACGACTGGCTCTGGCAAGACGAGGGCCTGCGGATCCCCATTGACCCCGATGACTACTATCCCGTCGCCGTGGAGGCCAACGGAAATCTGACACTCGCGCGTCGCGACGACGGACGGCTGTTGGTCTTCGCGCCGGATCACTCGTTCACGGGTGTCAGGCCATTGCCGGGCTGTCCGCCGTACTCACTGCTCACGATCGATGACGTGCCCGATCTGGCGACCTGGATCGAGGTGTGCGCCGCGGCCTGGTGAGTCGCGTGGTGTGTGTAAAAAGACGTGGACAGGTGCTGCCGTCAGTGGTCTGCTGTGCTCCGGACATTGACGGAAGGCTTTTGAGCATTGGCTGTGACATATGAGGTTTCGGCCGCGCCGTTCGCGGAGTTGCTGCTGCGGCACCGGATCGCCGTGGGCCTCGGGCAGGCCGAGCTGGCTCGCCGGGCGGGGTTGAGCGAGCGGACCCTGCGCGATCTGGAGCGCGGCGCTACCGGGCGGCCGCGCCAGCACTCCGTGCGCGCGCTGGCGGAAGCGCTCAAGCTTAGCGGGGCGCAGTTGTCGGCGTTCCTCGCGGCGGCCCGGATGCCTTCCGCCGCAGCGGCAACGGGCGCCCTGCCGGAGGCCATGACCCGGCTCTTCGGCCGGTTCACCGAGCTGCGCTCGCTGGTCGAGCTGGTGATGGCCGGGCGGCACCGGCTGATCAGTGTGACCGGCCCGGGTGGTGTGGGCAAGACCCGGTTGTCCGCCGCGCTCGTCGACGAGCTGTCGCATCGCGCGTGGGACGTCAGGACCGTGGACGTGTCCGCATTGGACGATCCAACACTGGTCCTGGAAGCGGTGGCCGAGGCGTTCGGTGTGGGTGGGACCGTGCGGCTCGGGCCGATCGATCGGCTCGCGGCCCTGCTGCGTGGCGCCCGGACCGTGCTCGTGCTGGACGGGATGGAGCGGGTCGTGGCCGCCGCGCCCGACCTGTCCGTGCTGGTGCGGCGGTGTACCGGCCTGACCGTGGTGGTCACGAGCCAGCGCCCGTTGCGCGTGGGCGGCGAGCACCGGTTCCGCCTTGGACCCTTGCCGCTGCCCGTGGCCGTCGAGCTTTTCGCGGCGCGGGCGGCGGAGGTCACGGACGGTTTCACGCTCGATGAGGGCAATCGTGATGCGGTGGCCGCGATCTGCCGGCGGGTCGATGGGCTGCCGCTGGCGATCGAGCTCGCCGCGGCCCGCATGCGCCTGCTGACCCCCGCCGAACTGCTTGAGCGGCTGGACCGGCCGCTGACCCTGCTCGCCGACGGCGGGCCCGACCTGCCGGCGCGGCACCGCTCGCTGCACGCCACGATTTCGTCGAGCCTCGATGTGGTCACGCCTGCGGCCGGTGCGCTGTTCGATCTCATGGGTGCCTTCAGCGGCGGCGTCGGGCTCGATGATGTGGAGAGTGTGGCCGGCGATCTGGGCCATGACCGCGGTTCCCTCCTGGAAGCGCTGGCCGAACTCATAGATATTTATCTGGTACGGGCCGCAGCCACGGCAGGCGAGACCCGCTACACGCTTCCGGACACGGTGCGCGACATCGCCAGGGAGCGGCTGGCCAACGGCACGGCCTGGGATCGGGCGCACCGGGCATTGGCCAAGCACTATCTGACCCGGGTGGCCGACCAAGGCTCCGAACGCGTGCTGGCCACCCGCGACGCGGCCAACGTGCGGTCGGCGATCGGTTGGGCCGTCGCCCACGAGCCGGACCTGTTCGCCGAGGCCGTGGTGAATGGGCTCGTCCGCTATTACGAGGTGGCCGGGCGGCTCACCGAGGGCGTGGCCGCGCTGTCGCGGGTGGCCGAGCGCGGGCAGCCGAAGGCGTGGGTCTACGCGGGCCATCTCGCCCGCCTGCGCGCCGACTTCACCGCGGCACGCCGGCTCGGAAGCCTTGCGCTGCAAGGCCTCGCGCCCACCGACCACGCCGGGCGCTGCCGGACCCACCTGATGCTGGGCTCCGTCGCGACCGATCTGCGCGAGCTGACCACGTCACGGCGGGAGTTGCACGCGGCTCTCGTCCATGCGCGTCGGGCGGGCGACGTGCGGCTCGTCGGCCGGGTACTGAATAATCTCGGCACTCTCTCGATGGAGCTGGGCCGGCTGGACGACGCGGAGCGGCTGTTGCGCGCGGCGCTGGAGGCCAAGCGGCGCGGCGACGGCGGCGACATCGATCGCGGCCGGACGCTGTTCAACCTGGCGGAGACGGCCGTCGACGCCGGGCGGTTCGAGGTGGGGCTCGCCTACGCCGAAGAGGCGATGCAGCGGCTGCTCGCGGGGGGATACTGCCGGCTCGCCGCGTTCGCCGCCACCACGGCCGCGCTCGCCCACCTGCATCTCGGCCGGGTCGATGCCGCGGGTGTCGCGTCCGAGCGGGCGACGGCCCTGCTCAAGGAGCAGGAGCCGGACGACCGCCGCACCCCGACCGTGATCGGCCTTCGGCGCAGCGTCGTCTGCCATGCGGCGGGGGATCGAGCACATGCGGTAGAACTGCTGCGTGACGTGGTGCCGGCCGTGCTCGACAGCACGCAGCGCGACCGGGAGGAGGTCGCCAGCGCGGTCGAGATGCACGCCGAACGGATGGCCGCGCGAGACCCGGTCGCCGCGACCCGCATGCTGGGCACGGCCAACCGGTTGCGCCGGGACTCGATCCGCGCCGTCACACCCGCCGCCGAGGCCGTTGCCCGCCGTGTCGGCACCGCCTGCCGAGAACGGTTGGGCGCCGACGCTTTCGACCAGCACTACCGGCGCGGCTTCGCGCTTGACTGGCAGGGTCTGGCCGAGATGTGCGCCGCGATCGAGGCCGGGTAAGCGAAAAGGGCCACGGTGGCGGTGCGCCACCGTGGCCCGGGGATTTGCTATGAGTGGTATGGAGCGGTCCGCAGGGTCGCGCCGAAGTGCCCCAGCGCGAACTTCAGACCCTTGAACACGAGGCCGCGGTAGCCCTTGAGCTTCTCGCCGTTGTAGCCGTACCCACAGGTGCTGACTTCGCCGTTGGCACCGTTGGTGATGATGCCGTGCCCGAAGGCGGCTCCGGTGCTCTGCGCGATGACCGGCCCGCCGCTGTCGCCGTGGGCGACCGCGCACGCACCCGACTTGGTCCGCTTCGCCTTGATGGTCACGTCCGAAGGGCTGCGGTAGTACACCTTGATCGCGCAGTGCTCGCCGCTGGCCGCCCCGTTCGTGCACACGTAGTTGCCCACATAGTTGCTCGCCGCGGAGTTGATCGGCCGCTGCCAGTTGGAGTGCCACGGGCCGACGTACGCGCGGCCCTCCACATTGGAGAAGGCCCAGATCAACGCGATGTCCTGGTAGTCCCAGTCCGACCACATCTTGCCGATCAAGTCGTCGCCCACGTACGTCTCAACGATGTCTCCCGGCTCACCGCAGTGGCCGGCCGTCAGGAAGCCGGGGTATCCCTCGTTGTCGGTGACCGCGAAACCCGTCGTGCATGAACTGCCGGGGGTTTCATACCTGGCGCCACCCCAATAGGGGGACTGATCGTGTTGCCGCCACCAGGTGGCCGAGACAGCGTTGTCGGCGGCTGACGGCTCCGCGTTCAGCGGCACCTCCGCCGACTGGTCGTACTCCACCTCGAACGGCACCCGCGTCCCGCCCGGCAGTTGCGGCGGCCCGGCCGAAGCCGACTCCGCGACGCCGAGCACGAGTCCGCTGCCGTCGGCCTTCTCGTAGGCGTCGACGACATGCCCGGAGTCGAGCCACCGCTGGGCTTCCGCACGCAACTCGTCGGCCGAGTACGCGGCCTGGAACACCTGCACCGGCACGCTTCTGCGGCCCGCGTCCACCGCGGACTGCACCTCGGCCGGCAGCGCGCCCTTCCAGTACAGCCGGACGTCGTGGTTCTCCGGATCCACGATGAGCCCCGCATACCCGTCGCCGCGCCCTGCCGCCTCGATCCGGTCCGCGACCGCGTTGAGCCGGTGCTGCTCCGCGAATAGCGCCGCCCAGGAAGCGAATCCCGCCGGGAGATCCTCGGTGGACACCTCCCCGACCGGTGCCGTCCGCGGCGGCATCGGATCACCGACCGGTGGGCGCTGTGGCCGTGGGTCGGGATCCTCCGCACCGGCGGGTGACGCCCCAGCGACGACGGTCATGACCGCCAGCGCCGCGAATACCCACCGGAGTTTGGTTCTGCGCATCTGTTTTGTCCTCTCGGTTGTGCCACGCGACGTGCGTGGCGCCTTACCAAGATGGCGGCCCGCCGTCGCGCATTGCACGGCGGAATGCGCAAGTCGCCGGTGAACTTCCGGCATTGGACGGATACGCGACAGCATGGCACCGGCGCGCGTCGACGGAGGCTGACGCGCGCCGGTGTTCTTCGGGGGAGGGGACTTTGGTCTCAGACGGTGCAGACCACCCCGAAGCATTGGGCGGCTTGGCCGTTGCCGCTGGCGCGGTTGCCGCCGCCGTCAGTGGTGCCGGCCGTGGCGTAGACGCCCCAGCCGCCGTTGTTGCGGGTGATGTTGCGACGCACCGTGTTGCCGGCATTGGCGACATGGATGCCGTCGCCGTTGTTGCTGTTCGCGGTGTTGGCCTCCAGGAGGTTGGACGCGACGCCGGCCGACCCGACGACATGGATGCCGGGGCCGTTGTTGCTCGTGGCGCTGTTGCTCAGCAGCCGGTTGCCGGCCGAGTTCTGCAGCTCGATGCCGGTGCTGAGCTGGGAGTTGGCGGTGTTGGACTGGATGGTGTTGGTGTTGGCCGACAGGAGCTCGATGCCGCCCGCGTTGGGCGCGGTGACGAACAGGTTGTTGGCCCGCACGGTGTTGCCGTGCGACAGGTCGAGCAGGATGCCGGCGTCGCTGCTGCCGGACACCCGGTTGTTGATGATCTGGTTGCTGTTCGAGCCGGTGAGGCCGATCCCGGCGTCGCCGCTGCCGGTGACGGTGTTGCTGTCGATGACGTTCTGCGGGGAGCCGGTCAGGGCGATGGCCGTGTCGCCGCCACCGCTGACCGTGTTGGACCGCAGGGTGTTGCCGCGGGCGTTGACGAGCTCGATGCTGCGGTCGCTGTTGGTGGTGGCCTGGTTGAGCTCGACCAGATTGCTCAGCGAGGTCTCAAGGTATATGCCGTCGGAGTTGTCGCGCACGGTGTTGCCGCGCACCGTGTTGCTGTTGGAGTCGGCGAGCAGCGCGATGCCGCGCTGCGACTGGAGCTCGACGACGTTGCCGATGATGCGGTTGTTGTTGTCCGCATTGGACAGTTGGATCCCGGTGACCTCGTTCTGCCGCACAGTGAGGGCGGTGACGAGGTTGCCAAGCGTGCCGGTGTTCAACGCGACGCCGTGGTCGAATTCGGTGATCCGTCCATTGCGGATGGTCACGTTGTCGAAGCCGTTGTTGCGGACACCCACGCCCAGCCCGACCCCGTCGATGGTCTTGCCGTTGAGGTTGAGCGTGATGTTGTGCGCGCCGATGATGAGCCCGTCGCCGGGGCAGTTGACCAGGTCGGCGGTGACCGTGGTGCTGACCCTCACCACCGCGCCGCATCCGGGTGCGGCGTGGGCGGTGCCGGGTGGCACCATCACGGCGGCCGTCACCAGCGCGGCGATGGCGAGCCGGGCTCCTGCGCGAAAAGATTGTCCACTCACGAACCGCAATGTAGGAAGCCGATGAGAGGAGTCCCATAAAGCGAAGATGAGAATCTGTTAATGTACCCGGGTGGCGCCCAGTCGGGAGGCCGACTGTATAAGTAATCCTTCACTCTCCGCTGAGACTGGGCTTATTCGCCGCCCCGATGCTCGCGGCTATGACCAACTCAGCTCTGCCCGCGAGCGGGCCGCGACCACCCGGGCGCGCGGCACCCCGCAGGCTTCACAGGCGCCTCATCGCGCTTGCCGCTTCCGCCACGCTGACGGTGTCCATGTTGGTGGGTGTGGGCCCGGCGTGGGCCGCCACGTTCACCGTCAACAGCACGGCCGATCTCGTCGACGCGAACATCGGCGACGGTCTCTGCTTGACCTCCGCCAACACGTGCACCCTGCGCGCTGCCGTGCAGGAGTCCAACGCCACGGCTGCGGCCGACACGATCCAGCTGCCGGCCGGCATCTACCGGCTGGGCATCGCGCCCGTGGGCGACAACCTCGACGCCAGCGGTGATCTGGACATCGTGCGGTCGGTGAACATCGTGGGTGCCGGCCGGGCCACGACCGTCATCGACGGCGGCGTGCCGCCCGTGGGCGCCCCGCCCGAGCAGCAGGGGCTTGACCGCCTGCTGGAGATCCACCCCGACGCGCTCAGCGTCACCGTGAACGGTGTCACCCTTCGCAAAGGCTATGAGGCCGAGTACGGTGGCGCAGTCTACAACGTCGCCGACGGCACGGTGCGGTTCATCGACTCATCCATTGTGGACAGTTATGCCCTCGTGTCCGGTGGCGGCGTGCTCAACACCGGCTTCGGCGAGCTGCACCTGGTGAACACCGAGGTGACCGGCAACGCGACGGGCGGCAACGGTGGTGGCATCGCCGGCGAGATGGAGGCCGAGCTCACGCTGACCGACAGCACCGTGGCGAACAACACCGCGGGCGGAGACGGTGGTGGCGTCTCCTCGGTGTCGTTCGCGAAGCTGACCGTTACCCGTGGCACGGTCACCGGCAACCGCGCGACCGGCTCCGGGGGAGGTGTCTTCTCCGATTCCAAGCGGGCGCTGAGCGTCGACTCGGTGACGTTTTCCGGCAACGCGGCCGGGCACAACGGCATCGACGGTGGCGGGGGCGGTCTCGACGTCGGCGGCGACGGCACGGCGAGCATCGCCGGGTCGTCCTTTGTGGCCAATAGCGCTGCGGGGGAGGGCGGTGGCATCGGCATCCACTCCGGCGGCTCGGTGGCCGTCGTCGACACGGTGATCCGCGACAACACGGCCGGCGCGGGCGGTGGCGGCGTGCTCAACAGCGGCATGCGGGTCACGTTCAACCGGTTGCAGATCACGGGCAACCGCGCGACCGGCGACGGCGGTGGCATCGAGAGCCAGGGCAGCGGCCACTTCAACATTCTCGACACCACGGTGAGCGGCAACCGGGCCGAGAACGGCGGCGGGTTCGCCAACGTCGCGGACTCCACGCTGTCAGTGACCGGCTCCACGTTCTGGGACAACTCCGCCCGGCTCAACGGCGGCGGCGTGTTCAACGAGAGCGACGCCGGCGCGGTCATCGAGAACACCACCATCTCCAGCAACACCGCCGGCTCATCGGGCGGCGGCCTCTACTCCGACGCCGACGCGGGCCTGCGCGTGGTCAACGTGACCATCACCCGCAACACGTCGCCGCACGGCAGCGGCGTCGGGTCGGAGGTCGGCGGCTCGGTGAACTTCCCGATCACCCCGAGCACGGGCGTGATCCTGCGCAACACCATCGTGGCGGGCAACCAGCTCGGCCCCGAGTGCGGGTTCGCCATCGGGTCGGAGGGCGGCAACCTCGACAGCGGCGACTCGTGCTATTTCCGTGGGCCGCGCGACCGGCAGCACGCCCAGCCGGGCCTGGACGCCATCGCCGACAACGGTGGCCCGACCATGACGCACGCGCTGCAGGACCTCAGCTTCGCCGTCGACGGCGGTGTCGCCCCGTGCCCCGCGGTCGACCAGCGCGGTGTGACGCGTCCCAAGTCGACGGCGTGTGACGTCGGTGCCTTCGAACACGAGGGCCCGTTCCCGGCGCCCGACACGACCCCGCCCGACACGAGCATCACGTCGGCTCCCGCCTTCGCGAGTGAGGAGCGGGCGACGTTCGTCTTTGCGGGCACGGACAACACGACCCCGGCCGGTGAGCTGCTGTTCGAATGCCGCCTGCTGGTGACCGACCCGACCGAACCGCCGCCGGACCCGACCGAGCCACCGGATCCGGAGACGCTCTTCCACGGCTGCCCCACGCCGTACGAGGTACTCGGACTGGAAATGGGGGAGAACAGGTTCGAGGTGCGGGCGATCGACCGGGCGGGCAACGTCGACCCGACCCCGGCCGTGCACGTCTTCGAGGTGGGCCTGGACACGACCCCGCCGCAGACCACGTTCGTGATGACTCCGCCCAACCCGAGCACGGGCCGCACTGTCGTATTCGGATTCACCGCGACCGACAACCTGACCCCGCAACAGCTCATCGAGTTCGAGTGCCGCATCGACAGCGCAGAGCCGGAGATGTGGCTGGAGTGCGCGAGCCCGTGGAGCTTCTCCAATCTGGCGACCGGGCAGCACACGGTCGAGGTGCGCGCGGTGGACGAGAGCGACAACTTCGACCCGACCCCGGCCACCTACACCTGGACGGTCGCGCCGCCGCTGGACTGCAACCAGGCCAACGTCACGGTCACGGCGTCGGCGGACACGTGGGCCGATCAGGTGAACCCGGACGAGAACTTCGGCATCGCGACCGAACTTTCCGTGACGTCGCAGGTGGACGGTAACGCTCGTGCCTTCGTCTCCTTCCCGTTGCCCAGCGACGCCTCCGGCTGCGTGCTGGAGTCGGCGACGCTGCGCCTGTCCGGCGAGGGCACGGCGGGGCGGACCATCGAGGTGCACCGGGCCGCGTCGTCCTGGGCGGAGAGCCAGGTGACGTGGAACAACCAGCCGGGCACCGTGGGCACCCCGGCCACCGGGACCTCCGGCGCGGGCTGGCGTGAGTGGGACGTCACCGCGCTCGTCAACCAGATGTACGCCAGCGGCAACCACGGTTTCGTGGTGCGCGACTCCGCCGAGGGCGACCCGACCGGAGCCTCGCAGGGCTACGCCAGCAGTGAGGCCGCGGCCGAGCCGCCGACCGTGCCGCAACTGGTGTTGCGCTACCAGGCGGCGGGCACGCCACCACCGTCCGCGCCGCCCGCGGCGATTCCGGCGACGGTGACGTGCGGGCAGGTCATCACGCAGAGCACGTTGCTGCTCAACGACCTGACCGACTGCCCCGGCGACGGGCTGGTCATCGGCGCCCCAAACATCCGCTTGGACCTGGGTGGCCACATCATCGACGGCCCCGGCTACTTCCCACCCGTGGAGCTGCCGGAGCTTGGCGGCCCAGCGGGCATCCGCAACCTCGGATTCTCCAACGTCATTGTGTCCAATGGCACGGTGCGGGAGTTCGCCTACGGTGTGCACCTGATGGCCGGGACCATCTACAACGAGGTGCACAGCCTCACGGTGGTGAGCAATGCCGTCAGCGGGGTCGAGCTGTCCGATGCGGACGATGGGCGGATCGGCAACATCGTGCGCAACAGCACATTTGACGGCAATGAGATCGGCGTGTCCGTCCTGAACGGATCCGAGAACAGCGTCATCCGGGACAGCGCGTTCCTCGGCAACCTGGGCCTGGCCATCCACCTGTGGGAGGGCGGCGGGCACACGGTGCGCGGCAACGAGATCAGCGGGGTCATGACCGACCCGTTGCTTTCGAGTGACGGTGGGATCGACATCGAGGGTTCGACCGGAAACACGTTGCTGGACAACAGCATCCACGACACCGGCGACGGCGCGATCATCGTGCGCGACGGCTCGCACCGCACCCACATCGAGGGCAACACCGCCTACCGGATCGGCGACGCCGGGGTGAACGTGTCCGACTCGGACCACATGGTGATCATCGACAACACGTTCCATCTCGGGTCGGATGCGGGCATCGCGCTCAGCGGGGCCAACAACAGCATCGTGCGCTACAACGATGTGCGGTTCAACCCGGGCGGCGTCGAGCTCGACTCCACAAGCGACAGTGTGGTCGAGCACAACATCGCCAGCTTCGGCGGCAACGGCATCGGGCTGGCCGGCGATTCGCTGCGCAACCGGGTCGCCAACAACACCGCCAACGACAACGGCGGCGACGGCGTCTCGGTCGAGGTGACCGCGGTCGACCTCAACGGCACACCGATCGGCGGCAACGTCATCGAGGCCAACACGGCCCACGGCAACGGCGGATCGGGTGTCGCGGTCCTCGGCGGCGGGCACGTCATCACGGGCAACGCCGCCAACAACAACGGCGCCTGGGGTGTCTCCGCCGACGAGCTGAGTATCGACGGCGGTGGCAACACAGCGGCCGGAAACGCCGAGCCGTTGCAGTGTGAGCACGTGGTGTGCGGGGCGGGGACACCCGTGCCGGTGGTCGAGCCCGACCTGGTCGAGCCGGACACTACACTGCTGACCCACCCGACAGATCCCAGCAGCGGCGCTTCCGTGGCGCGGTTCACGTTCACCGGTTCGGACAACATCGCGCCCGTGACGGCACTGCGGTTCGAGTGCCGCCTCGACGCGCCCGACCCGGCCAGCGAGGAGGGCTGGGAGGACTGCGCCAGCCCGGTGCAGTACCAGTTCCTCATCACCGGGCTGCACCGGTTCGAGGTGCGCGCGGTCGACCCGTTCGACAACGTGGACAGCACACCGGCGGTGTTCGGCTGGACCGTGGCGGCCATCCCGCCCGGCCCGGACGCGATCCCGCCGAGCACCACCCTGTTCCGCCACCCGGACGCGACGGCCATGACAAGCACGGCCATCTTCGGGTTCCGCGGGAGTGACAACGCCACACCGGGGCCGAACCTGCGCTACGAGTGCCGGTTGGACGGTGCCTCGTGGGGGCCGTGCCTGAGCCCCGCCACCTATCCGGCGCTCGGACTCGGCGCGCACACGTTCGAGGTGCGGGCCGTGGACCTGGCGGGCAACGCCGACCCGACGCCCGCGACGTGGTCGTGGACGATCGTGGCGGCGCCGACCGACACCATCCCACCGGACACGAGGATTGATTCAGCCCCATCTGGTACCACGGTGCAGACCGCGGCCACGTTCGTGTTCACGTCGACCGAGCCGAACTCGACCTTCCAGTGCTCTTTGGACGGTTCGGCGTTCGCGGCGTGCACGTCTCCGGTGAGCTACACCGGTCTCGGCGTGGCCGAGCACGAGTTCCAGGTACGGGCCACGGACGCGGCGGGCAACACCGACCCGACCCCGGCCGTGCACTCCTGGATCATCGGGCCGCCGCCTGTGCCGACCACTGTCGCGTGTGGACAGACGTTGACGCAGAGCACGCTGCTGCTCAACGACCTGACCAACTGCGGCGGCAACGGCCTGGTGGTTGGGGCGGCGTCGATCACCGTCGACCTCGGCGGGCACACCGTCGACGGCGTCGGGCTCGCAGCCGGCGTGCTCAACAACGGGTTCGACTCGGTGACCGTCACCAACGGCACGATCAGCGGGTTCGACGACGGCGTCCGGCTGGGCGCGGGCACCGGGTCCAACGTGGTGACCGATCTGGTACTGGCCATGAACGAGGTGGCCGCGGTCATGCTCGTCAACGCCGACCAGGGCGGCAACGGCAACCGGGTGGCGCGGAACACGCTGATGAACAACACCGGCGTGGGCATCTGGCTGTCCGAGGGCACCCAGGGTGCGTCCATTGTGGACAACACCATCGGGTCCGGATCGGGCGACGCGATCCTGGTGTCCGCCTCCAGCGGCAACCGGATCGAGGGCAACGACATCAGCGGCATCAGCGAGGCCGGGCTCCGGCTCGACGGTGCCACCAACAACACCATCACCGGCAACACGATGGACGGCATCGCCGACGCGGCGGTCATCGTCGAGCTCGCCTCGCACGACAACCGCATCGAGGGCAACGACCTGTTCGACGCCGAGTCCGGGATCCTGGTGTCCGGGTCGGACCGCAACCAGGTCATCGGCAACAAGGCCGGTGGCATGAGCGACGCCGGCATCTCACTCGACACGGTGACCGACACCCTGGTCAGTGGCAACGATGTGCGGGGCAACACCACCGGCATCGAAACCTATGCGGCCGTGGGCAATGAGATGCGGGCCAACGACGCCAGCGAGTCGAGCTCGTCGGCGATCGCCATCGGCGACCACTCGCTGGACAACCACATCGTGCTCAACGTGGCCAACGCCAGCGCCGAGGGCATCTCCGTCGAGGCTGAGGTGCTGCCGGGGAGCCCGAACCCGGGCAACCGGATCGACCGCAACACCGCGCACCACAACGACAGCGACGGCATCTCGGTGAACAAGGCCGGGCATGTCATCACCGCCAACCTGGCCGACAACAACGGCGGCTGGGGCATCTACGCGGCCATCGGCAACACCGATGGCGGGGGCAACCGTGCCAGCGGCAACATCGAACTGGCGCAGTGCTACAACGTGGTGTGCGATGGCTCGGGCAGCACGCCGCCGGAGCTCGCCCCGCCGGACACGCAGATCGTCGACCAGCCACCGAACCCGAGCAACAGCACGATGGCCAGCTTCATCTTCACCGGCGTGGACGACAACACGCCGCTGGCCGAGCTGGAGTTCGAGTGCCGGCTGGACAGCGAGCTGGAGGCGGCGTTCGTGGCGTGTGAAAACCCGCAGTCCTACGCCAACCTCGGCGCGGGCACGCACTTCTTCGACGTGCGTGCGGTGGATCTGGCTGGCAACGCCGACCCGACCCCGGCGCGGTATGTCTGGACGGTCACCCTGCTGCCGCCGGGTGTGCCGCCGAACACGGTGATCAACTCCGGTCCGGGGGCGGAGACGCCCGCGCTGGAGGCCACGTTCACGTTCTCGGCCAACGAGCCGGACGTCACGTTCGAGTGCTCTTTGGACGGCGCCGCGTTCGCCGCGTGCGTTTCTCCGGTCGAACTGGCCGACCTCACGCTCGGGGTGCACGACTTCCGGGTACGGGCGATAGATCTGGAAGGCAACGTCGATCCGACCCCGGCCAGCTACGCGTGGACCATCACCGGCCCGCCGGTGGTGACCATCGGCGCCGGACCGGGCGAGGAGACGACCTCGACCACGGCCACGTTCGCCTTCGCGGCCAACGAGCCCGTGCAGCGGTTCGAATGCTCGCTCGACCTGGAGCCGTTCGCGCCGTGCGCCTCGCCCGTGACCTACAGCGGGCTGGCCGTCGGCGACCACGTGTTCCGTGTGATCGGCGTGGATCTGGATGGGCACATCTCCGGCGACGAGGAGATGGGCATCTACGAGTGGACGGTGACCAACGAACTGGACACCACGCCGCCCGTGACGACCATCAACTCCGGGCCGGACCCCAACACCACGAGCACGAGCGCCACGTTCACCTTCACCTCCAACGAGGCCGGGTCGGCGTTCGTCTGCTCGCTGGACGGGGCGGTGTTCGCGGCCTGCTCGACGCCGCAGACCTACGCGGGTCTGGGCTATGGGCAGCACACGTTCCGCGTGGCCGCCGTCGACCCGGCGGGCAACACCGATCCGACACCGGCCGAGTATGTCTGGGCCGTCACGGCACCGCCGTCGTGCGCGGCGCCGGGCTCGGTCACGGTCGGTGCGGCTGCCGACAGCTGGGTGCTGCAAAGCTCGTCCAGCAGCAACTACGGCACCGACTCGGTGCTCAAGGTGGACAGCAAGGCCGGGGCCAACGCACGGGCGCTGGTCCGGTTCAACCTGCCGGCCATCCCGGCCGGATGCCAGGTGGTCGACGCGCAGCTGCGGCTGTACTCGTCCTCGTACAAGCCGGGCCGGACGCTGCAGGCGTTCCAGCTCGGCGGGTCGTGGACGGAGTCGACCGTGCGCTGGAGCAACCAGCCGGCCACGACCGGGACGGCGGCCACCGTCGCCTCGGCGAGCACGTCGGGTTACCTCCAGTGGGGCGTCACCGCGCATGTCGGCGCGATGTACTCGGGTGGCAACCACGGGTTCCTGATCCGGGACAGCGTCGAGGGCGCGAGCGGCGTGGAGCAGAGCTTCCACTCGCGCGAGAAAGGTACCGACAACCCACCCCGATTGGTGATCACCTTCGGCTGATCATCGGTCAATGATCGTGTGCCCTCCGGCGACCCCTGCCGGAGGGCACACCCATGTCTGGCCGATCCGCCGAGGGTCGTGGTAGGACGGTCCACCCTACACTGTGTCACGCCAGCAACACGGGCTGATGCTCATTGGGAGGGGAGTTGCGGGCGGTACTGTCCCGGGCTCCACGTGAGCAGAAAGAGCCTGGTTGGTTCGGGCTGGCTCGCCACCTGCGATCCCGGCTCCTGCTGTCATATCTGTGCCTGATCGTGCTCTGCGGCGGGCTGGCCGTCGTGGGCCTGCGCGAGGTGCTGGTCAGCCGGCTGGAGGACCGCGTCTCCGAGGCGATCCGGCAGGAGTTCCAAGAGGTCAACCGGCTCCTGTCGACGGGGGTCGACCCGCGCACCGGGCTGCCGTTCCGCTCGCTGGCCGCGGCCATCGACGTGTTCCTCGACCGCAACGTGCCGAGCAACGAAGAGGCGTTCGTGGTCTTCATCCCCGACCGCAGCACCCGCGTCTCGCTGGACCGCTTCCCGCTGCGGGAGCTGCCCGGCGACGTGATGGCCCGGATAGCCGCGAGCGCACCGGGGCGGATCGGCACCTTCGAGACCGACCTCGGCCTGGCCTACTACGGCGCGCAGGAGGTGTCGCTCGGCGAGCGGACCGGGCTGTTCGTGGTCACGATCCTGCCGGTCAGCGAGCACGGCGAGATCGTCGGTGTGCAGACCTACGGCGTGTTCGTCGTGGCGGCCATCGTGCTCGTCGCGTCGGCGTTCGCCTGGCTGCTGACCGGGCGGCTGCTCGTGCCGGTGCGCCAGCTGACCCAGACCGCCCGGCTCATCTCGCAATCCGAACAGTCGCAACGCATCCCGATCCCGGTGCGCGGCAGCGACGAGGCCGCCGAGATGGCGCGCACCTTCAACGCCATGATGGACCGGCTCGAACTCGTGCTGCGCAAGCAACGCGAGTTCATTTTGGACGCCAGTCACGAGCTGCGCGGGCCGCTGACCATCTGCATGGGCCACCTCGGCTTGCTGGAGCACGGTGTCGTTGGCGACGATCCGCTGGAGCGCAGCGAGACCATCGCGCTGGTGACCGACGAGCTGGAGCGCATGGGCCGGATCGTGGAGGACCTGCGGCTGCTGGCCGACATCGCGCAGCCCGACTTCCTGCGCCTGGAATCGATCGACCTGCATTCGTTCACCCACGAGCTGGCGGGCAAGCTGTCCTCGTTGGCCCATCGCATGTGGACGGTCGACGATGCCGCGACCGGTGCGGTGCTCGGCGACCGGCACCGGCTCACCCAGGCCGTGGTCAACCTGGCGCAGAACGCCGTGCATCACACGTCGAGCACCGACACCATCGCGCTCGCGACGTCGCGCACCGGCGACGAATGGCGGATCAGCGTACGCGACACCGGCAGCGGCATCGCAGAGGCCGACCTGGTCCGGATTTTCGAGCGGTTCCAGCGCGGAGCGCAGGCGCATCGCCGATACCGAGGCTCGGGCCTGGGCCTTGCCATCGTCAGGGCACTGGTGCAGGCGCACGGCGGCCGTGTCGAGGTGACCAGCCGGCCGGGGGGCGGGTCGACGTTCGTGCTCGTGCTTCCCGCCGCCCCACGAAAGGACCACGAGCCATGGCGCGAATCCTGATCGCCGAGGACGACCCGCTGATCGCGTCGTTCCTGGAAAAGGGATTGCGGGCCAAGGGATGGCCCACGGTCCACGTCGACAACGGGCACGCCGCCGAGGAGCTGGGCGCCTCGGGACAGTTCGATCTGCTGATCCTCGACATTGGACTGCCCGGCAAGGGCGGGCTGGAGGTGCTGCGGGGACTGCGCGGGCGCGGGCATCGCGTGCCGGTGCTCGTGCTCACCGGGCGGCCCCAACTGTCCGATGTGGTCGATACGCTCGATCTCGGCGCGGACGACTACATGACCAAACCGTTCCGGTTCGAGGAACTGCTCGCGCGGGTGCGGGCGCGGCTGCGCGACCTCGGCACGCCACAGACCCACGTGATCAGTGCGGGCGTGGTGGAGCTCGATCTGCTGGCCCGCCGCGCGACGGTCGGCGGGCGGCCGGTCGAGCTGACCGCGCGCGAGTTCACGTTGCTGGAAATCCTTGCGCGCCACCCGGATCAGGTGCTCAGCCGGGAGCAGCTGCTGTCGCGGGCGTGGGGCTACGACTTCGACCCGACGTCGAACATCATCAACGTGTATGTGAGCTCGCTGCGCAAGAAGCTCGGCACGGGAGTCATCGAGACGCTGCGCGGGTTCGGGTACCGGATGAGAACTCATTAATCCCCCAGGCGGTAACCCATCCCCCTGACCGTGGCGATGAGGTCGTTTCCGAGCTTTTTTCTCAGGTAGCCGATATAGACGTCCACGATGTTGGATCCCGGATCGTGTGCCAGGCCCCAGACCCGGTCCAGCAGCTGTTCGCGGCTGAGCACCTGCCGCGGGTGCCGCATGAACGTCTCGGCGAGCAGGAACTCGCGCGCGGTGAGCTCGACCTGGCGCCCGTCGACCGTGGCCACCCGCCGCACCAGGTCCAGCGACACGCCCGCCGCCTCCAGCACGGTGAGCTTGGTCTGCCCGTGCTCGCGCAGCCGAGCCCGCACCCGCGCCAGCAGTTCCTCGAAGCTGAACGGCTTGGTCATGTAGTCGTCGGCGCCGAGGTCCAGACCCGCGACCCGGTCGGGCACGCCGTCGCGCGCGGTCAGCACGATCACGGGGAGCCGGTCGCCGCGCGCCCGGATCTGGGCCAGCGCCGCCATGCCGTCCTGTCCGGGCAGGCCCAGGTCGAGGATCAGCAGGTCGAAATCCGCGCTGCGGCCGTAGTCGGCGGCCTCCACGCCCGTGGTCACCACGGTGGTGACGTAGCCGGCGGCGCGCAGCCCCTTGGTGAGAAACGACGCGATGCGCGGCTCGTCCTCGGCGATGAGCACTCGGTTCACCGGCCGGGCCCCTCCTGTCGTGCGAGTTTGAGCGTGAACGTGGAACCCGCGCCGGGCGCGCTTCGCACCTCGACGGTCCCGCCATGAGCATGCGCGATCGCGGCCACGATGGCCAAACCCAGGCCCGAGCCCTCGTGCCCGCGGCCGGCCCGTGCGAAACGCTGGAAGATGCGCTCCTGATCCTGCGGCTCGATGCCCGTGCCATCGTCGGACACCGACAGCAGCACAGCGGACTCGGCCACCTCGACCGAGAGGCTGATGCGCTTGCCCCGCTCGGTGAACTGGACCGCATTCTGCGCGAGTTGCATGACGGCCTGGGTGAGCCGTTGGCGGTCGGCCCACACCCAGGCCGGGTCTGTGGCGTTGAGTTGCCAGTCGCGCTCGCCCAGAGCCGTCGCCTTCACGAACGCCTCGGCCATCAGCGCGGCGGCGTCGACGAGGCCGGGCTGCACGAAGTCGGGCTGCTCGGTGCGCGCCAGCAGGAGCAGGTCGTTGACCATGCGGTTCATCCGGTCCAGTTCGTCGGTGACGAGCGCGATGGTCTCGCGGCGCTCGACCGGGTCGTCGCCCATGAGCTCCAGGTGCCCGCGCACGATGGTGATCGGCGTGCGCAGCTCGTGGCCGGCGTCGCTGAGGAACGTCTGCTGGTTGACGAACGCCCGCTGCAGCCGGTCGAGCATCAGATTGAAGGTACGCGACAGCTGCGCCACCTCGTCGCCGCCGTGCACGCTGATGCGCCGGGACAGGTCGGTCTCCCCGATGGCGCGGGCGGTCTCGGTGACCGTCCGAAGTGGACGAAGTGCGCGACCCATGGCGAGATAGCCCCCGGCGGCCACGACGACGATCACGAGCAGGCAGGACAGCCCCATCAGCCGCACAGCGCGGTCGATCTCGGCGTGGCGGGGGCCGGTGAAGTCCAGCACGACGAACTGCCCACGCACCACGCCGTTGATGACGACTGGCGTGGCGAGCCAGTAGACCGGGCCGCGCGGATGCCCCGAAACCCGGCCCTCGGCGCTCTCGGCGACGGTGGGCCAGTTGCGCAGCAGGTCGCCCGTGAGAGCAAGCTCCGCCGGGTCGGCCGTGCCCCGGTAGAACCGGCCGTCCACGAACAAAAGCACCGCCTCCCCCGCAGCGGGCTCATTGCGCATCAAATAGGTGTCGGCGATGGCGCGCAGGTTGCCCCCGAACGGCTGGCCGGTCGTCGGGTCGCGCCCGTCGACGAGCCGGCGGAACTCGGTGACCTCCTGGCGCATGTCGGCGGCAACGCGGTTCTCCAACTGGTTGAGCAGCACCTGCCGGATCACCAGCACCGAGGCGAGGCTGGCCAGCGCGAGCAGGGCCAGGGCCCAGCCCAGCAGCCGCAATCGCAGGCTGAGCGCCGGCCTGTGCCATCGCTGCTCAGTCGTCGTCTCCGTCGTTGTCATCCCGTTCGTCGTCGTCTCCGTCATCGCCACGGTCGTCGTCCGTGCCGCCGTCATCGCCGGAACCGGTACCTTCCCTGTCGTCGGCATCGTCACCCCCGCCCATGTGGCCGTTGTCCGGGCCGTCGTCGTCCAGGCCATCGTCGTCGCCCTGATCGTCGCCGTCCATCGGCCCTTCCGGGCTCACCGGGCTCACCGGGCTCATTGGGTCGACGGCGCCCGCCGGGTTGACGACGATGGGCGGCACGTCGGCGGCCGGCAGCAGCGCGGGCAGTCCCAGCGCCGTGACCAGTGCGGTCAGTGCGACCAGCGCGACACCGGTCGCGATTTGCTGTGCACTCATGCCGGCACCTCCGCCGGCTCCGGCGTCACTCCGCTGCGCTTGGCTTCGGAGCGGCCCACTCGCATGGTTCGCCTGGGCAAGCTCTCACTCATGCTGACAGCCTGCGCGACCCGCGTGACGCGCCGGTGAGGCCCGGATGAGAACCGTCTCATGTGCGGTTCATAGCGGCCTCATCGCGTGCGGCCAGATTGGGACCGTGGCTGTATGTGTCATCCTCACGGGAGTTTTCGCCCTCGCCGCGGTCGCGGTGCCGGGCCGGTTGCGTGGCAGGATCCCCGGACTGTGGGCGATCCATGTGTGCCTGTGGTCGGGGCTTGGCGCCAATCTCTGGTGCCTGTTCACCGGCAACCACGACCAGACGCCCGCCGGGCTCGCCGTCACCGCGAGCAGTGTGCTCGTGCTCGGTGGGGTCGGCGGGATCGCCGCGGTGACGCCGGCCCGGCCCGTGCCTGTGCGGGCTGCCCGCCGCGTGCTGGTCGTGGGCGCCCACCCGGACGACCTCGAACTCGCGTGCGGCGCGACGGTGGCCAAGCTCGCCGACTCCGGCCACGAGATCTTCGCACTCGTGCTGACGCGCGGGGGCAACGGCGGCAGCGCCGAGGAGCGGGCGCGGGAGGCTGTGGCGGCGGGGCGCCTGCTCGGGGTGAGCCAGGTGCGCGTGCTCGACCTGCCGGACACGCGGCTGGCCGCGCACGAGCCCGAGGCGGTGGCGGCTATCGAGGCCGTGGTGCGTCGGTTCAACCCGGACATCATCTTCACCCATTCCGCCAACGACCAGCACGCCGATCATCGCGCGGCGCATGTGGCCACCCTGCAGGCGGCGCGCAGCCACTCCGCGATCCTGTGCTACGAAAGCCCTTCGGTGACAACCGATTTCGACCCGCGTGTGTTTGTGGATGTCGAGGATTACGTGGACCTGAAGATCGCGGCGGTGGGGGCGCACGCCGATCAGAGGGGCAAGGCGTACATGTCGGCCGAGCGGGTCCGTGGCATCGCGCTCTTCCGGGGCGCGCAGGCCAAGGTCCGCCTGGCCGAGGGCTTCGAACCGGTACGCCTCCTGCGCGCGACACCGGGTGAGCTGTGATGAGCGGGCCCACATATCTGGTCACCGGTGTCGGTGGGCCCGCTGGCCGGGCCGTCGCCGGGGAGCTGTTCGCCCGCGGCCGCCACGTCGTCGGGGTGGATGCGCGTGAGGTGGGCTGGGCTCCCTACCCCACGCGGGTCGTGCCGCCCGCGAGCTCGTCGCGCTTCGTGCCCACCGTGTTCGAGCTGTGCCGCGCCTACGCCGTCCGCGTCGTCGTGCCCACGGTGACCGAGGAGCTGCCCGTGCTCGCCGCGGTCAAGCAGACCGCGCAGCGCGGCGGCATCACCATCGCGGTCGGCGATCCGCTGTCGGTAAACGTGGCGTCGGACAAGTGGCTCACCTTCCAGTGCCTGCAACTGATGTCGGTGGCCGTGCCCGAGACCGTGCTCGCCGGCGAGATGGTCACCGCCACCGAGGTCCAGCGGCGGCTCGGCCTGCCGGTGCTGCGCAAGCCCCGGTCGGGCAGGGGCGCGCGCGGCGTGACGGTGCACCGCGACCCGCGCACCATCCTGGACGGCATCACCGAGGACCGGTTCGTGTTGCAGGAGTTCCTTCCCGGCGCGGAATACGCGGTGAACCTGTACCTGTCGGCCGACGGCGGTGTCGCGGGCGGCGTGCTGCGCAAGGACGCGCTGACGGGCGGGGAGGTGGGCAACGGCGTGGCGGTGTCCCGGGTGGACGACCTCGACGTGGGTGCGCTGGCGGTGGCCGCGGTGCGCGCGATCGGCCTGTTTGGACCGTCCGATGTGGATATCCGGCGGCGGGCGGACGGCATGCCCGCCGTGTTGGAGATCAATGCCAGGTATGGCGCGCATTGCGCCGCCGCACCGGAGGTCATCGATGCGCTGATGCAGGAGCACGAGGTGCCCGCCGTGGCAGCGTGATCAGCGCGGCACGTTCGCCCGGCGGGCAAGCTTGTTCCAGTGCGCGGGCGTGCCGCGCAGCTCGTGCAGCCACGCCCACAGCACGACCGCGCTCAGCACCGTGGAGTACAGGAGCATTCCTGGTATCAGATAAAGGAATCTCAAATCTCGCCAGGCGCGATCGAGCCCGGCGGCCAAGCAGAAGTCGACCAGGGCAAGGGTTATCGTCAACGACACCACCAGCCCGGCGATGTCGCCGAGGGAGGTGGTGCCGATGAGCACGGCCAGGAACGCGAGCTGCAGCGGTGCCAGCAGCAGCGTGGTGATGAGGTTGAGCGTGATGTAGTAGCTGACCGCGCCATATCGCGGGCGGCACAGCATGTCGCGGTGCATCCGCGCGGTCTGGATCAGGCCGCGGGTCCAGCGGACGCGCTGTTTCCAAAGCGCCCCAACGGTCGACGGGACCTCCGCGCGCACCATGGCCCGCGGCTGGAACGTCACCCGGTAGCCGGCGCGATGCACCCGCCACGTGATTTCGAGGTCCTCGCCGACCATGCCCTCGGTGAAGCCGCCCACCTCCCGCACGACCCGGCTGCGCAACGCGCCGCAGTTGCCGGACACGATGGACAGGCAGTTCACCACCGACAGCGCCCGGCGCACGAGCGACGTGACGTGCGTGAGCAGGGCGAGCAGGCGCGGCAACGCACTATCGAGGTTGGACGGTGTGTCGTTGCCGCAGACCGCGCCGACGTCCGGCCGGTCAAACCCGTCGAGCAGCCGGTCGATGGTGTCGGCGGCGAACACGCCATCCGCGTCCGCGAACACCATGATCTCGCCGTTGGCCAGGGCGATGCCCGCGTTGAGCGCGCTTGCCTTGCCGCCGTTGGCCTGCGCGAGCACCGTCACGCCCGGACGATGCCGATAGCGGTCGAGCACCGCCAGGGTGCCGTCGGTCGAACCGTCGTCGATAACAATGATTTCTTTGTTTTGGTACCGATCGGCGAGCACCGAATCCAGGCAGGCCGCGATGACGAGCCGTTCGTTGTAGGCCGGGATGATGACCGAAACCAGCGGCGACGGGCTGTCCAGGTAGCGCGTCGCCGGGCGGGACCGCGCCCGCGCCTCGAACAGGACCGAGAGCGGATAGTACGCCATATGCAGCACGGTGAGCACGGCGAAGACCACCGCCAGAGCAGCTTCCATCCCACGACAGTGCGGGCCGGCGGTGAGCCGGCGATGAGGTCGGCCTGAGCAAAACCTCACGCGAGGTTCATCTCATCCAGGGCGCTTACCCCTTCCGTTTATGAGTGACGTATGGTAACGATAATCGTTGCTAATAACGCGGGGAGGAACGGAAGGCTGATGAGGTCACGATTTGTTGTTGCCGCGATGCTGCTGGCGGGGCTTGGCTTGGCGGCACCGGGTGCCGCGCAGCCACCGGCCGGCGGGTCGCGACTCGTGCTGCACGACGTGCACACCGACGTCATAGACATGCAATACACGGACGGCCGCTTGCGGCTGCAGACCCGCATCGGCAGCACGCCCTACACCTACAAGCCCGCCGAAGAGGTGATCTTCCAGCTCAAGGAGGCCGCCGCGCTCCAGATCCCCGACGAGCCGCAGTTCGGGTTCCTCGGCGCGCCGGGCGACACGGTGTGGGTCGCGCCGCAGGATCCCGTCGACGGTCTGCTGTATGCCGGGTGGGACACGCAGAGCCTCGACTCGGGTGTGTTCGCCGATGACCAGGTGCAGTTGGAGCTCAAGGGCGTCAGTGGGCCGGGCCGGTTGGAGATGTTCCAGGTCGGCCCGCTCGGTGAGCCCATTCGCCTGTTCAGCTCCAGCGACACGAGCTACCGGACGCAGGCCGTGCCGGTGCACACGCATGCCCACGTCAACTGGAGTTTCACCGCGCTCGGCCGCTACGAGCTCACCTTCCAGGCGAAGGCGACGCTGGCCGGTGGCGGCCAGGTCAGCTCCGATCCGGTGCGCTACACCTGGGTGGTCGGCGACACGGTGACGCCCACCTCGACGCAGACTCAGCTGACGGCGTCCGTCTCCGACCGGCAGGTCACGCTGACCGCGACGGTGCAGCCGCAAGGCGCGGTGGGCTGGGTCGACTTCCGCCATGCGGGTGGGTCGCTGGGACACACCAATGTGGACGGTGGCACGGCGACTCTTACCACCACGAGCCTCCCGTCCGGCACCCACGAGATAACGGCTCATTTCATTCCCAAGTACGACAATGACTTCGCGCCATCGGTTTCCGCGCCCGTGACCGTCGTCGTGGAGGGGCCGCCGACGAGCGTGTCGCCCAGCGCTTCGCCCAGTCGTTCGCCAAGCGCCTCGCCGAGCCCTTCGACGAGCCAGACGCCGAGCCCTTCGGCGACAACGACCCCGCCAACCAGCACTTCGCCCGCATGCATTCCTACCACCGTCAACCTGCCGATCGTCGACAACGGACACGCCGACATCGCCAGCCGGATCGTGAATGGACGGATCGATATCGGGGTCAAGACCGACGCGGTGCGCGACCCGGCCGATGTCGTGCTGCATCTCAAGCCCGCGGCGGCGATCACCCTCCCGGCCGGGTTCGAGTTCCTTGGGCCGGCCGGCTCGACGATCTGGCAGATTCCGCAGACGCAGCGCAGCGGCATCATCTGGCTGGGTTGGAACACCGAGTCGGTCAGCAGTCCGGTGCAGTGGTCGCTGACGAAGGTGAGCGGACCGGGCCGGGTCGCGGTCTACGAATACACCTCGCTCGGCCAGCCCCGGATTCACTTCAACAGCGGTGACGGCCTACCCGACACGTTCACCGTCGCGGCTGGCACGCACGCGCACGGCAACTGGGCCTTCACGAAGCAGGGCGTGTACAAGCTGACGTTCCGGCAGCAGTCGCAGTCCACAAGCGACACCGCCACGGTGACGATCGTGGTCGGCGACGTCGATCCGCGCCCGCACGCCAAGCGCACGACCGGTTGCGGTGGCCTGCCGCGCACGGGCGACTCGCTCACGCCGATCCTTGTGACCGGCACGGGATTGCTCGCCGCGGGTGTCGTCCTCACCTTCGTCATGCGGCGCAGGAGGGCCGCGGCATGAGATGGCGTGCCGTCACGCTGGCGATGTGCCTGGCCGTCGCCTCCACCGGGTGCACCGCACTGTCCAACAGCGACAGTGACATTCGGGTCGTCGCCAGCACTGAGATCATCGCCGATCTTGCGCGCAACGTCGGCGGCGACCGTGTGGTCGTCGACTCGCTCGTGCCACCGGGCGCGGACCCGCACTCGTACGAGCCCACGCCCGCCGACGCGGTGAAGGTGACCAAGGCCGATGTGGTGTTCACCAACCACCTCCTGCTGGAGCCGCACGCGCTGATCAAGGCGATCGACGCCAACGCGCCCAAGGGGATACCCAACGTGTCGCTGGCCGAGTCGGCGGAGATGTACGGCGCGCACGTGATCCCGCTCGTCGAAGACCTCGGGCTGGACGTGATCTGGCTGGGCCTGGCCGTGCGCGGGACGGGCGGTCTGTCACGGGCCGACGATGTCCACCTGCGAGCGTCCAAACTGGAGGGACCGGGCGCGCTCGTCGTCTATCTGACGGGTGCGCTCGGCGAGCCCACGGTGTACTTCAACTCCGCTGATGGCTTGGACGAAAAGGACGTGGCGGTGCTCCCACCGGCCGCGCACACCCACCTCAACTGGGCGTTCACCACGCCCGGCATCTACCAGCTGACGCTCACCGCGCAGGTGCAAGGCAAACCCGCGGGAGAGGGGACCTTCACCTTCGCGGTGGGCGTCGACCCGCAGACCGCGGGCAAGCCCACCATCCTCGGCAAGGGGCACACCGACCTGACCGTGGACATCGACAAGGGCCAGGTCTACGCGTACAGCGACGCGATCAGCGGGCGCAAGCAGGACGTGATCGCCGCGGATCAGGTGGTCATCGATGTGCCGAACAAGGCGCTGGTCAGCGTGCCCGCCGATGCCCGGTTCGGCTTTCTCGGCACCGCCGGAAAGCAAATCCATCAGTTGCCACAGGCGGTTCTCGGCAAGCACGTGCACGGCGAAATCGACCCGCACCTGTGGCAGGACGTGCGCAATGTGAAGGCCTATGTGCAACTCATCCGGGATACACTGTCCAAAGCCGACCCTGCCGGGGCGCAGGGATATGCCGCCCGAAGCCGGGCATACCTCGCCGAGCTGGACGCCCTGGATGCCTTTGTGCGGGAGCGGATTTCCGCGATACCGTCCGGGCGGCGGCAGCTCATCACGACTCACGACGCCTTCGGTTATCTGGCCGCGGCCTATGACATGACGGTGGCGGGCTTCGTGGTGCCCAACCCTGCGCAGGAGCCAAGCGTCGAGCAGGTGCGCAAGCTCACCGAGACGATCGGCAATCTCAAGGTGCCCGCGGTGTTCCTGGAGCCACACTTGGCGCATCGCGGCGGTGTGCTGCAACAGGTCGCCGCCGACCGGGGCGTGCGAGTGTGCAAGTTGTACGGTGACTCGTTCGACAGTCAGGCCGACACCTACCTGAAGATGATGCGCCACAATGCTTCCGAGCTGCGCTCGTGCCTGGGTGAAGCGGGCGGCCCGAAGTTGTCGCAGCTGTCGCAAGCATCGCCGATCGTCATCGCGGACGGCCATGTCGACATCGGACCACGCTTCGTGGACGGCAAGTGGCGCATCCAGTTGCGCGACGACACCACGCAGCCGTCGGCGTGGCGGGAGCTGCGTGATGTCGTGTTGAAGGCCGGTGACAAAGCCGTCATCGAGGTGCCTTCCGACGACAGGTTCGCCTTCCTCGGTGCTCCGGGAAGCAAGGTGTGGTTGTTCCCTCAGGTGCAGCAGCCGGGAGTGCTGTGGCCCGGGTGGAACACGCAGGATCCACAGGTCGCGGCCGAGGTGAAGCGTGAGATGAGCTGGACGCTGCACGGGGTGCGCGGGCCGGGGAAGATGCTGCTGTTCCTCAATGGCGCGTTCGGCGAGCCGTTGCAGGTGTTCGACAGCGCCAAACCGATGCCGCAGCGCAGCACGATCGAGACCAACACCCACGCGCACGGCAACTGGGTGTTCACCACGCAGGGCGCGTATCAGCTCGACATCGAGATGAGCGCCACACTCAACAGCGGTACGACGGTCACGGACCGGCAGACGCTGACCATCCTCGCCGGTGATGGTCCAATCCCGACTCCGACCCAGTCTCCCACCGTCGCACCGTCATCGACGGCGGCCGTCGTCGCACAAGACAGCCGGCCCGCCGAGTTTCCGTGGGTTGCGGTGGGCGCTGCGGCAGTTGTCGTTGTGCTCGGTGTGCTGCTCCTGCTTTGGCGGAGGCGGCGATGATTGACGCGCAAGGGGTGCGGGTCGAGCTGGCCGGGCGCACGGTGCTGGAGGACGTCCGGCTGGTGGTCGCTCCCGGTGAGCTCGTCGGCCTGATCGGGCCCAACGGCGCGGGCAAGACGACACTGCTGCGCGCGGTGCTCGGGCTGTTGCCCGTCTCGGCGGGGCGGATCACGGTGGGCGGGCGGGGCCCGCGCCAGGCGATGGGCACCGTGGGCTATGTGCCGCAGCGGCACGAGTTCGCGTGGGACTATCCGATCAGCGTGGAGAAGGCGGTGCGCTCGGCGTTGGCGCACCGCCGGTTCACCGCTTCGCACAGGGCGGTCGCCGAGGAGGCACTGTCGCAGGTGGACATGCTCGCGCTGCGCGGGCGCCCGATCGGTGAGCTGTCGGGCGGGCAGCGCCAGCGGGTGCTGGTCGCCCGCGCGCTGGCGCTGCGGCCACGGGTCCTGCTGCTCGACGAGCCGTTCACCGGCCTGGACACGCCCACCCAGCAGGCGCTGACGGACCTGCTGACCAAACTTCGGCGGGAGGACGTGGCGGTGCTCATGACCACGCACGACCTGCCCGCGGCACGGCAGGTGTGCACCAGGCTGTGCCTGCTCAACCGGACCGTCATCGCGGACGGGCCACCGGACGAGCTCACCGATCCGCAGGTGTGGCTGAAGGCTTTCGGGGTACCCATATGATCGATTTTTTGATGGAACCGTGGCAGCACGCCTTCATGCAGCGCGCGCTGCTGATGTGCCTGGCTTCCGGTGTCGTCTGCGGCATTGTCGGCACGCATGTGGTGCTGCGCGGCATGGCCTTCATCGGTGACGCGGTCGCACATGCGGTCTTTCCCGGTGTGGCGATTGCGTTCGCGTTGCACCTCAATCTGGCGCTCGGTGGCGCGGTGGCCGGGGTTGCCACGGCGGTGCTCATCGCCGTGCTGTCGCAGAATCGGCGGCTGAAGGAGGATGCGGTGATCGGCGTGTTTTTCGCCGCCGCGTTCGCGCTCGGGATCGTGGTGCTCAGTGCCACGCCGGGCTACGGCGGCTCGCTGGAGTCGTTCCTTTTCGGACAGATTCTCGGCATCTCGGATCAGGATGTGCGCACGGTGCTGGTCGCGGGCACGGCTTTGCTTGCCGCGACAGCGTTTTTGCATAGGCGGCTGGTCGCGGTCGCGCTGGATCGGGAGACCGCACGGGCCGCCGGGCACCATCTGTTCGCTTTGGACATCGCTTTGTACACGATGGTGACTCTCGCCATTGTCGTGTCGCTGCAAGCGGTCGGCAACATTCTGGTGCTGGCGCTGCTCATCACCCCGGCGGCGGCGGCGCGGCTGCTGACCGACCGGCTCGGGCTCATGATGCTGCTCGCTCCGGCCATCGCCGCATTTTCGGCCGTGTCGGGGCTGTACCTGTCCTATGCGTACAACCTTGCCGCGGGCGGGCTCATCGTGCTCGTGGTGACCGTGATTTTCCTGCTGTGCTGGGTTTTCGCGCCGAAACACGGGTTGGTGCGCCGTCTCGCGATGCGCGCTCGACACGTCTAATGAAAACGGTTATGGTTTTCGTTAGATGCTCCACCCTCTTGAAAGGAATATCTATGCGCATGCGCACCAGGTCCCTGCTGGTCGCTCTTGGCACGGCCGCAACGATCGCGGTCGGCGCCGCACCGGCCCAGGCGGCCCCGGTCGTGCTCAACCAGGGGCACGCCGACGTCATCGGCGTCGCCTACGAGGACGGGCAGCTGCACGTTCACGTGCATGACGAGACCGTCGAGCCGGGTGTCGAACGCGAGCCGTGCGACGTCATCATCGAGGTCAAGTCTTCGGCCCAGCTGGCCGTGCCGGATGACCCGGCCTACGCCTTCCTCGGCGCGCCGGGCGCGCCGGTGTGGATCCTGCCTCAGGTCGAAGACCCCAACCTGCTGTTCGCCGGGATCGGGACCGAGGAGATCGAGCCGGGCGCGCTGGTCGGCGACAGCGTGCGGATCAAGCTGGCCGGCGTCTACGGACCCGGGCACTTCAGCCTGTTCACCACCGATGAGGTCGGCGCGCCGACCGTGCTGCTCAACAGCCGCAACGGGCTGCCCGACAGCTTCACGGTGGCCGCGGGCACGCACATGCACGCCAACTGGGCCTTCACCAAGTCCGGCTCGTACTACCTCGTGTTCGTGGTCACGGCTCGCGACGCCAACACCAACAAGGTCGTCAGCTCGGGCCCGGTCGTCTACCGCTTCAACGTGTTAGGAGCCAGCTCATGAAGCGCCTCATGCTCAGCGGCGTGATGGCGACCGCGCTCGTCGCATTCGCCGCCGCGCCGGCGCACGCCGTCACCCTCTCCCAGGGCCACGCCGATGCCGTCGATGTGAACTGGGTGAACAACTCCTTCTCCGTCAAGGTTTTCGACGACACCGTCTCGCCGGGCGTCGAGCGTGACCCGGCCACCGTGACCCTGTCGGCGCCTGCGGCCGCGAAGACCACAGTGCCCAGCGGGAGCAGCTACGCGTTCCTCGGCAACCCCGGGGACACCGTGTGGATCCTGCCGCAGACCCAGAAGTCCGGGCTCCTGTGGCTGGGCTGGAACACCCTCGGCGTCCCGAGCGGCGTGCTGCAAAACAACAACCTGCAGCTCAAGCTCACCGGAATGTCCGGACCCAACGGATTCAGCGTCTACACGGTCGGCACGTTCGGCGCGGTCACGAAGTGGTTCGACAGCGAGGACGGGATGCCCGACTCGCGCACGCTCAACGTCAACGCGCACGGTCACGTCAACTGGGCCGTCGAAGCGGCGGGCACCTACACCGTCACGTTCGAGGTCACCGGCGTCCGCGCCTCCGACGGCGCGACCGTGTCGTCCGGCCCGGTGAACTACACCTTCGTCGCGACCAACTAGCCAACCCGCCTCATGCCGGTCGCCCAGGGCCGCTCCGAACTGGCCCTGGGCGGCCTCACGCGAAGCAGGGAGGTCACAGTGACCGAAAACGTCCCCGGCGCCATGCGCAACACCAGGCAGCGTGAGGAGATCCTCGCATTGCTGCGCCACACCGACGACTTCCGCACGGCGCAACAGCTCTTCACCGAGCTGCGCCTGCAGGGCAGCAAGATCGGGCTCGCGACGGTCTATCGCAACCTGCAGGTCCTTGCCGACGCGGGTGAGGCAGACACCATGCGCCTGCCCAACGGCGAGCAGCTTTTCCGGCTGTGCGGGCAGGGCAAGCAACACCACCATCATCTGGTCTGCCGCTATTGCGCCCGTACCATCGACATCATCGGCCCCGCTGTCGAAAGGTGGGCCGACCGCGTCGCCGCCCAGCATGGCTTCGCCGAGGTTTCCCATACCCTGGACATTTTCGGTACCTGTCCCGCCTGCACCGCCGATCGGTAGCGGGCTCTCAGGTCGCGCTTAGCTTCGGGCCGCACGCTGTCTGGCCTGTACCGGTTGCTGGTGGTGGAAGACGAACCGGATCTGCGCGAGCTGCTGGCCGACAGGCTGCGCGCGGCGGGTTGTAGGTGGTCGCCGTGGGCTGCGGCCACGAAGCGGTGCGGATGGCGGGCAGGCATCGGCCCGATCTGGCCGTGCTGGACGTGACGCTGCCCGGCATCGCCACAGTGAGGTCCGGCCCACACCGCGCCCACGGTGGCGCATCTTTGACGCGCCACCGATGGCCGGCTGTCCAATAAAGCAAGGGGACCGGTGGGTGAGACCGGTCCCCTTGGTGTTGCGGATGTTCAGCTCAGGCGGTGACCCGCTGCGGCGGTGGCGTCGCCGGACTGAAATGACACCAGCAGCGTCGCGCCCGTGGGCAGGGCGGCCGACAGCGGCAGCACGACATCGCGCTCACCGTCACCGCCGAACTCGACCACCGTATTGGCCACGACCCTCGTGCCGTCCCAGATGAACACCCGTGCGGTGCCGGCCCGTTCCGCTTCGAGTTCGAACGCGACCCGACCGTCCCGTGTGGACACGTCATCGACCTCGATGGTGCCGTCAGGCAGTTTGGTGTATCCGCCCGGCGCCAAGCCGTCCGAAGTGGACTGCAGGATGGTCTGCGGCGAGTTCACGCTTAGAGCCGCGGTGTCCGGAATGATGGGCTCCTTCGGCGCAGGCGGCTTGACCGGGTAGCCGTCCACCCGTGCCACGCCCCAACGCCACGGATCGGCCCGCACACCGGCCCAGGTGGACCAGCCCACCCGGGTCTGGCCGGTCAGATCCTGCGTGTCGGAGTCGTTCACCAGGATGTTCATGCCCATGGCGGCCGGGTCGATGGTGTCCGGCAGCACGCTGAACGGAATCTTCGCCTCGATCCGGTAACCGGTGTACGGGTTGCTCGTCACCACGGAGGCGATCTGCATCCCGGGCGCGGTTGCCGGGCCGCCCTGGTGGTTGTCGCGTTCGCGGGCGAAGCACGGCGGGTTGCCGTTGGCCGCGTCGCGCGTGATCGGGAACAGCGCCGCGTTGAAGACGGTCGACGTGTTGGGGGAGCCACCACGCGGGTCGATGCCGAACTCCACGTTGTCGTTGCGCCGTGGCCGTTTGCAGTCGTTGGGCGGCAACACGGTACCAAGCACGTCATCGGTGATGTTCAAGATGACGTACAGGGCCTCGTCGGTCCACGTGAGCTGCGCCGTGCCGGAGATGTCGCTCGCCGGTGCCGGCGTGCCCTCCCACCTGGTGGAGATGTCGATCACCGGGCCGGTGTATTCACCCGCGCCCGCCGTGCCGTCCACGATCGGTGCGGTGCCCGTCTTGGGGATCGTCGTCACGGGCACGAGGTTGAACACGCCCCGCTCGGTGGCGCTGCCCCCGGTGTAGCTGGTCTCGATCTGCACCGGATACGCGCCGTCGTTGGGCGCGCGGTTGGCCGTGGGCAGGCTGGCGTCCGTGTTGGTCACGGTGAACGTGACCGACGTGCGCGCTCCGGGGGCGAGTCCGCTGTACGACTGCTGGGCCTGCGCCGCCGCGAACCCGGCGGGGAGGTTCAGTTTGACCGTGCCCGACTGGGTCTGCTGACTGTGGTTTGTCAGGTCGACGCGGACGGATCTGGTACCCCCACTGGAAATGCTCATCATAGAGGCGATCAGAGCGTCGAGCGCCTGCACGTTGTTGCGCTCGGTCCATTGGCGGAACAGCCCGATCTCGGGGAGCGGCTCCAGCGTTCCGCGCACCGGCGCGGTCGCCTGCACGAGCGTCGAGTTGGTGCCCGACCCGTCCCGCGGCGTCGTCATGTGCGCCTTGAGCCGGAACCGTTCGCCCGCAACGATATTCTGCGGTGCGGTGACGGTGAACGTGGCCACCTTCTCCCTCCCGTTGCCCGGGATGGTGCCCAGGTCGCCGTTGCCCTGCACGGTCCAGCCGGCCGGAACCTCCAGCGACACCTTGGCACCCGGCAAGGTGTGCTCAGCCCGCACGTGTGCCTTGACCTCAAACGGGACCCCGCCGAGCACATTCCACTCGGACCGCAGGTGCAGTTCGGTGCCCAGCGGCAGGCCGCCCTGCGCCCGGATGTTGGTGCCCTGCAGCGCGGCGGTGCCGCCGACTCGCGGGTCCGGGTAGGGTGTGCGGCTGTCGAGCAGCGTGATCCGGGTGCAGCCGATCTGCGCGGGGTCGGGCTGCGCGTCGGGCGTGCCCGCCCAGCCCTGGCTGGCGTATTCCCGCCGGGCCCACACGTTGACCTGGTTCCAGCGGGTGCCGTTGTGGCGGGCGGACTCGTAGCCCGCCCACGTCCCGAAGACCACATTGGTGGGTTGAGCCGGTGTGAACGGCGCGGTCTCGCACGCCTGGCCGGGCGCGCCGGCACCACCGCCGCCGATCTGGAACAGGCGCCCCGGACGGAACGTCTTGAGGCCCTCCTTGCTCAGCTGCTCCGGGAACGCGTTGGGGTCGGCCGCGGCGTAGAACGCCTCGACCGCGAGCATCGCGGCCTCCTGGTGGTTGCCGTGGTTGCCCTGAGTGGCCGACGGGTCCATGGTGACGATGACCTCGGGCCGCGTCGTGCGCAACACGCGCACGATGCGCGACAGCGAGTTGTGGTAGCCCCAGATCTTCTCGGACAGCGGAGCGCTTGCGGTGTAATAGAAATCGAGCGCGTCGAGGTTGTAGATGTGGTCGATGCCGGCCCACTTGACGGCGCGCCGCTCCTCGGCCTCGCGCAGGATGCCCAGGGCCGGGCCCTCTTCGAGGCCGACCGCGTTGCCGCCGCCCTCGCCGCGGGTCATCGTGATGACGCCCGCCTTCATGTGGTGGTACTCGTTCCAGTATCCGAACATGCCGAGCTGGCCGGCTTCGTCGTCCGGGTGCGCGCCGATGAACATGATGTCCAGGTCGACGGCCGTGTTGTCCTTTGCGCCTACCGGTTGTCCTAACCCGGTGGTCAGCAGCAGACCGCACATCGCGAGCGCGGTCATGGTGGCCCATCTCATGTAGGCATACCTCTTCGGTAGATTAATTCTCTCTAGTAATTAAGGGGCGCGCCTGGCCGGTCGGCGCAGTGTGCGTGGGTGGCCATCGCGATTCGCGTCAGCTCTGGAAGGACCTTCGCTGCCGAACACTAGGGATCTTCGCGGAGCGACGTCAATAGCTCGAGCCGACTTTCTTCCTTATCGAAAAAATTGGCGGGGTTTTTGCCCACCTTGCGGCCTCGCGTAGGCATTTGCCTTCGCCGTCGGGTCTCACTACTGTCTGTCCAATGCGGCGCGAGGCGAGCGGCCGAGTGGCCTTGGCTTGACCGGCTTTCGGACAACCGTGGACCGATCGGCGAAGAAGGTGCACCGCGCGCCATCGGCTAGGTTCTACCGAGATCCATTCGTTACTTGACCAAGCATTTTCTTCATAGTAGGAAGAAACGGTGATTGTCATGGAGAAGACGCCGACCAGCCCGGTCAGCCGGGAGCGGTCGCGTGAAATCAAGCGCCTGTCGGTGATTTCGGCGGCCAGGGAGGCCCGGGTGCTGTCCCGGGCGGACCTCGCCGAGCTGACCGGGCTGCCTCCGGCGACGCTCACTGCCCTGGTGCGAGACCTCGTCGCCGAGGGCTACCTCATCGAGCGCGGCCCCGGCTCGGGCACCAACACCACGGGCCGCCCGCGCGCGATGCTCGAGTTCAACCCGCGCGCCGAACTCGTCGCGGCCGTTTCCCTTGAGCCGCCCCGGATCACGTGCGAGATCGCCGACAGCAACGGCGCGGTGATCGCGCACCGCACGGCCCGGCTCGCGGGCGACATGGTCGAGACCGTGTGCCAGTTCGTGCTCGAACTCGTCGATGACGCCCGCCCGTCGCTGCGCGGCGTGGCCATCGCGGTGCCCGGCGTCTCCGTCGACGGCGCGGTGCGCCTGGCCCCGTCCGTCGGCCTGGTCGAGGCCCGTCCGATCGGCCAGTCCGTGCAACACGAGCTGGGCGTGCCCGTGATCGTGGACAACGACGTCAACCTGATGGCCGCGGGGGAGCGCGTCGCCGGGGCCGGCAAAGACGTCGACGACCTGTTGCTGCTGCACGTGGCCGACGGCATCGGCGCGGGGCTCGTGCTCGACGGCAAGGTGCGCCGGGGTGCGAGCGGTGCGGCCGGCGAGGTCGGCTTCCTCCCGCTGGACGGGTTCACCGACCGGGCCTACAGCGGCGTCGGGCCGTTCGAGGCCATGTGGTCGGCCAACGCGATCGCAGAACGGGTGGTGGCACTGCACCCCGGCCGCCGTCCTGAGTCACCGGTCAGCGAGTTGGTCCGGCTGGCCGAGTCCTCCGTCGCGGCCCGCGCCTACCTCGACGAGGTGCTCGGCGCGTGGGCCCGGCTCATCATCTCCTGCGCCTGCGTCGTCGACCCGGGCCGGGTGTTGCTCAGCGGTGCGGCGGCGCAGCTCGACGACGCGGCGCTGGCGCGAATGCAGGATCTGGTCTCGGCGAAGGCCCCGGCCGCGACCGAGGTCCGGCGGGCCGTTCTCGGCGACCAAGCGGTGTTGCACGGCGCGATCAGCTATGCCCTGTCGGCGGCGGTGCGTCTCCCTTCCATCCCTTGAAAACCTTTGGAGGCACGACAATGAAACGTCGCCTGGCTCTCATCGCGTTAGGCGCGATGGTCACGGCCGGCTTAGCGGCATGCGGCGGATCGGGCGATCCCGCGCCGGCCGGAAGCGGTACACAAGCACAGAAGTTTGTCATCTACAGCGCCCGCGACAAGAAGGTCACCGACTACGTCGTGGAGCAGTTCACCGCCAAATACCCGGAGTACAAGGGCAAGGTGGAGGTGCTCAACATGGGCGCGCAGGAGGTGCTGGAGCGCACCCGCGCCGAGAAGAGCAACCCGCAGGGCTCCGTCTGGTGGGGCGGCACGCAGCAGGGTTTGACGGCAGGCGCCAACGAGGGCCTGTTGGAGGCGTGGCAGCCGGCCTTCGCCGGGCAGATGGACGCCCGCTACAGGGACGCGCAGGGCCGCTGGTTCGGCGAGATCCTGCTCCCGGAAGTCATCATGTACAACAACAAACTCGTCCCGGCCGACCAGGCGCCGAAGGACTGGGACGACCTGATCGATCCAAAGTGGAAGGACAAGGTGATCATCCGCGACGTGCCCGCGTCCGGCACCATGCGGTCCATCTACGCCTCGATGATCCAGCGGTTCTCGGCCGACGGCAGCAACCCGCAGCCCGGCTATGACTGGCTGCGCAAGCTCGACGCCAACACCGTCGAATACGCGGCCAATCCGACCGACCTCTACGTGAAGATGGCGCGCGGCCAGGGCGTGCTCAGCGCCTGGAACCTGCAGGACATCCTGCTGCAGGCCGAGGGCCAGGCGAAGATGCCCTTCGGCTATGTCATGCCAGCCTCCGGCGCACCGATCCTGGTGGACGGCGTGGCGATGATCAAGGGCGGCAACACCACCGGGGCCAAACTTTTCCTTGAATTCCTTTTCGACGGTACCCTGCGGGCCAGCCTGGCCAAGGACTACTTCCAGATCCCGGCCATCCCGATCCAGCAGCAGCCGGAGTGGCTGTCCAAGCTCAACCTCAAGCCGATGAACGTCAACTGGGACGTGGTGGGCAAGAACGAGACCGCCTGGATCAACCACTGGAACGCCAACATCAAGAACAAGGGCTGACGGGCCTTGACGGGCGCGCTGGACCGGAGCCGGGCAGCGCGCCCCGGCGGCGGGCTGCCGCACCGCATCGCGGCGGCCCGGCCGGGCCACCGGTGTTGACCATGAGGTTGGTGTCACGACACGCCGTCGAACGTGGACTGAAGTTCATGATCGGCTTGAGAAGGGGAGAGCATGATTGACGTCAAACTGAGCTCGGTGAGCAAGCGCTTCGCCCGGGGCGGGGACGCGGCCGCGGTCGACGACGTCAGCCTCACCATCGGGGCGGGGGAGTTCTTCACCCTGCTCGGGCCGAGCGGATGCGGCAAGACCACCACCCTGCGCATGGTTGCGGGCTTCTACTTCCCCACGGCCGGGCACATCCACTTCGGCGAGCAGGACGTGACCCGGCTGGCACCGAACAAGCGCGACACCGGCATGGTGTTTCAGAATTACGCGCTGTTCCCGCATATGACGGTGGCGCAGAACGTCGCCTACGGACTGAGGGTGCGGCGGGTGTCGCGCGCCGAGTCGGCCAGGCGTGTCGGCGAAGCACTGGCAGAGGTGCATCTGGACGGATACGGGTCGCGCCGGATCGACGCGCTGTCGGGCGGGCAGCAGCAGCGGGTGGCGCTGGCCCGTGCGCTGGTGATCCGCCCGCGCCTGCTCCTGCTCGACGAGCCGTTGTCCAATCTGGACGCCAAGCTGCGCGAGGAGACGCGCATGGAGATCAGGCGGATCCAGCGGGAGGCGGGTACGACCGCCATCTACGTGACGCACGATCAGGCGGAGGCCATGGCGATGTCCGACCGGATCGCGGTCATGCAATCCGGGCGGGTGCAGCAGATCGGCACGCCGCAGGAGGTCTATGGCAAGCCCGCCAACGCCTTTGTGGCCCGGTTCATCGGCCGCAGCAACGTGCTGTCGCTGCCCGTGGTTTCGGCTGAGGCGCAACGGGTTGCGGTGCGGCTGCCGGGTGGGGCGACGGTCGCGGCGGGCGCGCCCGAGGGACATGGCCTCAGCGAGGGTGACACGGCGTGGGTTTCGGCCCGGCCCGAGCACATCGTGCTGGCGAGCGCCGAAGGTGATGGTGTGGTCCAGGCGCGCGTGACTGGGGTGGAGTTCACGGGGATGGCCACGCATTTGACCGTTGACGTGGATGGCAACGAGTTGATGGTCGCGGCCGTGGACGCGCCGTCCAATGTGGCCATCGGCGATCGGGCGGGGCTGCGGTTCAATGCGGACCGGCTGTGGGTGGTCAAGCCGTGAGCGTTGCGTCGACCACCGTCTCGGCCCGCCGTCTGAGCCTTGCCGAGCGGCTGCGCGGCGGAGCCGGATCCGTGTGGTTCCCCTACCTGCTCGTCCTGCCGCTGGCGCTCATCCTGTGGGGCTATGTGGTGCAGCCGATGCTGGCCACATTCGTCGAGAGCGTGAGCGAGGACGGGACGGTCAACTACGCGCAATTCCTGTCGTCGTCGGGTGTCGCGCGCACGTCGCTCATCACGTCGCTGGGCATCTCGCTGGCGAGCGTGCTGCTGTGCGGGGTCGTCGGCGTGGCAATGGCATTCCTGTTGAAGCGGTTCTCGTTTCGCGGGCGCGGGCTCATCGAGGCGTTCATTCTCGTGCCCGCCGCGTTGCCACCGTTGATTGGCGCCATCTCGTTTCAGTTGCTGTACAGCGAGATAGGGATTCTGCCGCGCTGGCTGCAGCAGGTGTTCGGGGCCGAGAAACCCGTGCTCGCGTTCGACGACATCGCGGGCGTGCTCGTGGTGCACACGTTCACGATGTATCCGTTCTTCTACCTGGCCACGTCGGCGGCGCTCGCGGGGATGGACCCGTCCATTGAGGAGGCCGCCTACAATCTGGGGGCCGGGCGGATTCGCGTGTGGCGCACCGTGTTGCTGCCCATGCTGACGCCCGCGCTGGTTTCGGCCTCGCTGCTGGTGTTTATGACGTCGCTGGCGAGCTACACCGCGCCGCTGCTGTTCGGCGTCGACCAGACCATGACGATGCAGATCTATATCAACCGTACCAACGGGGATCTGCCGATGGCCTCCACCTACGCGTCGGTGCTCGGCCTGGTCTCCATCCTGTTCTTGCTTCTTATGCGATGGTACGAGGGACGGCGCAGCTACATGTCGCAGTCCAAGGGGATCTCGACCCAGCGGCGGGAGATCAGCAACCCGATCGGGCGCGTCCTCGCGCCGATCGCGTCGGTGCTCGCGTCGGTCGTGCTGCTGGCGCCGGTGGCGACGATCGCGCTGGTGGCGTTCTCCGCCGACGGGTCGTGGACCACGGAGGTCATCCCGTCGAAGTACACGGTCGAGAACTTCGAGACGATTTTCAGCGAGCCCAAGGCGTTCGAGCCGATCCTCAACTCGCTCAAGATGAGTTTGCTCGCGACGGCCGGGTGCGTGGTGGTCGGGGTGCTCATCGCCTATGCGGTGCGAAGGCTGAAGTTCGTGGGGCGGGGACTGCTCGATGTGGCCGTCATGATCGCTTGGGCTCTGCCCGGTACCGTAGTGGCAATCAATCTCATCTCTGCCTTCAGCACGGGGACGGCCTTCAGCTTCGGGCAGGCCCTGATCGGGACGTTCTGGATCCTGCCGCTGGCCTATTTCGTGCGCTTCCTGCCGTTGGTGTTCCGGGCGAGCTCGGCGTCGCTGGCGCTGGTCGACCCGTCGCTGGAGGAGGCGGCGCGCAACCTCGGCGCGTCGTGGGGGCGCGCGTTCGTCACCATCACCGTGCGGCTCATGCTGCCTGGCGTCATCGTGGGTGCGCTGCTGGCGTTCGTGCACGGCGTGGGCGAGTTCGTGGCATCGGTCCTCATCTACACGTCGTCGACCGTGCCGATTTCGGTGGCCATCAATAACCGGATGTACTCGTTTGAGATCGGGACGGCCGCCGCATACGGCATGCTTCAGGTTGTGCTGATCTTTGTGGTGATGTGGTTCTCCGGCCGGCTGGAGCGCGGCGGGAGGCGGGCTGAGCAATGGACGAACTGATTTCCGCCTGGATTGTGGGGGGTGGGTCGCTGCCCGCGACCCGGGTTCCGGGCCACGAGCTCGACCGGGTCGCGGGCGCGGCAGACTTCGCGGTGCTGCCGGTCGGCGCGGTCGAATGGCACGGGCCGCACTTGCCGCTCGGGACCGACCTGATTCTCGCGGACGGGTTCGCGTCCGAAGTGGACGGGTTCAGGGCCGTGTTGTATCCGGCCGTCGCCTACACGGCGGTGCCGGGACAGACGCGGCATTGGCCCGGCACGATCGGCGTGCGGCCGGAGGTCGCGCTGGCATACATGTGCGATGTGCTGGAAGGCATTGTGGCGTCGGGCTTTCCGCGGGTGCTGGTCGTGAACGGACACGATGCGAATATGTCCACGGTGCGGTCGGCGATGGAGTGGGTGTCGGGGCGGCAGCGGTGCAGTCTATTGCTGGCCAACTGGTTTCAGCTCATCACGCCGAAGGAGACCACGGAGATCTTCGGTGAGCTCCCGTCGCGGGGGCACGGCGGCGCGTATGAGACGGCGGCGGCGCTGGCGTTCGACTCGGAGGCCGTGCATTTGGGTGCTGTTTCGGATCTGCCGCCCAAGCCCAAGCTGGCGACCGCGCATCCGTATGTGCTCGTCGAGTCCAATCCGGACCCTTGGCAGGGCTGGTCCGGTCACCCCTCGCTGGTCACTCCCGCCGCCGCGGCGCGCGTGCGAGAGCTGGCAGCGGTGCGGCTGCGCGAACTCCTGCACACATGGAACGGTAATGCGAAGGGGAGGCCATGACCGAGACATCACTGACCATCTATCAGCAGCACCACTTGCGGCCGGTGTTCGACCATCACGCGGCTTATCTGTATGGCCCGATGGTGCATGCGAGCAAGGCGCACGTGGTCATGCTCGCCGAGCAGGCGCTGATCCCCGCCGAGTCGGCCGCCCAGATGCTGCGCGGGTTGCTGGCGCTCGAAGGCGATCGGCCCGAGGAGTTCGTCTACGACGGGTCGGTCGAGGACGTGTACTACACGCTTGAGCGGCGGCTCGCCGAGGCGGCGGGCATCACCACGGCACAGCTCAACGTGCAGCTCGCGCGCAGCCGCAACGATCTGGACGCCGGGGTGTTCCGGATGGTGTTGCGCGCACAGTTGTTGGCGGTGTTCGACGAACTGGTGAGCGCCGGGACGACGCTGCTGGATCGGGCGGATCGCCATGCCGATGTCGTCGTGATTGGATACACGCACCGGCGGCCGGCGCAGCCGACGAGCATGGGTCATGTGCTGGCGGGATACGCGGAGGCTCTGACGGGGCAGGCGATGGCCTATGCCGCAATGCTGGAGGAGATGAACCGGTCGCCGCTGGGGTCGTGCGCGTTCGCCGGCACGGATCTGGACATCGCTTCCGGGAGGCTGGCCGAGCTGCTCGGGTTCGACGAGGTGATCGTCAATTCGTATGAGGCGGTGGCGGGGGCCGACCACCTGGCGCGCAACGGTGCGCTCAACGCGCAGGCGCTGGCCACCGGGGCGCGTGTGGCCCGCACGCTGATGGACTGGCTCAGCTGGGAGTGGGTCGTGACGCCCGAGGAGTTCACCCAGGGCAGCAGCATCATGCCGCAGAAGCGCAACCCGGTCGTGCTGGAGCATCTGGTGTCGATGGCGGGCGCGGCCGCGGCGGATGCCGCGTCGGTGCTCAACAACGTGGGCGCGGCCTGGTGGGAGGACTCCAATAACGCGACGACCGACGTGCAGATGCGGTTGTGGGAGAGCAACGATCGGGCGCGGCGGTTCTTCGCCTTGCTGAGCGGGCTGTTCGTGCGGCTGGAGCCGCTGCGCCCGCCCACGGGCGAGGCGATCGTGGCGTCGGGCGCGACCACGACGGCCGCGGCTGACGCGCTGGCGCGGCATGGCGTGCCGTTCCGCGGCGCGCATTCGGTGGTAGGCAGGCTGATTCGGGGCGGCGCACCTTCGACGTGGACGGAGGAGGGCGTGCGATCGGCGGCGGAAGCCGTTGGCGTGGCGGGCGAACTGACGGACGCCGCGGTGCGAGATCTCATCGCGGCGGCGGTCCGGCCGGAGCTGGTGTTGCGGCGCAGGCAGGCCGACGGGCCGGGCGAAGACGCGGTGCGGGCTCAGGTGAAGCGGCTGCGGTCCGCGCTGGAGGGCTCGGCCGTGCGCGTGGCCGCTCTGCGCGAGCGGCTACAGCGCGCGGAGGCGAAGCTGGCCGGCGCGGTCGCGGAGAGGGCCGCTCGGTGAGCTTGAGTTCCACGGCCGATGACAGTGATCGCCGCCTGCTCGGCATCGACTTCGGCGGTACCAAAATGGCAATCGGAATCGGCGATGCGGGCGGGCAGCTGCTCATCTCACAACGACTGCCGACTCTGGCGGCCAAGGGCGCGCGGCAGGCGCTGGCGCGCGCGCTGGACGTCGCACAGAAGCTCATCACCGAGACCGGCGGCACCCTGCACGCCGCCGGGATCGCCTCGCCCGGCGTCATCCGCGACGACGGCATAGACCTGGCGCCCAATGTGCCGGGGTGGGAAGGTCTGCGGCTGGCCGAGGCGGTGCGCACGCATCTGGGCGTTGCGCGGGTGCGCGTGTCCAACGACCTCAACGCGGCGGCGTTGGCCGAACTGCACCACGGCGCGTTGCGTGACGCGGATCCGGGGCTGGTGGTCGGGCTCGGGACGGGCGTCGCGGCGGCCATCACGGTCAACGGCGCGGTGGTGGCGGGACGGCACGGCGCGGCGGGCGAAATCGCCTACGCCGTCACGGGCCGCGACTGGCCCGCGTCGCCGCAACCGTTGCTGGAGCGGGAGTTCTCGGGCCGTGCTTTGGACGAGCTGGCCGAGTCGCTCGGCGTTGCGGGCGGCGCGGCCGGGATCGGCGAGGCCGCACTGGCCTCGGGCCGGGTGCGGGATGAGCTGGTGTCCAGAGTGGAGGCTCTGGCCCAGCATGTCACGACCTGCTGCCTCCTGCTGGACCCGCAGCGGCTCGTGTTGGTGGGTGGTGTGGCCCGCAACGACCTGATCCGCCGGCTGCTCACGGACCGCCTCTCGCGTGCCCTCCCGAACCCGCCCGAGATCGTGCTGTCCGCCTTCGCCCAGGACGCCGCCCTGCTCGGCTCGCTCACCCTGGCCGCGACCGCCACGTAGGCTCCTCGCCTGGCTTTCCAAGCGCAGTGCTGCGCTTTCGCGGCCCATCCGGCGGCTGCAACTAATCTGCAAATGGAAATGGTTGACTTCGCTGGCGCCGCCTGACGACACTCTTTCTGCCGGCGTCGCCATCCCATCGTCCATCGCCGTCGCCCGGCGCCCATAGCCCGTCGCCCGGAAGGAGTCCCGCGCATGAGAACACCGCGCCGGATCGCCGCCACTGTCGTTGCCGCGGTCCTCGTGACCACCGGGGTTACCCTCGGCCCCGCCACGCCGGCCGTGGCTTCCGCGCCCTATGGCGCCGTCGACGTCATCGGGACCGCGCCGGACGGACACCTCGACGTCGTCGGCTGGGCCGTCAACCCCGGCAACCCGGGCCAGCCGGTCAACGTCTGGCTCTACCTGATGCCCAACCCGCATGGCGGATACCTGTTCGGCATGCAATGGGCCAACCTGTATCGCGCCGACGTCGGTGCCCACGGGTTCAACCTCAGCACGCGCGACGACGCCAGTGGTGTCGAGATAGGACCGTCCATCGATCCCGAGAACCCGGGCCAGTTCATCTTCCCCGGCCCGCACAACCTGTGCGTCATGGCCTCAACCGGCTACGCGACCACGCAACTCGGCTGCCGCCAGGTGAACATCACCCAACAAATCCTCTCCCTCTACTGGCCCTGACCTCTTTCTGGTTGATCATGAACTTAGGTCCACGTTCGACGGCGCACGACCTGTCTTGCCGCCGTCCGGCCCCATGACGGCACACGGCGGCTCGTCTAGGATAGCGATTATTAGATGCATCGATGGAGTCGTGGGGAGTGGGCATGCGCCGCTTGTTCATCGCTGGTGTAGTCGTTGCCGTAGCGCTGGCCGCTCCCTCATCGGCGCCCGCCGGTGCTCCGGCCCAGGCGGATGACCGCGCTCGCCCCGGCAACTGGGTGACGGCCTGGGCGGCCGGCCCGGTCGTCGGGGTGCCCATCCCGTGGAATCCGGGCTGCCCGGCCGGTACCGGCCTGACCGACCAGACCGTGCGCAACGTCGCCTTCGTCAGCGCCGGCGGGGACAGGGTGCGGGTTCGGCTGACCAACACGTTCGGGCAGCGGTCGATCCGGGTCGCGCATGCGACCGTCGCGGTACAGGCATCCAATGCGGACGTCGCGCCCGGCACGCTCCGGTCGCTGACCTTCGGCGGCCGCAAGGATGTCACGCTCGCGGCCGGCGGGCGCGCGCTGAGCGACCCGGTCCAGCTGACCGTGGCGCCCCTGTCGACGCTGCTTGTCAGCGTTTTCGTGCCCGGACCCACGGGCCCGGTGACGATGCATCCCTTCACCGCCCAGGGCAACTTCATCGCCAACGGCGACGCGGCGGCATCCCCGACCGGAAGCGGCTTCACCGACCTGCCGTGCTGGTTGCTCATCGACGGGATAGACGTGCAGGCTCCGACCCGGGTGGTCGGCACCGTCATCGCGCTGGGCGACTCCATCACCGACACCTCGGCCACCACCGGCAACAGGTGATCGCCTTGACCCGGGCGCGCGGGCTGCGAATCTACGGCGCGACGCTGACCCCGTTCGGCGGCTCGTTCGTCGACACCCCGCAGCGGAGGGCCACCTGGAGCGCGGTCAACAACTGGATCCGCACCAGTGGCGCATTCGACGGCGTGTTCGACTTCGCCGCGGCCACCGCGATGCCGGACGACCCATTCACACTGCAGCCCGCGTACGACAGCGGCGACCACCTGCACCCCAACGACGCCGGCTGCCAGGCCATGGCCGACGCCGTGAACCTGCACCAACTAGTCTGGTGAAACCCTCTCACCGGGGAGGCGGTGCAGGAGCGCGTCCATGTGTTCTCTGATCCTTGCCGATTCGACTGCTGGGATTGCCTGGAGTGCTTGACGCGCTGTGGCGACAGCCTGTTCCGGCTCTCCGGCGTCCAAATGCGTCTCGGCCAACTGGACCAGGTAGAGGTTGCGTTCGCGTGCGGCATCGCTCGGCAGGCTCTGTAAGCCTTCGGTGAGCATGCGTTGGGCTTGCGTCAACTGCCCGATCTCTCGCATCGCGGTCCCCGCTTCGGCGGTCTGAGACGGCTGCGGCATCCAATAGATCCATGGTGGGTCGTCGCCCTCGCTGCGCCTGTCGTACTGGTCGTCCGCCCGATTGAGTAGTGCCGCTGCCTGCCGCCTCTCGCCACGGACGGCGTGGGCACGCGCTTGCCAGCAATCCAGCATGGCAAGCACCGTCTTATGTGCACTGTCCACGCTGGAGCGCGCGGCCTCGAGAATGTCCAGAGCAGTACGCGCATGGTTGACGTATATGTCTTGCAGGGCAAGGTTGGACAGGATGTAGACCGCCTCACCCCGATCGCCGGCGATGTGTGCGGCTCGCAGCCCGGCATGCCAAAACCGTTGAGCTGCAGCGTGTAGTCCGGTGTCAAATGCGGCGAAGCCAGCGAACCGGGCGATGGACGCGGCCACCGAGTACAGCCCAGCCTCGGTCGTGCCGCTATAGCCGGCACGGCCGAGCACGCTGATCACCAGGCGCAGGTCTGAGCCCGCGGCGGCAAAGCACGGTCCGCCGCCGAGCAGATCGTCAAGATGCCACAGCTTTTCGAGCCTCGCTCGCATCGCAGCCAACATTTCCGATCCGGCATGGCGGCCGTCAACCGCTGATAACACTGGTTCCGGCACTGTCCGCGGTGACGCCCCAGCAGCCGTAGCCAACAGCTCGCCTGAAACGACGAGGAAACCCCTACGGTCAAACGATGCCGACTCCACCACGGAACGGCGCGCCACGATCCGGGCGACATCGGCCAGCGTCCAGCCCCGCTGTTGACGCACGTGAGCCAGGGGATGGTGGTTGGCTACGTCTCGGTGGTCGACCACATAGATAACATAGGCGTCAGACCCGGCGCGGGTAAAGTCGGCGGCTCATTTCCGAACGATCTTCGAAACGATCGGGGTCGATTTGGGCCGCAGAGCGCGATGATACGGCCAGCTCAGGGGGCGAAGGCTTGACCGGTGGAGCGGGGGCGGCCTAGAGTTCCAGCCTAGATATTCGGGAACTCGACCGAAATTTTCGGGAGCCTGCAAGCCGGCTTGGGGCTTCCCCGGCGTAGCGCTGCGGAGTGTTACGGGGAAGGCCCTTGCCCCAGCGCGCCTTCGGGCACGGCGCGCCTCCGGTACCCGTTCATGCCATCGAGAGTCGAGGAAACACATGTCACCACAACGGCAATTCGGCCGCGCCTGTGCGCTTGCCGCCGGCCTCCTGCTGATCGCGGCCGGCCTGGGCGGCGCCCCCGCCATGGCCGACCCCGCGCCCGGCTCGCTGGGCGCGCTCGCCGCAGCCAAGGGCAAGTTCTTTGGGTCCGCGACCGACAATCCGGAGCTGTCCGACGCACCGTACGTGCAGATCCTCACCACCGAGTTCGGACAGATCACGGTCGGCAACACGATGAAATGGCAATACACCGAGCCGGCACGGGGCCAGTTCAACTACTCGCAGGCCGACACGATTGTGAACCTCGCACAGTCCAACGGCCAGCTCGTGCGCGGGCACACGCTTGTCTGGCACAACCAGTTGCCCAGCTGGGTCAACAGCGTCCCCAACAACGAGCTGCTCGGCGTGATGCGCAATCACATCACCCACGAGGCAACCCACTTCCGGGGCAAGGTCATCCACTGGGATGTCGTGAACGAGGCCTTCGAGGAGAACGGCACCCGGCGGCAGACCGTGTTCCAGCAGAAGATCGGCGACAGCTACATCGCCGAGGCCTTCCGGGCCGCACGCGCCGCCGATCCCGGGGCCAAGCTGTACTACAACGATTACAACATCGAGGGCATCAACGCCAAGAGCGACGCGGTCTACAACATGGTCCGATCGTTTCTGCAGCAGGGCATCCCGATCGACGGCGTGGGCATGCAGGCGCATCTGATCTTGGGCCAGGTGCCCTCAAGCCTTCAGCAAAACATCCAGCGGTTCGCCGATCTCGGCCTCGATGTCGCCATCACCGAGCTCGACATCCGGATGAATCTGCCGCGCGACACGGCCAAGGACATGCAGCAGGCCGACGACTACCGCCGCGTGGTCAACGCCTGCCTCGCGGTGACCCGCTGTGTCGGCATCACCGTGTGGGACTACACCGACAAATACTCGTGGATCCCGTCGGTCTTTCCCGGTCAGGGCGCCGCGTTGCCGTACGACGAAAACTTCAACAAGAAGCCCGCATATCATGCGATCGCCAACGCGCTCGGCGCCACACCCGACACCACCCCGCCCTCAACTCCGGGCACCCCAAGCGCTTCCGGGATCACGTCATCGACGGCGAGTCTCATGTGGACGGCCTCGACCGACAATGTCGGCGTCGCCGGGTATAACATCTATCGCCGCCAAGGCACCACCGACACCCTTCTGACGCAATCGAACGCCAACAGCACGACATTGACCGGCTTGACCCCCAATACGCAATACCAGATTGTGGTGCGCGCCCGCGACGCCGCCAACAACCTCTCGGCCACGTCCGGCGCAGTCACGTTCACCACGCTGCCAAGCGCCGGCGGATCGTGCCGCGTCGCCTACCGCGCGTCGAACTGGGGCGGCGGTGGCGGCTTCACGGCCGAGGTGAGCATCACCAACACCGGACCAACGGCCATCAACGGGTGGAGTCTGGTGTGGACATTCGGCAACGGGCAACGCGTGTCCTACATGTGGAACGCGAGCTACACCCAACCGGCCGCAACCGTGACCGCCACCAACGCCTCTTACAACGGCTCCATCGGGGCCAACGGAGGCACGCAGAGCTTCGGCTTCAACGGCACGTTCTCGGGTGGCAATCCCAACCCGACCGCGTTCGCGCTCAACGGCACCAACTGCACCATCGCCTGATTCGGCGGGCGCGACCGGGTGAGCCGACCCGGCCGCGCCCACCAGGCCGCCGGCGCTCAAGCTATCCGTGCCTGCGGGCTTTGCGGGCTGAGGTATTGGGTCGTCACCCGGTCGGCGTGCGGTGTGAGCCAGCCGCTGAGCCGATGCGCGGCGTGGGACAGTGCCTCCTTGTCCCGCGCGGATTCGACGGTCTCCATGATGAAGGTGACGTGCCGCGAGTGCTCGCTGACACGGGTGCGGTGTGCGTCGCGGTGGTTCCAGTGGCGGGTGAGCACCGAGGCGTCGTCGGTATAGATGATCTCGCCTGGCTTCGGGTGCTCGATGACGTCGGGTTCACCGAGCGGGGTGAAATCCTCGGTTCCGTCGGCGTACCGGATATGGATGTCACCGATGACGGCGGCGAGGTCGAAGGCGCCTGCGGGCAGGCCATAGCGCACGGACACGGTGTTGTAGGTGTCAACGGCGGGGTTGATGCGCGGCAGGGCACCTTTGCGAGCGAGGCGGCGGGCGAGGGCGTCGACGCTCGGCCGTTCGCGCCGCGGGTTGGTGCCGAAGGAGCGGTAGGCGGCATGCCACGACGCGATGCGCCGGTGGTCCTCGTCCGCCGGCGCCCATGTCCCAGCCGCGACCTCGGCCTCCATCTCTTCGAGGGCCTTGGCGGGCTCGGGCCACGGCTCCGTGCCGCGTAACCCTTCGGCGGTCACCAAAATGATGAGGGTACCGGGAAAGGCCTCGGCAACCGGCAGGCTCAGCCGGAACGTGGTCATCACGACTCCTGGTTCAGTCATTCGGCGTCGGTATGCGTTCCACACGCGACAGTTCATCTGTAGCGTAATTGCGAGCTCCTGCGACCCCCGGGCGGCCACGTGGCCTGGGCCGGAGACGATCAGCAGGATCCGCTCAGCCGACGACCTCGGTGGTTCGGGCACCCGTCAACCGAACGCGGGCGGCCCCGTGCTGTGGCGGATTCGCAGCTCGGTGGCCACCTCGACACGCGACGCGCCCACATGTTCCTTGCGCATCAGTGTGCGCGCCGCCAGCACGGCCATGTCGCGCACCGGCTGCCGGGTCGTCGTCAGCGGGGGCGAGGCCCGCAGCGCGGCCGGCAGGTCATCGAACCCCACAACGCTCACGTCATCGGCCACCCGCAGCCCGCGCCGCCGGATCGCCTCGTACACCCCGAACGCGGCGTGATCACTGGTGGTGATGATGGCCGTGGGCGGCAAGGGCAAGCCCAGCAGGCGCATACCCTCGGCGAGGCCCGTCGGGTGGTCGGCATCGCCGTCCCGGCGCACCAGCCCGTCGTCGAAGGCCAGCCCGGCGGCTTCGAGCGCGGCACGGTACCCGTTGTGCCGCTCCTGGTCGCACAGCAGTTGCGCCGGTCCGCCGATGAAACCGATCCGCTTGTGCCCCAAGCGAATCAGATGATCGGTGGCGTGTAGCGCGCCCGACCAATTGGCCGTGCCGATCGTGGGAAACCCCGACGACCGTGCCCCCGCCAGGTCGACCACGACGGCCGGAAGGGTGAGGCGCCACAGGTCGATGTGCGCCAGCGGCTGGTGCCTCGCATTGACGATGATGACACCATCGGCGGGCCGGCGGCCGATGCTGCGCAGTTGCCTGCGCAACGACTGCGGCCGCCGGTCCGCACGCGACACAATCGCGGACAGGCCGGCCGCGTGGATGCCGCCGATGACTTCCGTTGTCCACGGTACCGCGGACGCGTCGAGGATGAGCTCGACCAGACCTGTGGTCATGCAGTGGCTGCGGCGCGGTATTCGAACCAGTCAAAGTGGACGGTGCCGGCCGTGGCATACATGCCGATGACCCGCCCGGTGAAGCCGACAGCGACCTCTGTGGACAGATAACGCCCGTCCAGTTCGGCCAGCACGGCCGGTTCCGGTGCGAGGAGCCCGAAGCTGATCGTGTCGGGCGCGCCGACGAGGGTTCCCGTCGGTGCGTTTGCCTGATCGGCGGACGTCACCGACGGGGGCAGGACGTCGAGCGTGCGCATGCCGATGGTGAGAACAACGGGCCCTGCCTCACAAGCTTGCTCGGCAACGGTCTGGCGCAGCGGGCCGATGCGGGCAACGACACGCACGAGGCCGTCGCCGACCTCCAGGTCGTAGTGGTGCGCCTCGTCCAGCCGCACGCTCAGCCCGCCGCGCCCCGCGTCGGCGTCGAGCAGCACGCTGACGTGGCAGTCGTGGTGCTGCTGGCGTCTTGCGATCATGGTGTATCCGGGCCGGTCCAGCGTGTCGCCGGTCGCGTGCAGGGTGAGCCACCCCGGCCGTTCGCCCAGCGACCACGCCCCGTCCGGCCGCGCACGCGGCGAAACCCACTCGGGCGCAAGCGCATCGGCGTCGAAGTCGTCGCGCGGTGCGGGCGCGGGCAGCGGGTGCCAGGCGGGCGCGGCGGTCTGTCGTGGCTCGACCGTCGCCACGGTCGGCCAACCGTCCACCCACGACACCGGGGCCAGGAACGTCTCCCGCCCGAGCACGTGAAAGCCCGGGGTGTAGCCGCGCGGGCGCGTGCCCAGCAGCACCATCCACCAGCTGCCGTCCTCGGCCTGGACCAGATCGGCGTGCCCGGTGCTCTGGATGGGCAGGTTGGTGCTGCGGTGCGTCAGGATCGGGTTGTGCGGCGCGGGCTCGTAGGGGCCGAGCGGGTGGCGGGCGCGGGCGATGGAAACGCCGTGGCCGCGCTCGGTCCCCCCTTCGGCGATCAATAAATACCACCAGTCGTCGATGCGATACAGGTGTGGTGCCTCGGGTGCCTGCAACCCGGTGCCCGACCAGATGGGGGATGGCCCGTCGAGCACCTTGCCGGTGACGTGGTCGATGCGCGCGATCTGGCACCCGGCCGTGGCGCAGTAGCAGTTTGCGTCCTCGTCCCAAGCCAGGTCGGGGTCGATGCCGGGCAGGTCCACCCACACCGGATCCGACCATGGCCCTTCGGGACGCTCGGCGGACACGATGAAGTTGCCGCCGCCGCCGGCGCTTGTCGTGATGAGCCAGAACCGGCCGTCGTGATGGCGCAGCGTCGGCGCGTAGATGCCCGCAGACGCGGGCAGGTCGCCCGGCAGCGGCAGTTGCGTCGGCCGGTCGAGCACGTTGCCGATCTGCCGCCAGTGCACCAGATCCCGGCTGTGAAACAGCGGGACGCCGGGAAAGTATTCGAAGCTGGAGGTGACCAGGTAGTAGTCGCTGCCGACGCGGCAGACACTGGGATCGGGGTGGAAGCCGGGGATCACCGGGTTGTCGTAGCCGGGGTGTCCAGTCGGCTGGGTCATCGGCCGCCCGCCCGCCCGTCGCGAAGGGATGCGCTGAAAGTTTCGGGCCGAATTCCGATCGTCACCGCCTGGATGCTAGGCGCGGCCGGCTCCGCGGTCAAGGGCGCTGCACGCGCCCCGGTCGTCGAAACAACCATCGAAATGCTGGACGACCCGCGGCCGCACGCTGGCTACACTCCACCGCATGACGAGCGCGACGACCGAGCCAACCGCCGCCGGGCGCCGGTCGAAAACCATCACGGAGATCGCAGAACTGGCTGGCGTGTCGGTGCCGACCGTTTCGAAGGTGGTCAACGGCCGCGTCGATGTCGCACCCGAGACCCGCGCGCTGGTGGAGTCCTTGATTCGCCAGCACGGCTTCCACCGCCCGAAAAAGCGGGCCGCCTCCGCCGACATCATCGAGCTGGTCTTCCACGAGCTGGAGGGCGCCTACGCGATGGAGGTCATCAAGGGAGTCGAGCAGGTCGCGTGGGACAACCAGCTCTCGGTGGTGCTTTCGGAGCTGCGCGGCCGGCACACCCCCGGCAAGGGTTGGGTGGAGGGGGTGCTGCGCCGCAGGCCGGCCGGGGTCATCTCGGTGTTCTCCGGTTTGGACAGTGGGCAGCGGGAGCAGTTGCACAGCCGCGGGATCCCGTTCGTGCTCGTGGATCCGACCGGCGAGCCCGACCATCAGTTCCCGTCGGTGGGGGCGACGAACTGGAACGGCGGCCTGGCCGCGACGCGCCATCTGCTGGAGCTCGGCCACCGGCGGATCGCGATCGTGACCGGCCCGGCGGGCGTGCTGTCCAGCCGCGCGCGGTTCGACGGCTATCGCGCGGCGATGGACGCCGCGGGGGTGCCGGTCGACCCGGCGCTGGTCTACGAGGGCGACTTTCACCTGCAGGACGGGCTCGCGGCGGGGCGCAAGCTGTTGAAGCTCAAGGATCGGCCGACGGCCTTCTTCGCCTGCAACGACTTGCAGGCCATCGGGGTTTATCAGGCGGCGCACGAGGCGGGGCTGCGCGTGCCCACGGAGGTGAGCGTGGTCGGCTTCGACGACCTGCCCCCGGCGCAGTGGGCGATCCCCGCGATGACCACGATCCGCCAGCCGCTGCGCCGGATGGCCGCGGCCGCCGCATCGATGGTGATCACCTTGCGGAAGGGCGATCCCCTGCCGCAGCACCGGTTGGAGCTCGTGACCGAGCTCGTGGTGCGGGAGAGCACCGCGCCCCCGATCAAGCCTTGACCGAGACGCGACGAGGCCGTAACGTGCGCTGCAATCGCAACAGTTGCGAGTCAAGTCCCGAAACTTTCGACGGCGCCCGTGGCCCATGAGCTATGGAGGGATGGCGCAATCCCATGGACTCCAATCGCATCAACCGGCGGTCGTTGCTGGGGCTGATCGGCGCGGGCATGGGCGCGGCAGCCCTTGGCGCCTGCGGCGACGGCGGCAGCACCGGCCCTTCCGGCGGGACCATCAGGTGGTGGCACATCGCCAACACCGATCCGATGAAATCGCAGTGGGCGACGCTGGCCCAGCAGTTCGAGGCCGCCCGTCCCGGCGTCAAGTTCGAGGTCACGCCGCTGGAGAACGATGCCTTCAAGACCAAGCTGACCACCAACGTCCAGGCGGGCGACCCGCCGGACATCTTCCACACGTGGGGTGGCGGCGTCTTGGGCCAGCAGGCCGAGGCAGGCATGGCCAAGGACATCACGCAGGACATCGCACCCTTGAAGGACAGCCTGATTCCTGCGGCTCTCGACGCGTACACGATAAATCAAAGAATCTATGCGCTACCGATAGATACCGGCATGGTTGGGTTCTGGTACAACAAGGAGCTGTTCGCTGCGGCCGGGATCAGCGCACCGCCGCAGACGTGGAGCGAGTTCCTCGATTCTGTACGCAAGCTCAAGGCCGCGGGCATCATCCCGATCGCGTTGGCGGGCAAGGAAAAGTGGCCGGGGCATTACTACTGGGCATATCTGGCCATGCGGGTGGCCGGGGTCGACGCGCTCAAGCGGGCCGCACAGGACAAAGACTTCACCAAGCCCGACTTCGTCACGGCCGGCACACGCCTGAAGGAACTCGTTGACCTGCAACCGTTCCAGCCAGGCTTCCTCGCCGCCGGATACTCCGCATCAGACGGTCAGGCGGCCACGATGGGCAACGGCAAGGCGGCCATGGAATTGATGGGCCAGTGGGCGCCCGGTGTCCAAAAAGAATCGTCGCAGGGCAAACAGGGCCTGGGCGACAAGCTCGGGTTCTTCCCGTTCCCCGCGGTCGACGGCGGCAAGGGCCCGAACACGGACATCTTCGGCGGCGGTGGCGGGTTTGCCGTGGGCCGCAAGGCGCCGGCCGAGGCGGTCGAGTTCCTGAAGTTCCTTGCCCAGCCGGAAAACGTGCGCTCCTACGCCAAGGCGGGTGCGCTGCTGCCGGTGGTCAAGGCCGCGCAGGACGCCGTCACCGAACCCCACCTGAAGCTGGTGTCCCAGGCGCTGGCGAAGGGCACCGGGTTCCAGCTCTTTCTCGACCAGGCATATGCGCCCGCCGTCGGGCAGCAGGTCAACGACAGCGTGGCCGAGCTGATGGCGGGCAAGGCCAGCCCGGAGAAGGTCGTCAAGGACATCACCGATGCGGCCAAGCGGGGCTGAGCCGCCCCGCCGCAGGCGCGATTGGCGCACGATAATCCTGTTTCTGGCGCCCGCACTGGTCATGTTCGGGCTGCTGGTGCTCACGCCGATCGTCGTCGCGGCCTATGCCAGCTTCTTCAATTGGAATGGATTTGGTACCCCGACCAACTTCATCGGGCTGGACAACTTCCGCCGGCTGATCGCCGACGAGATCTTCCTGGGTGACCTCGAACGCACGCTGCTGCTGATCGCGCTGTCGGTGGCGGTCCAGCTGCCCGTGGCGCTGGCCCTGGCCATGCTGCTCAACCAGCCGCTGCGCGGGCGGCGGGTGTATCGCATGCTCTTCTTCGCGCCGTATGTGCTGTCGGAGGTCGTCACCGCGATCCTGTTCACGATGATCTTCTCGCCCAATCAGGGCCTGGCCAACCACGTGACCCGGCTGATCGGGCTGGGCGACCTGGGCGCGGTCTGGCTGGCCGACACGTCGACCGTCATGTATTCGGTGTTCCTGGTCATCTCGTGGAAGTACTTCGGGTTCCACACGATCCTGTATCTCGCCGGGCGCCAAGGCATTCCGGCCGAGTTGCACGAGGCGGCGGCCTTGGACGGGGCCGGTCCGTGGCACGCTTTTCGCTATGTGACACTGCCGCTGCTCGGGCCGACGATCCGGGTGAGCGTGTTCCTGTCCATCCTGGGCACGATCCAGCTGTTCGACATGGTGTGGGTGCTCACCGGCGGCGGGCCCATCCGCGCCTCGGAAACGCTGGCCATCACCATGTTCCAGGAGGGCTTCAAGCGCTTCCACGTCGGGTACGCCAGCGCGATCAGCATGGTCATCTTCCTGCTGAGCCTCCTGTTCGGACTGTTGTATCAGCGATTCGTGTTGCGCCGGGACCTGCAGGGCGCGATCACCACGATGGGAGACCAGCGATGAGGCGTGTGCGCTCCACAGCCCTGCATCTGACGAGCATCGCGGTCGGGGCCGCGATTGTCGTGCCCATCGTTTTCGGCGTGCTCGGTGGGTTCAAGGACAACGGGCAGCTGTTCAACAGTCCGTTCGGGTTGCCCGATCCGTGGATTCTCGGCAATTACACGGATGTGCTCGGGTCCGAGATGTTCTGGCGCCAGATGGGCAACAGCTTCGGTGTGGCGCTCGCGACGACGGCGCTCGTCGTCATCGTCGCGGCGATGGCCGCGTTTGTGTTCGCGCGGTACTCGTTCCCGGGCAGGGAAGGGGTTTTCACGCTTTTCGCGGTCGGGCTCATGTTCCCGTTCGCTGTGGCGATCCTGCCGCTGTTTGTGTTGCTCCGGTCGATGGGGCTGCTCGACAACCCGCTCGGGGTGATCCTGCCGCAGGCGGCGTTCGGGCTGCCGGTCACCATCATCATCCTGCGCAGCTTCTTCCGGTCCATCCCGGCCGAGGTGGAGGAGTCGGCGGTGCTCGATGGGTGCAGCCCGTTCGGCTTCTTCTGGCGCATCCTGCTGCCGATGGCCCGCCCGGCCATCGCGACCGTGTCGGTGCTCGCGATCGTGGGAAGCTGGAACAACTTCCTGCTACCGCTGATTGTCTTCAACGACTCGGAGTGGTGGACTCTTCCCCTGGGCGTGCGGCAGTTCCAGACTCAATATTCGACTGACACGGCACGGGTTCTGGCATACGTGACACTGGCCATGGTGCCGTCGCTGGCGTTCTACGCGATCGCGGAGCGGCACCTCATCAGCGGGCTCACCAGTGGTCTTGGCAAGGGCTGAGCGCCTGCGCGTGGTTGCTGCGGCCAGATCACCCACTGCGTCGGCTGCGTCGCCTGATCGACGGCACCTGGCCCGCGCCCGGCACGCTGCCATAGCGCCCGCGACTGGGTTAGGATGGCGACGGCTGCCAGGGAGCCACCGGTCCGCGGAAATGGGCTCAGCCCACCTGGCGGGTGCAGCACGCTCCACCATCGTTCTCCTTTCGGCCTGAACGAGCGGACATCAGGCAGACGAGAGGAGGCCATCGTGCCGACCCTGGACATGCCCGACCGTCCCCACCTCGACAGCTTTCGCCGGCAAGCGCGTGCCCTGCAGCGGGCCGTTCGGGCCGGCGACCCCGACGCCATCGCGCGGCTGGCCCGCCACCACCCGGGCGCCGTGCCCGGCGACACCGGCGGTTTGCGGCTCAGCGCGGCACAGTTGGTCGTCGCCCGCGAGTACGGGTTTGCCAGCTGGCCCCGGCTCACGCGATATCTGGAAACCGTTGCCGAGCACGGCTGGGACACCGGCCTGGGCGCGGCTCCCGCGGCCGGCCCGGCGCACGAGTTCTGCCGCCTGGCATGCCTGACCTACAGCCGTGAGGACGGTCCGGCGCGCTGGGCGCAGGCCAGGCAGCTGCTCGCTGCCCATCCCGACCTGACCACAATGGACATTTGGGCCGCTGCGGCCGCCGCCCGCCCACACGACGTCGGCCGGCTGCTCGCCGAGCAGCCGCGCCGGGCGACCGAGCGGGGTGGCCCGTTTCGCTGGCGGCCGCTGTACTACCTCGTCTACTCGCGATTCGACCTGGCCGTGCCCGCCGCGGATGTATTGGCGGTCGCCCGGCTGCTGCTCGACGCGGGTGCCGACCCCGACGAGGGCTACCTGTTCGACGCCCTGCCATCGCCGTTCACGTTGCTGACCGGGGTGTTCGGCCACGGCGAGCTCGGCACGCGGCGCCAGCCCCACCACCCGCACTGGCAAGCGTTGGGCCGGCTGCTGCTTGACGCGGGCGCCGATCCCAACGACGCACAGACCCTCTACAACCGGATGTTCGACCCGGACAACTCCCACCTGGAGCTGCTGTTCGACTACGGGCTCGGCGCCGGCGACGGCGGGCCGTGGAAGAGGCGGATCGCCGATCTCGCCACGCCCGCGCGGATGCTGCGGGTCCAGCTGCGCTGGGCCGTCGAACACCACCAGGCCGCGCGGGTACGGCTGCTGGCCGAACACGGCGTCGACTTCCGCTCGCCGTTCGAAGACGATGGGCCCGCGTGGGGTCCCGGCGACGGCCGGACGCCGGTCGAGCTGGCCTTGCTCAACGGCGACACCGGGATCGCGGACTACCTTGTCGCGCAGGGCGCCGCGCCGCCGGGCCCCGACCCGGTGCGCGAGCTGATCGCCGCGGCGTTCCGCGCCGATCGGTCCACAGTGGACCGTATCGTCGCCGCGCATCCCGACGCTGTGGCCGAAGCCCGCCGCAGCCGCCCCGGGCTCATCGTGTGGGCCGCGACCCAGGCGCCCATCGCGACCGTCACTCTGCTTACTGAACTCGGCTTCGACGTCAACGCCTACGGGCGCGGCGATGCCCCGGTCGAACAGCCTTGGGAGACCGCACTGCACCAGAGCGCCGGAAACGGCAACGCCGCACTCACCCGTCTGCTGCTGGAACTGGGCGCGGACCCTCACCTGCGCGACCAACGCTTCGACGCCACCCCGCTGGATTGGGCCCGACACCTACACCAGCCCTCGACCGCCGCTGTGCTCGAACCCGTCACGGCAGTGAACCGATAACCGTCAGGCGGGCAAAGATCAGTCGGTGGCCGCCGAAGGCACCAGCACCGCGGCCCACATCCTCGCCGAGCACAACGCCACACCGGACGGCTTGCGCCGCAACGGTGGGAAGGCCGACCTCGGGATGTGGGGATGGTGTGGTCGCATCCCGAGGCCGGCGCCCTCCCCCTCAACAATGGCGTGTCCGTTTGGCCGGCTGGTGCCCGAAGGTATCGGGGCCACCTTCCGGTATTCGTATTCAAAACCTTCCGGTGCGGCTCAGGACTGGGGCGGCGTGATGGTGAGCTTCTTGATGATGACTTCGCTCTTCGGTGCGGTGAGGCCGTTGGCGTCGGCCTCGGTGGCGCCTTCGGCGCCGACCTTCTTGATCAGATCGAGGCCCTTGGTTATCTTGCCCAGGATGGTGTAGTCGCCGGGAAGCGGGGTCTCGCCCCAGACCAGGAAGAACTGGCTGCCGGTCGAACCGGGTGCCTGGGCCTTGGCCATCGCCACCGTGCCCTCGGGATAGTTTTGCGAGTAGTCGGTCTTGTCGGGCTTGTTCTCCTCGGCGAACTTGTAGGACGGGCCGCCCGTGCCCTTCGCGGAAGGGTCGCCACACTGAAGCACGTGGATCCCATCGGTCACGAGGCGGTGGCACTTGGTGTTGTCGAAGAAGTTCTTGTTCGCCAGGTAGGTCATGCTCTGCGCGGTGCACGGCGCCTTGGCGGTCGCCACCTCGATCTCGACCACGCCGATGTTCATGTCCAGGGTCATGGTCTGCGTGCCCTTGGCGGGGGCCTTGCCCGTCGGCGGGGCTCCCACATCCTTCAGATCAGGGTTGGCCGTGGTGTCGTCGGGAGTCCAGACGCAGCCCGGATCCTGCGGCGCCGCGTCGGCGGGCTTCTCGCCGCCGTTGGCCGTGATCGCCCAGACCACAGCACCGATCAGCACCAGCCCGGCGGTCACCGATCCGGCGATGATCGTGCGCTGCCTGCGGCGCTTGGCCTTTTCGAGTTTCTCGGCGATCTGACGCTCCAGCCGGGCCCGTGCCGCCGCCCGCTCGCGCTGCATCGTGCTACTCACTTCTATTCTCCCTGTCAACCCGTGTTGGGATGGAGGATACCCAAATCGGCACGCATTGAGCTGCTGTCCTAACTGGACGATCAGCGGGGCGGGAATCCCGGGGCGCAGCGCGCCCAGAGCGTCGGAGTGGCAGCATCGCGGAATCGCCGGCCTTCACCGCAGCCGTGTGCCTAGCGGTCCGGCCCGCCGGCCGAGCCGGTGTGGAGCCAGTCGATGAGGTCGGGCGAGGCGAGCTCGGCCAGGCGGTCTTGGTAGTGACGGATGTCGTCGGGACCGAGCAGCCCTCGCCACTGCCCGCTGGTGCCGGAGTGGAAGAAGGCGCGGTTGCTGCGCCAGATGTTGCTGTCGAGGCCGGGTGCGAGCTCGTCGGCGCGGTCCCGCATGCGGTCGAAGGCGGCCTCGGCGGCAAGCTGCTCGATGCGCTCGGTCGTGACGTCGATGCCCAGCGCATCGGCCAGGCGGCGCATCTGACCGGGCAGGTCTGCCAGCAGCTCGTGGTAGTGGAACAGCACGACATGTGGCTCGTGCCGCCGGTCCCAGTAGGTCTGCAGGTGGTGGATCATGTTGGCCATCGTCGCGCCCATGCCATCGGGTCCGTTGATGAATTCCGCGTCGGCCCAGATCCGGAACCGCTCGACCGGGTCCTCGGGTGGTGGCGGCGGGGCATCGTCGGGACCGAGGCCGACCATGGCCGCGGCCTTCTGCATCGCCTCCGGGGCGACGTTGGCCATCGCGTGGTCGAACGATATGGCCACGTCGCGGGGGTCACGCCCGACGCAGATGTAGGTCACGCCCTCGACGATGGGCAACCCGTCCAGCGGGGTGTGCGTCTTGATAAAGCGCCGGTGCTTCTGGGCCTCCAGCGTGGCGACCGTCGCGGTGAAGTCGTAGGTGGTGGCGTCGAGCCATGGTGAGATCTCGGTCAGCGGACGGTGAAACCGCGGCGTATCAAAGATCAGCAAGGCGCACAGCATCTGCATCCAGCTCGTGCCGCATTTCGCCGGTGGGCTGATCACGATGTCGTCGGCGCGGAATGGGAAGTCGACCCAGAGTGCGTTGTCGGAAACCATTGTCCGGTACCGTTTCAGCTCCGACATAATGTGGCCTCCCCTACCGTCAGCGTGGCTCATGCTCGTACCATACTGACTCCGACCGCGCCCGTGGCGCTACCTAGGATCAGTGATGGACCCGCTCGGCCCGGTCGATGATGTCCGGGATGGTGAGGCCAGGCGCGTCCACTGTGGACGCGCCCGGCAGCAACGTTACGCCGCGATTGCCTTGAATCGGCGTAGTCGTAGGCTGTTGGAGACCACGAACACCGATGACAGCGCCATGGTGAGTCCGGCGATCATGGGGTTGAGCACCCCGATGGCGGCCAGGGGCAGGGCGGCCACGTTGTAGGCGAACGCCCAGAACAGGTTGCCCTTGATGGTGCCCAAAGTTTTGCGGGACAGGCGGATCGCATCCACCGCGGCCATCAGGTCACCGCGCACCAGCGTCAGGTCCGACGCCTCGATGGCCACGTCGGTGCCGGTGCCCATGGCCAAACCCAGGTCGGCCTGCGCCAGCGCGGCGGCGTCGTTGACCCCGTCGCCGACCATCGCCACGACTTTGCCCTGCGCCTGAAGACGTTTCACCACCTCCACCTTGTCCTGCGGCAGCACCTCGGCGATCACCTGGTCGATGCCGACCTCGGCCGCGATCGTGTGGGCCACGGTGGTGTTGTCGCCCGTGAGCAGGACCGGCGTCAACCCCAGTCCACGCAGCGCGGCGACGGCCGCCTTGCTGGTGGGCTTGACGGCATCAGCGACAGCCAGCACCGCCCGCACCCGGCCGTCCCAGCCGACCAGGACCGCCGTGTGCCCCTTGGCCTGCGCTTCCTGGCGCGCCGACTCCAGCTGGGCGGGCATGTCCAGGCCGTGCTCGGCCATCAAAGCCGCACGCCCGGCCAACGCCTTCTTGTCGCCGACGGTCCCGCTGACACCCAATCCTTCTACGTTCAAAAACTTGTCGACGGTACCGGTGGAAGCCGCAGCCGCCGCGATGGCCTTGGCAATCGGGTGTTCGGACGCGGACTCCAGTGCCCCGGCCACGTGCAGCACCTCGTCGTGGTCCTCGCCTTCCGCGATGACGGCATCGAGCAGGGTCATGTGCCCGGTGGTGACCGTGCCGGTCTTGTCCAGCACGATGGTGTCGACCGTCCTGGTGGACTCCAGCACCTCCGGACCTTTGATCAGGATGCCCAGCTGCGCGCCGCGTCCGGTGCCGACCAGCAACGCGGTCGGCGTGGCCAGCCCTAGCGCGCAGGGGCAGGCGATGATCAGCACGGCCACGGCCGCGGTGAATGCCGCCGTCAGACCTCCGCCCGTGCCGAGCCAGAAGCCAAGCGTGGCCACGGCGAGCGCGATGACGATGGGCACGAACACCGCCGACACCCGGTCGGCCAGCCGCTGCACCGCCGCTTTGCCGGTCTGGGCCTGCTCCACGAGCTTGGCCATCTGGGCGAGTTGGGTGTCGGCGCCGACCCGCTGCGCCGCGATCACGAGGCGGCCGCTGACGTTGACCGTCGCGCCGACCACCCGATCACCGGGCTGCACGTCGACGGGCACCGATTCGCCGGTCACCATCGAGTTGTCCACCGTGGACACGCCGTCGACGATGACGCCGTCGGTGGCGATCTTCTCCCCGGGCCGGGCCACGAACCGGTCGCCCACGACCAGCCGGTCGATCGGGATGCGCGTCTCCACACCGCCGCGCAGCACGGCCACGTCCTTGGCGCCGAGTTCGAGCAGCGCGCGCAGAGCGGCACCGGCCCGCCGCTTGGACCGCGCCTCGAAGAAGCGTCCGGCAAGAATGAACATCGTGACCCCGGCCGCGACCTCGAGGTAGATGTTGCCCGCGCCGGAGCCCCGCTCGATCGCGAAACTGAACGGGTGCGTCATGCCGGGTTCGCCCGCGGTACCAAAAAACAGGGCATAGACTGACCAGCCGAACGCCGCCAGGGTACCGACAGAAATCAAAGTGTCCATGGTCGCGGCGCCATGCCGCAGGTTTGCCCAGGCCGCCCGGTGGAACGGCCAGCCGGCATAGACCACGACCGGTGCGGCCAGAGCCAGCGAGAGCCACTGCCAGAAGGTGAACTGCAGCGCCGGAATCATCGCCAGCGCAATGACCGGCACCGACAACACCATCGAGGTGATCAGCCGGTCACGCAACGGCTTGAGCTCATCGACCTCGGCCGCCTCCTCCACAGTGGACGGAAGCGCCGCCGTGTAGCCGGTCGCCTCCACAGTGGACACCAGCTCCTGTGGTGTCACCGTGTCGGGGAAGGTGATGTGCGCCTTTTCGGTGGCGTAGTTGACCGTCGCCGTCACACCGTCGAGCCGGTTGAGTTTCTTCTCGATCCGTGCGGCGCACGAGGCACAGGTCATCCCGCCGATCGCCAGCTCGATCTGCTGCGCGGCGATTTTAGTGACCATGTCCGTGCCCGTCCTTGCTCGGTGTAGGGGTTGGGGTTGGAGGAGTCACGACACCCGCGGTGGTCGCGGTGAACGACACCGTGCGCACCGTGCCCTCGTGCTGGAAGTCCAGATACAGCCCGTAGGTGCCGGCGCTGGGAACCTCGGCGTAGAACACGATCTGCGGCCCGGCCTTGGTGCCTTCGTCGGGGTGCACGTGCAGATAGGCCAGATCACCGTGGCGCAACGCGACCAGGTGACCGAACGCACCCAAATAAGGCTGCAGATCGGTGACCGGCTTGCCGCCCTTGGACACGGTCAGCGTGAGCTTCGACGACGTGCCCGGGACGAGGTCGCCCTCCAGCGTGACGGTGTAGTCGTCGACCACACCGACCGGCACGGCCCGCGGCCGGAAGTCACCCGGCACATTGACGTCCGCGCCCAGGATCAGGCCCTCGGCCCGGCCCGCCGGCACGAAGTCGGCGAACACCCGATAAACGCCCGGCTCGGCCACCTTCAGCGGCACCGACCACAGCCCGTCGGGCCCGAGCGCCGGGTGCACATGCTGGAACCCGGACAGGTCACGGCGCACCACAATCAAATGCAGGTCCTTCTCATGCGCGGTGGTATAGGCCGTCACGGGCTTGCCGTCCGGCCCGATCACCTTGAACGTGAACGGCTGCGCGTCCACCGTCGACAGGGTCGGTGTGGTGAGCTCAAGCCGGTAACCATCCTGCGCGACCTGCAACCCGCCGGGGATCTTCACCGGACTGCCGGCGGGCTCCTCATGCCCGCCCCCGTGCGCGGCATCACCCTCGGACGGGGCGGCGATGGGGCCGGCGAGAGTGCCGGCTCCCCAAGCCACCGCGAACACCGCCACCAGGCCGAACCCGAACAACCCTAGCTGCGCTGGTGTCTTCACGCCCTCACCACCTCATATCCCGCCTCATCGACGGCCGCGGCCACGGCCGTGTCGTCGAGCGGCTGCTCCGACTGCACGGTCACCGCACCCGACGCCAGGTCGACCTTGACGTCCCGCACGCCGGGCAGCTTGCCGATCTCCGAGCTGACGGAGTTGACGCAGTGGCCGCAGGTCATGCCGGAAACGGTGTAGGTCTGAATGGTCATGGCGAAAGCTCCTCTGGTGTCAGTGTTTGTCAGGATCGGACGAGGCGGGCGATGGCGTCGGAGGCTTCCTTCACCTTTGCGTCGGCTTCGGGGCCGCCCTTGACCGCGGCGTCGACGACGCACGTGGCCATGTGCTCGTGCAGCAACTCCAGCGCGAACGACTGCAACGCCTTGGTCGCCGCGGACACCTGCGTCAACACATCAATGCAGTATGCGTCCGCCTTGACCATCCGCTGCAGGCCGCGCATCTGCCCCTCCACCCGGCGCAGCCGGGCCAGACTGTCAGCCTTCTTGTCCATTATCAGCACCCCCATTCGTCCTACCCATGAATCTACCCCTACCCCCCTCGGGTATCAACCACCCGGCGCGTGACCCCGATCATACCCCTAGGGGGTACTGGCGTCAGTCCGCAGTCGGTTCCGGCGTCACCGTCAGGCGGCGGCGCCTGCGTGCGGCGTTCCAGCGCGCCAGAGGTTCGATACCGCGCGCCGCGATCGGGCCGAACACGGCGAGGATCAGCACATACGCGGCGGCCAGCGGCCCCAGCTGAGGGTTGATGCCCGCCGCAACGGCCAGCCCGGCGATGACGATGTTGAACTCGCCCCGCGGCATCAGCGCCGCCCCGGCGCGAAGGCGCCCCGCGGTGCCGATCCCGGCGCGGCGGGCGGCCCACCAGCCGGTGGCCAGCTTCGTGGCGATCCCCGCCAGGGCCATGAGCGCGGCGATCCACGCCACCGGTGGCAGCAGCGTCGGGTCCGTGTGCAGCCCGAAGAAGACGAAGAACACCGCGGCGAACAGGTCCCGCAGCGGGGTGAGCAGTTGGCGGGCGGTGTGCGCGAGCGGGCCGGACAGCGCTATCCCCACCAGGAAGGCGCCCACGGCCGCCGACACCTGCAGGTACTGCGCCACACCGGCCACGAGCAGGGTCAGCCCGAGCACCTTGAGCAGCAGCACCTCCTCGCTGGGCGAGGCGACAAGACGCTCCACGAGCCCGCCGAACCGCAACGCGATGACGAGGATGACGGTGATCGTGGCCGCCGCGATCGCCAGGGTGATCGACCCCGCCAGCAGACCCGCCCCGGCGAGTAGCGCGGTGAGAATCGGCAGATAGATGGCCATGGTGAGGTCTTCGAACACCAGCAGCGACAGCACCACCGGCACCTCGCGGTTGCCGACCCAGCCGAGGTCGGCCATGACCTTGGCGGCGATGCCGGAGGACGTGACATAGGTGATGCCGCCGAGTGCGACAGCCGCGACCGGTCCCCACCCGAGCAGCAGCGCGACCGCGACCCCCGGCGCCGCGTTGAGCACGAGATCGACCAGGCCCGCCGGGGCGTTGTTGCGCAGCGTGCCCACCAGTTCCGGCGCGGTGTATTCCAGTCCCAGGGTGAACAGCAGCAGGATCACGCCGATCTCGGCACCGGTCGCGGTGAACTCCTCGCTCGTGGCCAACGGGAGGACGCCACCCTTGCCGAACGCCAAACCGGCCAGAAGATACAGCGGGATCGGGGAGATGCTCCACCGCACCGAAAGCGCGCCCAACAGTCCCAGGCCGAGGACGATGGCGCCGATTTCAATCAGGACAATGGCGCTGTGCATGCCCGCTGTCCCGGCTAACCGTGGGCCAGGATCTGGGCCACCGCAGCGGTCCCTTCCTCGGTCCCGACCACCACGACGATGTCGCCCCCGCGGAACCGGAAGTCCGGCCGTGGGGACGCGATCACCTCACTGCCGCGCACCACCGCCACGATGGACGCGCCCGTGCGGGTGCGCGCCTGGGTGTCGCCGAGTGTCTGCCCGTCGTAGACCGAGTCCGTGGCGATCGGGGTCTGTGACGTCACCAGCCCGGTGGCCTGCTTGTTCAGCTGTGCCAACCGTTCCACCAACCGGGCGGTACCCAACAACTCCGCCAGGCCGTTGGCCTCGTCCGGGGTCAGGGTCAAAATCGCGAGCGCGGTGTCGGGATCGTTGCGGTCATAGACCACCACATCGCGACGGCCGGTGTGATGCGAGATCACTGCCGCGTGCTGGCCGCGAGTCGTGCGAAACTCGTGCCGCAGCCCAATTCCGGGAAGATCTGTGCGCTCCACGTCCATCGTGCTGGTCCCTTCCACCGTCACCCAACGCGGAGATCATCCCAAAAGCGCGCCCGCATGGCCACCCGACCCCCCATGCCGTCCGAAGTGGATGGTGCTACCTCGCATGGTGCCTCGCACCGGCCGTCCCGCATGGCCGCTGCGCCGAGATGCCGGCGGGGGTGGTTGGTGTGCGTCTTGCCGGGGCAAGTCGCACCCGGGTGGGGGCTGCTTTCGCGCGGCGACCGGATGGAGGCCGGCCGCCGCGTGTGGTGTCGTGTCTAGAGTTTGCCCGCGCCCGCGTTGGCGGTGACGGATCCCTTGACAGTGGCGACGTTTTCGGCCGTGTAGCTGTACGGCACGGCTGCCACCGAGCCGTTGGTCTCACACGGACCGGAATTGGTCAGCGAATTGTTACGCGCCACCAACCGACCCGGATCAGAATCGGCGTAGCCACTTGCCGACCAGCACGCCTGCTGCACGTTTTCGAACACATTGCCCTCAACCAGCAAACCCGCATCCATCGTCGACGCGATCGCATACGAAGCCGAGTTGTTGTTCACGTTCGAGTAAAAATTGTTGTACACGTGCACCGTCTCACCGAACCGCACCCGCGGACTACGCTCAAACGTCCGGTCAAACCAGTTGTGATGATACGTGATCCGCAGATGACCCCGATCCTCACCAGAATTGCTGTCCGAATGCCCCACCAGCGACGTCTTCCAGTGATTACGGATGATGTTCCACGACACCGTCACATAATCACAGGCATGCGTGCAGTCCAGCATCCCGTCATAAAAGTCCGGATCACTCTCGATCGTCGAGGACATCGTGTTGTGATCGATCCAGATGTGCGTGGCGTTCTCGATCTGGATCGCATCAGTACCCCGCACCCCACGAATGTTCATGTTCTGAATGATCACATTCGCCGGACGCATGTCCTCGATGTTCAACGTGGTCCCGGAAACCCCCGAACTGGCGCCGACACCGCGAATTGTCTTGTTGGCGCTGATCTCCACCGTGCCCGAACCGGACAGCATGCCGCTGACCAGAATCGTGCGGGCACCGGAGGCCTGCGCCTGAGTGCGGAAGTCGTTCCAGTTGGTGACCGTCACCGTCGGGCCGCCCGCACCACCGGTCGTGCCGCCACCCTGTGTGGCCCAGCCGACGATCCCACCGGGCGGTTGCGGATTACCGCCACCGACCTCGAAATCCAGCCAGTCCACATTGGGCAGCCCGTTGGCGGTGGTCGGGTTGAGCCGGATCGTGTTGCTGCCCGCGTTCACAGACACCGACAGGGTCTTGGTAACCCACGTGTTCCACGCTGCGGTGCCCTCAAACGACGGCGTCTGAACCGTGGACCCGTTGACGACCAAACCCGCCGGCCGGGCGGTCGTGGTGCCATTGGCGAACCGCACCCCCAACGTGGCGGTGCCCGCAGCCGAAGCGTTCACGGTGAACTGCAGGTAGGCACCGACCGCGTTGTTGCCGTTGCAAAACCCGGACCCGGAAAACCCGGCCCAGTTCGAATCGATCGTGCCCGTGCACACCGCCGGGGAATTCTCTGCCTCATACCGGACGGGCGCGGCATGCGCGGCGGGCTGAGACAACACCACCACGGCACCGGTCAACAGACCGACACACGCGAAAACAGTTTTGAAGCGCATCTTCGTCTCCGAAGGGGCTAGCTCGTCACACGACGAAACGGGACGTGCGACCCGCCGACCGCGCCGCCCGGCTTATCACACGCGTGGACAACGCTGGCGCTGCCCGGTACACCAGCTAGGAAAGCGCTTTCCGACCGACAGCATGTCAGAATCAATCGATGAATGCAAGGACCGTTTGGCAGCCGGAGCTGCTCAACGGTCCTTGCGCGCGTGCGTCAGAGCTGGCGGAAATAGTGCGCGACCGGGAACAGGGTGCACCCGAGGCTTTCGTACAAGGCCCTCGCGGGTGCATGGAACGGGTCGCCGCCGGTGCCGATCTCGACCACCTCGGCGCCAAGCGATCGCATGTGCGCGAAGGCGTGTTCGCAAAGCGCCGTGCCGAGTCCGTGTCTGCGATGGTCGGCTGACGTCGCCAGCATCACGATGGTGGCGTTTTTGCGCGCCGGATCGACGCTCCACGCCACATAACCGACGATGATCTCGTCGACCTGCGCGACCGCGACCTGCCTGTGCTGGCTCGGGTCGTGCAGCTGCGGCACTTGCGTGCGGTAGTCGTCGCGCCAGTTGCCGTGCTGGTTGGCGAAAACGGCCTCGCCAACGATGCGCCGGAACGACTGCTCGTAGAACGGTCCGAAGGTCTCGATGGTCAGCTCGACCAGCCGTGGGAGGTCAGGCTGAACGAAGGAACGGATGAACATGGGAGTGTGCCTTTCGTCCTGAGGGGTGGATGGTCCGATGAACTCCCTCAGGGACGAACCCGCCAAGCGGCAAAACACTCCATGGCCAAGCATGCTACATGTCGGCCTTCCGGTCCGTCGCCGGTTTTTTTTAAGGGTACCCGACCGGGCACCGATGGCTTCACGCTCAACGGATATTGAGCGTCATGTCGTCGCCCGGTGGCCGGGCCTCGACCAATCGCAGCAGGGCGTTGGCGGGCACGCTCAGCGGGCTCGTGGTGCGCGTGATCAGCAGGTCGGTGCCGACGACTCCACTGTGGACGGTCGGACCGAACGGGCTCCAGTAGGCCCCGTCGGTGGTGATGGTCAGCTCGGCGGGCAGGTCATCGCGCTGGGCGTCGACCCCGAGCCGGTAGTCCACGGCCCGGCCGCGGCGCACGATGGGTCGGATGACGTGGTCTTCGTCGGGCACGCCCAGCTGTCGGTGCAGCGCGCACAGGCGGTCCAGCTCAGCGTCCTCAATGGACTCCACGGTGGTCGCGATGCGTACCCTAATGCCTAGATCTACCAAACGCGGGATGGCGTCGACGACCTTGGCGAAGTTTTCCGCGCCGCGCATCTCGTCGTTGGCGTCGGGATCGGGCCGGTCCAGCGAGATCTGCATGGCCACGGAGCTCCCGCGGATCGGCTCCAGCCGGGCCAGCCGCTTCGGGCTGAACAGTGTGCCGTTGGTCAGCACCAGCACGGGCAGATGCGTTGCCATCTCGGCCAGCGTCTGCGGCAGCCACATGAGCAGGAACGGCTCGCCCCCCGTGACGCCGAGGTCGGTGAAGCCGAGCTCGGACGCCTCCCGCGCGATCTCGACCATGCGGGTTGGGCCCAGTTCGCGGCGCGGCACCTGCGGCGCAGATTCGGTCAGGCAGTAGGTGCACGCCAGGTTGCAGTGGTAGTTGGCATACATCCAAAGCCGACCCGGCAGCCGCCCACCGGCTACCGCTTCAGCGATCTCGCTCATGCGAGAGCCAGCTCGTTGAGACGGGCCAGAGTGCTTGGCGCCGTGGGCAATTCGAGCATCGTCGCGAGCCGGTTGAGCATCAGCGTGGCCCCGGCGAGGACGGTCAACTCGACCAGTTCGTGCTCGGCGAGGTGCTCGGCCGCCTCCGCCCGCGTCTGCGGGTCGGGCGGGGTCAACGATGTCGCGGCATCGGACCAGGCGATCACCGCGCGTTCGCGTGGATCGGTGAACACCTGCCGGAAGTCGTGTGCGAGCCGCAGCGCCAGGATCTCGTCGCGCGTCAGGCCCGCGTCGAGCGCGACGGCGGTGTGCGCCTGCACGCAGTACCGACACCCGGCCCGCGCGGAAACCCGGACTATCACCAGCTCCTTGGTCCGCCACGGGATCCCCGACGGCCCGAGCGCCACACCGATGAACGGCATGGCCGCCTCCAGCAGCTCGGGCACGTGGGCCAGCGAGCGCACGATCGGGCCCGGGTCGCCGCCCCGGTAATACGGAGCAGCCAGCAGCGGGGCGTCGGCGGCGGCGAGCAGACGGACGGCAGTCACGGCGATCACGCTAGGCGGCCCGTGCTCGTGTTGTCATCGACGCACTCAAGGATGTCATCGTTTCGTAAGACACGAACCGGCACGCGCATGGTTCCGTTGTAGGCGTGCGCCGACTCGTGTCCTTGATCGTCCTGACGCTCGTGTTCGCCTCGGCGTGTACTGGAGGAAAAGCTTCTGAAGAAAACGGGCTTCCGGAAACGCTTCGTGTCGGCCTGATCCCCAACATCGCGCCGGAGCAGCAGCGCGCCAAGTATGAACCGTTCGCCGAGCACCTGCGCCAACGCCTGGGCGTCAAGGTGGAGCTGTTCGTCGCGGCCGACTACGCGGGCGTGGTGGCGGCGCTCGCCGGTGGGCGGATCGACCTGGCCTATCTGGGCGGGCTCACCTATGTGCAGGCCGAGCAGCAGGCGAAGCTCACGCCGCTGGTCACCGAGATCGACCACGAGACGGGCACGGCGGAGTATGTGTCGGCCATCGTGGTCCGCGACGACGTGCCCCATCGTGACCTGCGCGCCGACATCGTCCAAGCCGGACGGTCGTTCGCGTTCGGCGACGTCAGCTCCACTTCTGGCAGCCTGTATCCGCGCCTCATGCTCGCGGACGCGGGGGCGAAATGCTCGCCGCGCAAGGTCGACGAATGCCCGCCACTGCGCAGGGTCAGCTTCACCGGCGGCCACGACGCGACCGCGCAAGCGGTGCTGAGCGGGCAGGCGGACGCGGGCGGCATCGAGCTTCGGATCCTGCGCCGCCTGGAGAAGGAGGGCAAGGTGCCGGCCGGCAGGTTGCGCGTCATCGCCGAGCGCCGCGTCCAGGGCTATCCGTGGGTGATGCGCGCGGCCCTCGGTGAACCGGCGCGGGCCGCGCTCGCCGACGCGTTCGTGTCCATTCAGGACACGGTGCTGCTCGATCTGATGCGGGCCAAGGGATACACGGCGGTCACCCCTGCCGACTACGAACCGATCCGGCGCGCCGCCACGGATCTCGGCCTGCTCACCACGAACGGCTGAACGAGTGGACATCCACACCAGTGATCTGACGGTCGACTTCGCGCACCGCCGGTTGCGCGCGGTCGACGGGCTGAGCCTGCGGATCGCCGCGGGGGAGCACGTCGCGCTGCTCGGGCCGTCCGGCGCGGGCAAGTCCACATTGCTGCGTGCGCTGCTGGGCGCGGTCTGCGCCACCGGGTCCGTGCGGGTGGGCGGGATGGACCCGTATTCCGCGGCGCAGCGCCGGGCCGTGCGCCGCGCCACCGGTGTCATCCGGCAGGGCGGCGATCTGGTGCCGGGTCTGACTGCCCGGACAAATGCTTTTATGGGTAGCAGTCCAGAGTGGACGGTGCGCGATTGGTTGACCGTCCTGTGTGGACGCGTGCCGAGTCGTTACGCCGTCCGGCTCGGCACGCTCGCCGAACGCCACGGCGTCGCCGAGTCACTGAGCGCCCCGGTGCGTGAGCTGTCCGGAGGGCAGCGGCAGCGGGTCGCGCTCATCCGTGCGCTGCTGCCCGGCCCGCGCCTGATCCTCGCCGACGAGCCGACCAGCGGGCTCGACCCGGTCAACGCGGCGGCGGCCGTGGACGCGCTGTGCGCGCTGCCCGGCTCGGTGACGGTCATCGTCGCGACGCACGACCTGGCGGTGGCGGGCCGGTTCCCCCGCATCCTGGCGCTGCGCGACGGGCGCCTGGCCCATGACGGTGCCACCATCGGCGCGGAGATTTACACGTGACGACGACTTCGCGGTGGGTCGGGACGGCCGCGCTGGCTGTCGTCCTCGGATGGGCGGTGAGCGGCAGCGGGGTGAGCGTCGCCGCGCTCGTGCAGGGCAGGCAGGGGGCCGCCGCGCTGATCGAGGGCTTCCTGTCGCCGGACCTCTCGCGGGAGTTCCTGGGCGACGTGGCCGCGGCGGTGGTCGAGACGGTGCAGATCTCGTTGACCGGCCTGCTGTTTGCCGCTCTGCTCGGGCTGCCGCTGGCGTTTCTGATCGCGGGCAACGTGCAGGCGCCGCGCCCGCTGCGCTCCGCGGCGCGTGTCGTCGCGGCGATGCTGCGCGGTGTGCCAGACCTGTTGTGGGCGTTGCTGTTCGTGGCAACGGTCGGCCCGGGAGCGGCGGCCGGTGCGATGGCATTGGCCGTGCACGGCGCGGGACTGTTGGCCAAGCTGTGCGCCGAGCAGATGGAGGCGGTGGACCCCGGCCCGGTCGAGGCGCTGCGGCTGACCGGCGCGGGCCGCCCGGCCACCGCCATGCTGGCCGTCGTCCCGCAGGCCGCGCCGGGACTGGCCTCGCTGCTGCTCTATCAGTGGGAGTGCAATCTGCGCACCTCGACCGTGCTGGGCTTCGTCGGCGCCGGTGGGATCGGGCAGGAGCTCGCCATCTCACTCAAACTTTTCCGGTACGACGAACTGTCCACGCTGATCCTTGCGATACTCGCCATCATCCTGGTTGTCGATCGAGCCTCGCGCGCGGTGCGCCGCAGATTGGGAGCGACCTCATGAACGTTTTGCGTGCGTGGGCGGACGACCTGGCCGCCTGGCGCATCCCGGAGTCGATCCTGTTGGCGGTGGACGAGTCGCCGTGGGTGTTGCCCGACGAGGTGTTCGCGCGGCGGGCCGAGCGCTACATCGCGCATCCGGAAGGCGCGTCGCATCGGCTGGCCGTGCAGGCGCTCGGCGACGGCGGCACCGTGCTCGACATCGGGGCCGGGGCCGGGGCGGCCAGCCTGCCGCTCGCGCGGTTGCTGACCGGCCTGACCGCCGTGGACTCGCATCGGCCACTGCTCGACGATCTGCGCAAGCGTGCCGCGCCGTTGGGTGTGCAGGCGCGGCTGGTGTGCGGCAGGTGGCCCGACGTCGCGGGCGAGGTCGAGCCGGCGGACGTGGTGCTGTGCCATCACGTGCTCTACAACGTCGCCGAGCTGGAGCCGTTTGTGGCGGCGCTGACCTCGCATGCGCGCCGGGTCGTCATCGCCGAGATCACGGTGCGCCATCCGTTGGCGGAGCTGAACCGGTACTGGAAAGAATTCCATGGCATCATCCGGCCGGAAGGCCCCACGGCCGAGGACGCCATCGCGGCGCTGCGGGCGCTCGGCCTCGACGTGGAATCCGAACGGTGGACCCGCACGCCGATGGCCGAGTATGCGAGCTTTGAAACGCTCGTCGATGTCACCCGCCGCCGCCTCTGCCTGCCGCCGCACCGCGCGGGCGATGTCGCGGCCGCGCTGCGCCGCGACGCAATCAGCGAGCACACCCCACCCGACCTCGGCTCATCCGGACGCGAGCTGGTCACCCTGTGGTGGCAGGGAACGGCTCAGCCGCGAACCTCCGATGGCCGCTGATCGAGGCCGGCGAGCCGGGCGCTTCGTGTGGTGGGTCAGGGCGTCGGGTCCGCGCGGGTGAGGGCGACTGCCAGCAGGCCGAAGCCGAGCCCCAGCCACAGCCCGAACGTGGAGCCGTTGCTGTTGGTGGCGAGCGAGGAGCCGTTGGTTTGCAACACGACTTGCGCGATGGCAGCCGCGAGGAACCCGGCTCCCGCCAGGAGCACCACCGCCCGCACACGTAGCCAGCCGCCGGCGATCGCCAGCAGGCCGAGCACGATGGCAACGGCGATGCCCGCCTGAGGGATCAGCACGAAGTGCAGTTCCCGCTTGAGGACAAGGAAAATCAGGCTCGCCGGCGAGGCGACGCCCAGCCACACGGCGGCCCGGTCGGCCGCGGTCCGCGCGCTCATGTCGGGCAAGCCCTCGCTACTGTGGCGTCCCTCCGCTGCGCTCCGCGGCGCATGCCCCTCGATTCGCTCGGGCAAGCCCTCGCTCATGACACCCTCACCAGGGTCCGGGCCGGCCACGAGCGGGACCGTTGCCACGCGGGCCGCAACACGCCGTCGACTCCGGCATAGCGCCCGGCCGCCGTGGCGAAAACGGCCAGGTGCGCCATGAACATCAGGAAGTACGACCAGGGCCACTCGTGCGGAGCCCGCAGCGCCGAAAAGATGATGGCCAATGTCTGGGCCATCCCGAGCACCGCCCAGAATCGCGTGCCGAGGCCGACCAGGAGGAAGCCGCCCAGCGAAGCCTCAAGGAACAGCACGGCCCAGCCGAAGAACGCGAAGTTGGGCAACACCACGTGCTCCACCAACCACGTGTAAGGGGGGAGGACCGGAAACTGCACCGCGAAGCCCGTCCAGTGGCGCAGGTCGGCGAACTCCGGCGGCACCTTCCAGCCGGCACCCCCCAGCCACAGGAACCCGAGCCCCACGCGGACCACGGCCAGCAGCGCGCGATCCAGCTTCGTGGATGAAGTGTTCACCAGCCGATTCAACTCCCGCGCCGGTAGGCAGGCAAGCATTGACGTCCTTACGAAAGCATTATCGGGCACCCGCGTTTTCTCCCGCCCCGAGGCGGGAAAGTCCCGGACATGGTCGAGATCGTGGAGCGTGCCGCGGTGTTGCAGCTGATCGCGTCGCACCGGGCCCAGCTGGTGGAGGTGCTGCCGCGCCCGGAGTACGAGTGGGCGCACCTGCCCGGCGCAGTCCACCTGCACCTCAAGGAGCTCGACGCGGACAGTGCGGCAGCCCTGGACACACAGCGGCCCGTGATCACGTACTGCAACAACACGGAGTGCGACATGAGCCCGCGTGCGGCGGTCCGGCTGCAGCGGCTCGGCTTGCGCCAGGTCTACGATTACGCGGGCGGGAAGATGGACTGGCTGTCCTTCGGTCTCCCGTTTGACGGCAACGCCGATCTGGTCGGCAACCATCTCGACCGCGACGTGCCCACCTGCCCCACCGACACGACCCTCGCGGCGCTGCGGGAAAGGCTCGGTCGCGAGGCGCAGTTGTGTGTCGTGACCGACGACCACATCCTGCAGGGCATCCTCACCCATGACGCGCTGCACCACCAGCCGGGCGAGCTGACCGCGGAGCAGGCCATGACGTTCGGCGTGAGCACGGTGCGGCCCAGCGAGGAAGTCAAGGACCTCAACGAACGCATGCGCCGCCGCCGCGTCGCCCTTGCCATCGTCACCAGCTCCGACGGCCGGCTCCTCGGCACCTACACCCCGGAGTCCGGATGACCCGGGTGGCGGCGCCGGGTCAGCGCCACGGTGACGAGGCGCCTACACCCCGGAGTCCGGATGACCGCGAGCGGGCGTTCGACCGGTTCTGGCGCGGGCGGCGGCAGCCCGGAAGCAGGCCGGGCTCGGGGCTGGGTCTCGCGATCGTCAAACAGCTCCTGATGGACGATGGCGGTACCGTATCGCTGGAAGAATCACCCTCCGGCGGCGTGACCGTCCGCATCGTGCTGCGCACGCCCCAAGCCACGTAAAGACAATCCTTGCCATAACCTTGCACTCCCTTGCCGGTCCGCTGACCCGTTGCTGGATGGCGACTCCGCATCGTTGGTGGTGTTGAAGATCCCGCCGAGAAAGGATTCGGAGTGCGAAGGACACCACGATTCGTTGTCACCGGTGCGCTTGCCGCAGCGCTGGCGCTGGGAGCCGCCGCGTGCGGCACAAGCCAGGCAGCGGGTGTAACGGCATACCACGCGGCGACCGCCGCCGGTGCATCACAGACGCCGACCAAGGAGACGATCGCGAACCTGTTCGCCGAATGGAACGCGTCGCTGGCCACCGGCGACCCGCAGCGGGTGGCCGACCGCTACGCGCCGGACGCGGTGCTCCTGCCCACGCTTTCCAACAACGTCCGCACCGACCGCAACGAGATTGTCGACTACTTCATCCACTTCCTGGAGGGCAAGCCGCAGGGCGCGATCAAAGAGTCGACCATCCATGTCCTGGACGACAACACGGCCGTCGACGCGGGCGTGTACGTCTTCACCCTCACCAAAGACGGAAAGCAGCAGCAGGTTGAGGCGCGCTACACGTACGTCTACGAGTTGCGCGACGGCAAGTGGCTCATCATCAACCACCACTCGTCGGCCATGCCGGAGAAGACCGGGTAGCCACGAGCCGGGCCACTGCAACAAACCTGCAAACGCAGGCTATTGAACTTAGGAAAGCGCTTTCCCTAGGCTGAGGGCCAATCAAGTATGCCGATACGGAGAGGCTAACGGTCATGGGAAAGCCAACCGGGCGCAAGGGGCTCGTGGCGGCCGCCGCGGGCTCCCTGGCCGCGGCGGCGATGGTCGTGATTGGACTGTCGACCACGGCTGCGGCGGCGACGCTGTTCAGTGATGACTTCAACGATGGCAACGCCGGCGGCTGGACGACATCGGGCGGGTCGTGGTCGGTGGTCGCCGACGGCACACCCGTCTATCAGCAGGGCGGCACGAGCTCGGACGCGCGTGCCCGCGCCGGCTCGGCCACCTGGACCAACTACACGGTGACCGCGCGGGTCAAGCCGACCGCGATCAACGGCAGCAACCGGTTCGTGGCGGTGCTCGCCCGGGTCCAGTCGTCCACGAGCTACTACTATCTCGCGCTGCGCAGCAACAACACGGTCGAGCTGAAGAAGCTCGTCGGTGGCTCGGCGACCACGCTGGCCTCGGCCGGCGTCACGTTCTCGCTCAACACATGGCACACGCTGAGCCTCGAAGTCTCGGGCAGCACGCTGCGCGGCATGGTCAACGGCGGAACCGCTCTGACCGCGACGGACACGCAATTCGCCAGCGGGCAGGTGGGCGTGGCCACGTTCTACGCCAGCGCCCGTTTCGACGACGTCGCGGTCAACGACGGAGCGCAGCCTTCGCCGAGCGTGTCGCCGAGCGTGTCGCCAAGCGTCAGTCCATCGACTCCGGCGGGCAACGCTGTCTACGTGGCGACCAACGGCAACGACAGCAACGCGGGCACGCTTGCCGCTCCACTTCGGACCATCCAGCGGGCGGTCGATCTGGCCCAGCCCGGACACACCATCTACATCCGCGGTGGCACCTACGCCCCGTCCACCAACATTCAGATCCTCAAGAACGGCACGTCGTCGCAGCCGATCACGATGCGCAACTACAACAACGAGCGGGTCATCCTCGACGGCGAAAACATGCCCTACACCCCCGGCGCCGTCGGCTCGACCATCCCCCGCCCGGAGCGTGGCGCGATCCACATCGAGGGTGACTGGTGGCGCATCATCGGACTGGAAATCATCCACGGCCCCTATGGCGTCTTCGGCCTGGACTCCAGCAACAACTACTATGAGGGGCTGGTGACCCGGGACAACTATGAGTCGGGGTTCCACCTGTTCCTGACGTCGAGCAACAACACCATTGTCAACCTCGACAGTTACGGCAACCGCGACCCCCGCAACAACGGCGAGTCGGCCGACGGCCTTGCCATCAAAGAGGGATCTGGTACCGGAAACGTCGTGCGCGGAGCCCGCCTGTGGAACAACTCCGACGACGGCCTGGACTTCTGGATGTTCCAATCGCCCATCCTGGTGGAGAACAGCCTGGCGTGGGGCAACGGGTTCAACCGGTGGAACATCCCCAACTTCACGGGCGACGGCAACGGGTTCAAGCTCGGTGGCAACGGTGTGGCGGCCAACATCACGGTGCGCAACAGCATGGCATGGGACAACGCGGTCAGTGGGTTCATCGACAACAACAACCCGGGCCAACACCGCATCGAGCGGTGCACCGCGTGGGACAACCCCGGGACCGGGTTCGACTTCGACCGCTCCGACAGCACGCTGACCGGCAACCTCGCCGTGGCCAACGGCACCACCCACTCCTACGGTTCGAACTCCAGCGGCTCGGGCAACTCGTGGGATCTGGGCGGCAGCTGGTCGTTGCAGAGCACTGATCCCAGTGTCATCACCGGGCCACGCAACGCCGACGGCTCGATCCCGTCAACCACGTTCCTGCGCCCCAGCAACAACGCCAACGTGGGAGCCCGCTTCTGAAAACCATTGTGGGGCCGGGGTTTTCGCCCCGGTCCCACCTCACGTCCCACCGATCTCGGCGATGATCTCCTGCGCGGAGCGTACGCCGACACCGGTGATCTCATCCGGCTTTTCCACCGCCGGGGCGAAGAGGCTACAAGGACTCACCGAAGTTTGCGGATGTACGCCTCGATCTCCTCTTCGGTCGGCGGCCGGAAGTAGTCGTACGGTGCAACGGATACACCTTCACAGACCCGACGGGGATCATCCTCCGTCGCGTCAGGGTCCAAGTCCCTGGCCCACCTTGATCCCATCGACCAGATCGCGAAGCCTGGCTCGAACCGATATCCGATGTCGATCGGCTCGTAGCGGTAGCCTTTCGCAGCCAGGTCAGCCACGACGTCGTCGAGGAACCGGTAGGTCAGCTGAACATCGTCGAAGAAAACCTCCTCACCACCGTTACCGCAATAGCCGAGCTCCACGATTTCGACCGTGTCGTCCTCTGTATAGGTCAGCACAAGTTGGGGAACGGTGTCGTAGACCGCTCTGCGTGAGCGGCCGGGATGTATAGGCGCACCTAGGCGATGCTCGACCTCGTCCCGGCTGTGGCCCACCTTTGCCGATGCCACGCCCTCGCCAGGCAGGATTTCCATCGGGCAATGATGCCACCGGCCGGTCACGCTGGCACTTGGGTAGCGCGGCTCGACCGGAAAGGGGTTAGTGGGTGGTGGTTTTGGCGAGTTCCGGTGTGGGGTCGGCTGTGGGTGCTGCGGGTGCGGCCGGTTTGGTGCGGGGCAGCATGATGAGCGCGAGCGCCACTGCCGCCAGTGAGAAGGCGACGGCGATCCACGAGCCGAGGGCCATTGCGGTGACGAACGCTTCGCGGGCCGCCGCGATGATGCCCGGGTCGCCCAGTGCGACCGCACCGGCGATCGACTCGCGCGCCGCGTCGGGCGCCGACTCTGGCATCCGTCCGGTGTAGACGGACGCCAGAACGCTGCCCAGCACCGCCACCGACAGGGCCATGCCGACCTGCTGCACGGTGTCGTTGAGCGCCGACCCGACCCCGGCGTGCTGTGGCGGCACCGCGCCCAGCAATGTGGTGTAGGCCGCCGGTCCGGCCAACCCGCCGCCGACTCCCATGATGAGCAGCCCGGCAATGAGCGTGCCGTAGCTGCTGTCCGCGTCGAGGAACGCGATGACGCAGAATCCGGCCGCGATGACCACCAGACCGACCGCGATCAGCAGGCGGTTGCTGACCCGCTGGCCCAGCCCGGCGCCGACCGCGTTGAACAGTGCGGCCGCGACGGCGTAGGGCAGCAGTGCCAGGCCCGCCTTGATGGGCGTGTAGCCCTGCACCAACTGGAGGTATTGCGTGAGCATGAGCAGCAGCGCACCGGTACCGAAAGAAAGCAGAACAATGGAAAAACTGGCGCCGCTGAACCGGCGGTCGCGGAACAACCCCAGCGGCAGCATCGGATGCTCGGTCCGCCGCTCCCAGACGATGAAGGCGATCAGGCCGACCACTGCCAAGCCGACGGCGATCAGCACGCGCGGCTCGGACCAGCCGTCGACCGGCCCGGCGATGATCGCGTAGACGAGGGCGCTCATGCCGACGGTCGACAGCACCGCGCCGAGTGGGTCGATCGCCCGCGCCGGGCCCTTCGACTCCGGCATGAGCAGCAGCGCCGCGATGATCGCCACGATCGCGATCGGCACGTTGGCCAGGAAGATCGACCCCCACCAGTATTGGTCGAGCAGGAAACCGCCGACGGTGGGCCCGGCGATCACGCCGACCATCGCGACCGCGCTCCACGCGGCGAATGCCTTGCGCCGCTCGTCCTCGGCGAAGACGGTGATCAGGATGGACAGCGTGCTGGGCATGAGCAGCGCGCCGCCGACGCCCATGAGCGCCCGCACGGCGATCAGGTGCCACGGCTCCTGCACCACAAGCGCGAGCAGCGACGCCCCGCCGAACAGGGCCAACCCGATGAGCAGCATGCGCCGCCGCCCATAGCGGTCGGACAGCGCGCCCGAGGTCAGCAGCAAACCAGCGAAGACCAGGATGTACGCGTCGAGAACCCACTGGATGTCCGACGGCGTGGCGCCGAGGTCGGTCATGAGCGCCGGGATCGCGAGGTTGAGCACGGTGTTGTCGACGACCAGGACCAGCAGGCTGAGGCAGAGCACGGCCAGGATCCACCAGCGCCTGGGGTCCCGGACCGGGACCTCTTCTCGTACAGTGTGCGATTGCATTCGCACACTGTACGACATCCTCGCACAGTGTGCGAGAGGGTTTATGCTCGTGTGATGCAGAAGATGGCGGGCTCGGTGTGGACCCGGGAGAAACGGCAGGCCAAGGCCCCGACGCTGGGCCGGGAGCAGATCGTGCGGGAGGCGATCGCCCTGCTCGACGGGGAGGGCGCGGACGCGCTGAGCATGCGGCGCCTGGCCGCCCGGCTGAAGTCGGGTGCCACCAGCCTCTACTGGCATGTCGCCAACAAGGACGAGCTGCTCGACCTGGTGCTCGACGAGGTCTACGGCGAGCTGAAGGTGCCCCTGGACGAGGAGGGACTGCGCTGGCGCGATGTCGTGCAGCGGTTCGCCTACTCGATGCGCGACACGCTTGCCCGGCACCTGTGGGCCGTGCCCTTGGTGGGGTCGCGGCCGGCCATCGGCCCCAACGCGCTGCGGGCCATGAGCCACCTCACGGGCGCGCTGCGCGACGCGGGCTTCGCCGGCTACAACGTCGATTACGCCGCCTCGTCGGTGACGGTGTACGTCCTGGGGTGGGCCCTGTCCGAGGTCTCATGGCAACGCATGCTCGCCCAGTCCGGTGGCGACCCGCGCGCGGTCGTGGCGGAGATGGGACCGCTGTTTGAGAAGGCCGCCGAGGCCGCCAACTACCCGGAGCTGCTGGAGGGCTACCAACGCATGCAGAGCGAAGACCCGACGGTCATTCGGGCGCTCGCCTTCGAGTTCGGCCTCGTGAGCCTGCTCGACGGCCTGGCTGTGCGGCTGGAACAGCAAGAGCTCCCCAAGCGCGGCAAGCGCCCCGCTAGGCGTTAGCTTTGAGACCGCGAGCGCGACCATCAGCGTGGTGATGCAGTTGTGTGGCGTGCGTGCGATGACCCACGAGTTGCGCGCCTCGCGGTATTACCTGCGCGTCCGCCACGAGGTCGCACGGCTCGGCCGGCCGGGCGACCTGTGGCGGGAGGTCGGCCTGGCACGGGTCAAGCGGGCGTCATGAGCCCCGCCTGGTAGGCCAGGGACACCAGCTGCGCGCGGTCCTTCACCTGCAGTTTGGTCCGGAGTCGATAGATGTGGGTCCGCACGGTGGTCGGTCCAATGTAAAGTTGGTGTGCTATGTCGTCAATGGACATGCCGCTCGCGGTGAGCAGCAGGATCTCCCGCTCGCGCGGGGTCAGCGAGCGGACCGCGAGCTCGGACATGGGCATCGTCGGTTGCACCGTGGATTCGCCGTTGCGCCCGCGAAACCAGGTCAGCATGCGCTCGGCCACGCCGGGGCCGAGCATCGCCTGCCCGCGGGCGGCGATGCGCACGGCGAGAACCATCTCCTCCGGGCTCGCGTCGTCGGCCAGCACCGCGCTGACGCCCGCCCGCAGGACCGCCGTGAGCAGTTCATTGTCCTCGATCGTCGCGTACATCAGGAAGCGCGGCGGCGGGTCGAGATCCTCGCGGCCGAGGCGCTCGATCACCTCGATCCCCGAGGAGCTGCCGAGCGCCAGGCCGGTCAGCACCACGTGCGGCCGCGTCTGCCGGGCGGCGACGATCGCTTGCGTGACGTTGTCAGCGGCACCGACAACATCGATGCCGGGGGTGGCGGTAAGCATCCTGTGCAGGCCCTCGCGCACTATGGGCAGGTTGTGACAGACAAGCACCGACGCCGGCAGGCTCGAAACCATGTAACCCCCCAGGTTCATGCGTTTCACGTGCACATGCGACGCGTGAAACAGGGATCATTGTAATTATTTCGAACGTCAGAATAGATTCAAACTACGCTGAGGACATGACGCGCATGAGTGCGCTCCAGGTTCGCGGATTATGAAAACGAAATCGGCAGCAGGACCTGCCGCCCACCAACCGGTTGCCTCCACTCGGCATTATCGTCCAATATGGACGGTGGGGTCGTGAAGGCTCAGGACTCGGCCCCGAACCGACCGCAGTGCACGCAGATGATCGTCGCCAGGAAAGGCGCCTGCGCAGCGTCCCGTGGCCCGTCACAAGCCGGATTCCTCCAGCGGCCTCGGTAAGCCGCCGGAGCGGCCGTTTCTCACCGGTGGTCAACAAGCCCTTGTGCATGGCCGGTCCTTGCCGAACACCGAACTTGCCGAGGACGACACAGCGGAGTTGGTCGCCCATGGCGGCCGCCAAAGGAAGGCCGAACCGTGTGCCCATGGACATTCCCAGGTATCCGAGGTGCTCGGTGTCCACGATGCCAAGGGCCCCAAGGGAGTCGACGGTTGCCCTCCATTCGTCTGCCATTCGATCGAGGACGACTTCGATCCCCCTTCGGCGATGCGTGCCTGATAGTCCGCAGCGGTCAGCCGAGCGGCAACTCGATCACCATGGAAGGGCCCGTCGATCGCGAGAGCCGCGAGACCGGCATGTGACGCAAACCAATGGGCCAGGCCCATGATGCGCTCGCTTCGCTTGTGCCCGCTACCGCCGTGTCCCAGCAGGACCACAGGCGGTGGGGACACCGGGGCGAGCGGAAGCCACAGGACCCCCGGAACCCCGCCAGCCGGCCCGACCAGGCGGAACCACTCCTCGACGACGCCGTCGTCCACCGCTCGGCGTCCGATCCACTCAATCGGCCCATCCACGAAGCCATCCAACCAGTCTTGTGATCAACAGGTGAGGGATCTGTGAGACGGGTGCCGATACTTGGCGGCGAACCGCTTCGGGCAGCTTCGCGGTTCGACCTACCAACCCACAGGAGGTTGCACGTGAACGGATTGCGGAGGCACCCGGCACGGATTGTCGCCGTGCTGATGGTCTCCCTCGGCTTGGCGATCGCCGCACCGCACGCGGCGCTCGGGGCCGAGCGGTACCTCAGCGTCACGGCCTACCGGCAGGAGCAGTCGAATTGGTGCTGGGCCGCGGCCTCGAAGATGATTATCAAGTACCAGACGGGCCGCATCATCGCGCAGTGCCAGATCGTCAAGGACGGCAAAGGCATCTCGACCTGCCCGAACCAGGCGGGCTCGCGGGCGAACGTGATGCGCGCGCTCGACATCCACGGGGTCAACCCCGGCACCACGGTGGACCTGAGCTGGGGCCAGACCGTCGCGGAGATCGACACCTCGCGCCCGATCTACAGCGGCATCGCGTGGAACTCCGGTGGCGCGCACGCCCACGTCATCCGTGGGTACTACAGCACGGGCTACTCCACGGGAGTGTCCTATATAGACCCGCTGACCGGCACGACCGCGTCCCGCGAATGGGCCAATTACAACTCCAACTCGAGTTGGACCACAACCACCGCCCTCATCTATCTCTACCGGCAGTGAACGAGGCTGACATGACTGCTAAGAAGACGCTACGCATCGGTGTGCTGGCGACGGCGGCGCTCGCCATCGGCCTTGTGCTGCTCGGTTCGCCCGCATCCGCATCCCCTTCCGCGCCCCAGCCCATCGTGTCGTGGTTTGCCTATGACGCGGGTCAGGTCGCCAGCGACGTGCTGGAGACCAGGTCGGTCGGGCTTGACGCCAGCAGATCAGGCGGCGTGTACACGGCAGGGGCGCCGGTGCACCTGCACAACTGGAACCCCGCCTTCGTCGCCGGCACCTCGGCCGAGACCGTTGTGGCACGCGACGAGTGGGTGGCCGCCCTGTACCGCGACGGCCAGGTCGTCGGCACGATCGCCGCGGTCTTCACCCCTGACGGGAAGGTCGCCTTCGCCTACGCCGACGATGACGTCACCGCGGGCAAGGCGCTGGTGACAGGCGAAGGTACGGGCAAAGTCGTTGCGGATCCCCGCATGGGCGGTCTCGTCGAGGTGACGCCCGACGGCAAAGCATCCGGATTGTCCGCTGTGGCGGCCGCGATGGTCGAGCGCCTCAACGCCGGGAATGATCTGCGGGCGGCCGTCCGCAAGGCGCATCAGCCGAGCCCGATGGACCTCGACTCGGCCGAGGGCGGAAGTGGTGTCCCGGCCGAGAGCCGTGGCGCGACACCGCTCGGGTTCGGGCTGGCGCTTGCGCTGGCCGGGCTCGTGCTCTGGCTCGCGTGGCGGCGCCCGTCGGCCCCGCTGGCGCACCGCCTGTAGGGGAGCCAAGGTGCTGCACGGGAAAATTCGCTCGTGCAGCACCTTAGGATGAGCCCGTGCCCATGCGACTGACCCATCTCGGCTTGCCGGTCAGCGACGAGGCCGCCGACGAGCCGGACTATGTGGGCTTCAAGACCCACGATCCGGATGGTCACCGCGTCGAGGTCTATTGGGAGCCCGCCCGCCCCGGCGCATAATCCGGAGGTCGGTTACTTCAGCCGTTCGCCTTCAGATCGGCCGCCTGTATGTGCTCGCCGGCCGTGACGGTGACGGTCGTCTTCGCGCCGCCGGCGTCGAGCTCGTACTTCCCCGGCTGCAGCGACCAGGTGTAGCGGCCCGCCGCGTCGGTGGTGATGGCGATCTCGGGCACGGGCCGCGGTGGGTTGTCCAATGAGGACGCCTGCACCAGGATGCCGGACAGCGGTTTGCCGGCGGCGTCCGTGACCAGGCCCGTGACGTTGCCGAGCGCTGCCGGACCGGCCGCGGTCACAGACGGGTTGACCGGATCGTGCGGCTGCGGCGCGCCGGGCCCGCGTTCGCCGGCGCAGGCCGCCAGCAGAGTCGCGGCCATTGCCAACGCGGCCATGGCGGTGGAGCGGGGCATGCGTGACTTCCTCTGATCTGTGACGGCGCTGGGGCTGGCCCCGGACGGGGAGCTGTCCGGGGCCATGTTTATTCGTTACGCGTTGATCCAAGCGACGAGGTTGTTGAACACCGGTTCCCTGATCCGCGGGCCGCTGTTGAGGCTGCCGCCGTAGGCGTGGATGGCCGCACTACAGTGCCCGCAACCGGCTAGGTTCGGCACATATACGGTGCTTCCACTCTGCCCGCCGACCGTGTCGTTGTTGTAGAACAGCCGCAGCGACTCGGACTGGATGGTGCCGTCGGAGGCCCACTGCTGGTTGATCGGCTTGTCGCCGGGGTAGCCCTGGGTCCGCACGAAGGTGCCGATCAGGCTGGCCGAGGTCCA
>NZ_QJUG01000299.1 GCF_003426775.1 Allorhizocola rhizosphaerae | reverse complement strand
CGCGGCGTTCGTGGCGATGGTCGGGTCGGCGGGCTGGTGGGTCGCGTTGGTGGAGCTGTGGCCAGAGTCGTCGCGGCCGTACGTGGGTGGATCGCAGAACAACAGCGTCCTGGAACTCACATTGGGCTACAACGGTTTGGGCCGTCTCACGGGCGAGGAGGTCGGCAGCGTCGGTCCCGGCCGGTGGGGTGAGACCGGCCTGCTGCGACTGTTCGAGGGTTCGTATGCGGGGCAGGCATCGTGGTTGCTTCCGGCCTCGCTGATCCTGCTTTTGGGTGGGTTGGTGGCGACCACACGCCTGCCCCGGGCGTCGGTGCAGCGGGCCGGGTTGGTGGTGTGGGGCGGATGGCTCGTGGTCACTGCGGCGGTGTTCAGCTACATGCAGGGCATCATTCACGAGTACTACACGGTGGCGCTTGCGCCCGCGATCGGTGCTCTGGTGGGCGGCGGTGGCGTGTTGATGTGGCGGCGCGGCTGGCACGCGGTGACGGGTGTGACCGTCGGTGTCACGGCGTGGTGGGGGTTCGTGTTACTGGGCCGGGCCCCGGCGTTCGTGCCGTGGCTGCGCTGGGTGGTCCTGATCGGAGGGATCGTCGCGGCGGCCGGACTGGTGGCCGTGCAGCTCGCCGACCGCCTGCGGCGCGCACAAGCCGATCGTCTCGCGCGAGCCGAGGGTCCTGCGGTGGCCGAGCATCTGGCGGTGGCCGAGCGGCGGCGTGGGCCTCGGCGTGGGGTTCCCTTGCGGGCCAAGCAGGCGGTCACGGTGGCCGCGCTCGTGATCGCGTTGGCCGGGCCGGTGGCGTTCTCGCTGCAGACGGCGGCGACCGCGCACAACGGCGCCATCGTGACAGCCGGGCCGCCGGTCGGTGGCCGCATGGGCGGGCCAGGCGGTATGCCACCGCGCATGGCGATGCGGGACGGCGGCACGTTGCCCAACGGCGGGCCCATCCCCAACGGCGGGCAATTGCCCAACGGGGGGCAATTGCCCAACGGCGGCAGGATGCAGGTGCGCGGCGGAGCGGGCGGGCTGCTGAACGCCAGCGCTCCCAACGATGAACTGAAGACTCTGCTTACGCAGGGTGCCGACGACTACACCTGGGTGGTGGCGACCATCGGCGCGAACAACGCTGCCGGGTACCAGCTGAGTTTGCAAAAGCCCATCATGGCGATCGGCGGGTTCAACGGGAGTGACGACGCGCCGTCGCTGGAGCAGTTCCAGCAGTGGGTGGCCGAGGGCCGGATCCACTACTTCGTGGGCGGCAACGGCTTCCAGGCCAACGGTGGCAGCTCCGTCCCGCGCCAGATCGCGCAATGGGTGCAGGCCAATTTCAAGGCGCAGACGGTGGGCGGGGTCACCGTGTACGATTTGGATCCACAATGACAACCCTCGATTTGGTGGTTCCGGTCTACAACGAGGAAGCCGACCTCGGCCCGTCCGTCAGGCGCCTCGACGAGCATCTGCGCGCGCAATTCCCTTACTCCTACCGCATCACCATCGCCGACAACGCCAGCACGGACGGCACGGCCCGGATCGCGGCCGAGCTGGCCGCCCAGTACGAGTGCGTCCGCGTGGTCAGGCTGGAGGAGAAGGGCCGCGGGCGAGCACTCGCGCACACCTGGTCCACTTCGGACGCTGCCGTGCTGGCCTACATGGACGTCGACCTGTCCACCGATCTGTCCGCGCTGCTGCCGCTCGTGGCCCCGCTCATCACGGGCCACTCCGACCTCGCGATCGGCAGCAGGCTCGCGCCCCAGGCCCGGGTCGTGCGCGGGCCGAAGCGCGAGTTCATCTCCCGCTGCTACAACCTGATCCTGCGCCGGGCGCTGGCGGTCCAGTTCACCGACGCGCAGTGCGGCTTCAAGGCCATCCGGGCCGACGTGGCGCAGGGCCTGCTGCCGCTGGTGCGCGACACGGGCTGGTTCTTCGACACCGAACTGCTGGTGCTGGCGCAAAATGCCGGTCTTCGGATTCATGAGGTACCGGTCGACTGGACCGATGATCCGGACAGCCGCGTCGACATTCTCAGCACGGCCATGGCCGACCTGAAGGGCATCGCCCGCATCGCCAAGGGCCTGCTCACCGGCGCGATCCCGCTGCAGCGGGTGCGCGAGCAGCTGGGCCGCAACCCGCCCGAGCGCAAGAGCCTGCTGCACCAGCTGGTCCGGTTCGGCGCGGTCGGCGTGTTCAGCACGCTGGCGTACCTGCTGATCTTCTGGCTGGCGCGCGGGTTCGTCGGCGCACAGGCCGCCAACGTGATCGCACTGCTGCTGACGGCCATCGCCAACACGGCCGCCAACCGCCGCCTCACGTTCGGCATCCGCGGCACGGCCGACGCCCTGCGACATCAGGCCCAGGGATTGGTCGTGTTTGGACTGGCCCTGCTGTTCACCTCGTCGTCGCTCGCGCTGCTGCACAACCCGTCGCGGGTGGTCGAGATCGTGGCGGTGGTTGTGGCGAACCTGCTGGCCACGGTGATGCGGTTTGTGCTGTTCCGGTCCTGGGTGTTCAGACAGGCGCGCACGGGGGCGGGCGCTAAACGGCTGGGGGGCGGGAGCAACACAGCATGACCCTGTGCCCGTCGGGGTCGGCGACATAGGCCATGCGCTCGTTCCACGGCTGATCCTCCGGCTCCTGCAGCACGGGCACACCGCTGTCGCGCAAAGACGCGACGGCCGCGTCCACGTCTTCGGTGTAGATGCACAGCTGGAAGCTGCCCACGACGGGATCGGGCACCTGGGCCACGGCCAGGCTCCCGCCGCCCTTGAGTTCCAGCGAATAGAACTCCGGCGGCCACTCGAATGTCACCTCGAACCCGAGCAGGTCGCGATAGAACGCGAGTGACCGCTGCGCGTCGCTCACATGGATGATCGGAAAGGCATTGAAGTAACCACTCATGTGTTGGTAACGAATGGGCCGGCGCTCGATTCGACAACCCGCGGGTGCCGGATTCCGGGGTGCCCGTCCGGCAGGGTCTTCTGGATGACCCACCAGCTGACGGCGAGGCAGGCGGCGACCAGCGGCCACGTGAGCACGATGGTGCTCACGCTGAGCGCGCCGACCTGGCCGGCCCACCACAGCGGGACCCACACCGCCACGCGCACCACGTATTGCATGACCCACACCCAGCTGCCCCGGCTGTAGGCGCGCAACAGCTCGGGATCGTGCCGCCACGACCCCTTCTGGCCGAGCACCGTGCCGACGATCACGCCGAGCAGGGGCCAGCGCACGACGATGCTGACCGCCCAGGCGAGGGCGCTCGCGGCGTTGGTCGCGAGGCGGATGGCGAAGAAGTTCTCGGGCTGGCCCGTATAGAGCGCGATCAACGCACCGACCACGACGCCGAGCAGCCCGAGCAGCACGGCCCGGGGCTTGTCGCCGCGTGATAGGCGCCATGCCGCGATCAGTAAGGAAGCGACGACCGCCGCCACGCACGCCCAGCCGATCGACTTGCCGGTGGCGAAGTACGCCGCGCCGAACACCATCGGACCCACGGTCGCGTCGACGGCCGCACGGCGCCCGCCCAAAAGTCTCGACAGCGATTCGGCCGCAGGATCCCGGCGTTGGGTCACGTGTGCTCCCGTGGAAATGGCTCCGTTCAGGCGAAGCCGTGCTTTTGCGCGGGTGTGGCCGGGCGCGGAGCGATCCGGGCTCACCCGCTGCGTACTTGTTCTGCTCCGTTCAGGCGAAGCCGTGCTTTTGCGCGGGTGTGGCCGGGCGCGGAGCGATCCGGGCTCACCCGCTGCGTACTTGTTCTGCTCCGTTCAGGCGAAGCCGTACCTGCTGCTGAAATCAGGTAAGCCTAGCCTAATGCTTAATGAGAGTGAAGCTCTGGTAAGAAGATCCCTATGACCACCGAGGTTATCGACCTCTGCCGCGACCTGATCCGGATCGACACCACCAACACGGGTGATCTTGCCACGAGCGCCGGTGAACGGGCCGCGGCCGAGTATGTGTCGGAGAAGCTGGCAGAGGTCGGCATCGAGCCCACTGTCCTCGAAAGCGCGCCGGGGCGTGCCAACGTGGTGGCCCGGATCGCGGGCAGCGACCCGTCGCGGGGCGCGCTGCTCGTGCACGGCCACCTCGACGTGGTGCCCGCCGACCCGTCGGAGTGGTCGGTCCACCCGTTCTCCGGCGAGATCAAGGACGGGTTCCTGTGGGGGCGCGGCGCTGTAGACATGAAAGACTTCGATGCGATGGCGCTCGCGGTGGTGCGCGAGTGGCAGCGCACGGGATACGTGCCGCCGCGCGACATCGTGCTGTGCTACACGGCCGATGAGGAGGCGGGCAGCGACTGGGGCGCGACCTATCTGGTGGACAACCACGCTCACCTGTTCGAGGGGTGCACCGAGGCGATCGGCGAGGTCGGCGGGTACTCCTATTCGGTCACCAATGACCTGCGGCTTTACCTGATCCAGACGGCCGAGAAGGGCATCGACTGGCTCAAGGTGCACGCCACCGGGAGGCCGGGGCACGGTTCGTTCGTGCACGACGACAACGCGGTGACGAACCTGTGCGAGGCCATCGCCCGGGTCGGGCGGCACCGCTTCCCGATTGTGATCACGCCCACCGTCCGGTCCTTTTTGGAGCAGGTGTCCGAGGCGCTGGGCATCGAGTTCGACCCCGACGACCCGGAGGCCACGATCGCCAAACTCGGGCCGGTGGCCGCGATCGTGGGTGCGACCATCCGCAACACGGTCAACCCGACCGGGCTGCAGGCCGGGTACAAGCACAATGTGATCCCGAGCAAGGCATCGGCGACCATCGACTGCCGCACGCTGCCGGGCCAGTTCGACCTCTTCCGCGAGCAGCTGATGGCGGTGCTCGGCCCCGACATGCAGCTGGAGACGGTCCACCGCCAGCCCGCGCTGGAGACCACCTTCGACGGTGCGATCGTCGATGCCATGGCCGCTGCGCTGCGGGCCGAGGACCCGGGCGCCCACGCCGTACCATATATGCTTTCAGGGGGCACCGACGCCAAGCAATTTCATCGGCTCGGCATCCGGTGTTTCGGCTTCTCGCCACTCAAGCTTCCCGCGGACCTCAACTTCTCGGCGCTGTTCCACGGCATCGACGAGCGGGTTCCACTGGATGCACTACAGTTCGGCGTGCGGGTTCTGGATCGATTCTTGAGGGGTTCATAAACCATGAGCGACAACCACGCCGCCGTCGAGGCCGCGTTGGAGCAGATGATCAGCGCGGCGCGGGCGCACCTAACGGCCGTGCGCGACGCCAAGGGCGAGATCGACAGCGATGAGGTGTGGCGGGCCTACGTGGAGTTCAACAACGCGGCGGTGGCCTACGACGACGCGCTGTCGACGACCTACGGTGAGCCGCTGCCCTGGGAGGTTGAGGCGATCGACCCCGACCGGGCGGACAAGTTCGCCGCCGAGCTGGTCGAGGCGGGGAAGGAGGCCGACGATCCACACCCGCGGGTGGTGTCTGTGCGGCAGCGCCGCGACTACCACATCCCGAGCGTGTCCGCGCTGATCAAGGCGGCCGAGCTGGCCCGCCTCGAGGTCTCGTCCGAGGGCGCGGACGAGCCGATCACGACCGTGGCCGACGCGCTGCTGGAGTTGCTGCAGACGTCCGACGGATCGCTTGCGGCCCTTGACATCCCGGAGCTGGAGCCGCTCGACGGCATCGTCACGGTGGCCGAGGTCGACAAGGCGCTGGAGCCGGACGACTTCGCCGAGAGCGACGCCAACGGGCCCTATCAGCTCACCCCGAGCGACAAGCTGGTCGCCCGGCTCGACGAGCACCTGACCGGCGAGATCTTCGACGACGAGAGCTAGCGCGCACACTCGCTGCTTGCGGCGGTTGGCCTTCCTCCAGCCGCCGCACCCGCCGGTTCACGGCCACCGGCCCAGCACCGCGGACATGCGACCGCGTTCGCTGCTTGCCATCGGTTGCCTACGGCGGCGCCTGCCGGCTTCGGCCGCACTCGCTCGCTTCCGTCGGGCCGCGTTGATCATGAAGTTATCGTCGCGCAAGCTGCTAAGTGCTGAGGCCCGGGAGGAGCATGTTGCTGCGGACCATGCGCCGCAACAGGACCTGCCGGGTGCCGTCCCGCATCAGCTTGACACGAGCCAGCTCCCATCCGTGGTACTCGGCTTGGATGGCTAGCCGTGCCGTCGCAGTAATTCGATCGACATCTGGTGGCAACCGCAACGGCACGTATTCGTAGTCCATGCGGCCTATGCTGCACCTTCCATGCCGATTTGGCCAGTGCCCGACACGTCATCGAGCGCGACCGCAATCTCCATCGGCAAAGTGATGTTTTCGGTACGCAGTGCGGTCGTCAGCTGCGCCGTCGTGCGCGCGCCGACGATCGGCGCGGTCACGCCCGGCCGGTCGCGCACCCACGCGAGCGCCACCTCGGCAGGCGTCATGCCGAGCCCCTGCGCCGCCGTCACAAGCGATTCGACGATCGCCGAGCAGCGCGGCTGCAGATAGGGCAGCACGAACCGCTCGAAGTGTGGGCTCGCCGCACGCGAGTCGTCCGGGCGCTCGTACCGGTACTTGCCCGTGAGCACACCCCGCCCCAGAGGCGACCACGGCAGCACCCCGATCCCCATCGCCTCGCACGCGGGTATCACCTCGTGCTCGATGTCGCGCTGCAGCAACGAATATTCGACCTGAGTCGCGACGACGGGCGTGCGCCCGGGCCACGCCTGCTGCCACGTCGCGGCCCGCGCGGTCTGCCACCCGGCGAAGTTGGAGACTCCCGCGTAGCGGGCCTTGCCGCTCGCGACGGCGTGGTCGAGCGCGGCGAGCGTTTCCTCCATCGGGGTGTCCGAGTCCCAGCCGTGCACCAGCCACAGGTCCACGTGCGACACTCCGAGCCTTCGCAAGGAGGTATCCAATGTCCGCAGCATGTGGCCGCGAGACCCGTCGTGCCGCCGGCCGGGCCGGGCCCGCAGGCCGGCCTTGGCGATGATGACCAGCTCATCGCGCGGGACCATGGCGTCAAGCAGCGTGCCCAGCACGGCCTCGGACTCGCCGTCGGCGTACACGTCGGCGGTGTCGATCACCGTGCCGCCCGCGTCGACGTACGCCTTGAGCTGGGCTCCGGCTTCGTCCGGGTCGGTGTCCAGGCCCCAGGTCATGGTGCCAAGACCCAGCCGGGACACCATCATCCCGCTGCGGCCGAGGGGTCGCTGCTGCATATGTGGGACTGTATCTTTCGCGCTCCCATGGCAACGATCGCCCGCCCTGGGGACGTCCGCGGGGTCGGATCGCGATCCATGGATGAGGTCCGGGAGAACCGACGCTTCATCCGCTACGGGGTTACTGTCGGGTAAGGTGCGGGGATGCGACTCGGTCTCAATCTCGGTTACCAGACGCCGTGGTCCTCGCCGACCGACCATCTCGCGCTCGCGCAGGAGGCCGACCGGCTCGGCTTCTCGGTCGTGTGGGCGGCGGAGGCGTACGGCTCCGACTCGCCCAGTGTGCTGGCCTGGCTCGCGGGCCAGACGGAGCGGATCGACGTGGGCGCGGCCGTCATGCAGATCCCCGCGCGCACGCCCGCCGCGACCGCGATGACCGCGGCGACCATCGATGCGCTGTCGAGTGGGCGGTTTCGGTTGGGGTTGGGCGTTTCCGGGCCGCAGGTGTCGGAGGGCTGGCATGGCGTGCGGTTCGGCAAGCCGCTGGCGCGCACCCGCGAATACGTCGACATCGTGCGGCTGGCCCTGTCCCGCAAGCCGGTCGCGTACGAGGGCGCGCACTACACGCTGCCCCTGCCGGACGGACCGGGCAAGGCGCTGCGCCTGTCGTTCCACCCGCCACGCGCGGACATTCCGATCTATCTGGCCGCGGTCGGCCCGAAGAATCTCGAACTGGCCGGGGAGATCGCCGATGGCTGGCTGGCCGTGTTCTACTCGCCCGACTTCGCGGCCGAGGCGATGGCCTCGCTGAAGAAGGGTCGCGAGCGGGCGGGCAAGGATATGACCGATTTCGATGTGGTGCCGAGCGTGCCCGTGGTGATCGGCGACGACCCCGAGATGTGTGCCGAGCTCGTGCGCTGGTACGCGGCCCTCTACATAGGAGGCATGGGCAGCCGGGAGAAGAACTTTTACAACGACCTGGCCACGCGCATGGGCTTTGGCGAGGCGGCGCGAGAGGTCCAGGAGCTATATCTGTCCGGACACCAGCGCGACGCGGCCGCGAAGGTACCGTATGAATTCATAGATCGCACCTCGCTGCTGGGCCCGGTGGATCGGGTGGCGCAGCGGATGCGGGAGTTCGCCGAGTCCGGGGTTACCACGCTGGCCGTGACGTTGTTCACGGGGGACGCGGAATCGGGCCGCGACACCCTGCGTAAGGTGGCGGAGGCATACGAGATCTCGGTCAG
>NZ_QJUG01000298.1 GCF_003426775.1 Allorhizocola rhizosphaerae | reverse complement strand
AGGCGGCCCGCCACCGGGCCAGCCGGCCGCCGCTGCCCCGGTGGCGGCGGGCCACCCGGCGCGCGGCGGCGCTGATCGCGCTTGCGACGATTGGCTTTCTGTTCACCGTCGCCTACCGCCAGGTGGTGATGGAGCAGCCGGAGCGCGAAAGAAACCGGATGGAGCTGATCAAGCAGATCACCGTGCGCAAGGAGCGCACGACGGTGCTCGCCGCGACCGCGGAGTCGCTGCAGACCGACGTGTCCAACCTGCGCGACGCGGCACTGTCCGATCCGGAGCAGATCGAGCAGCTGCGCCAGCTGGAGGCGGCCACCGGCACACGCAAGGTGACCGGCGACGGCGTGATCGTGCGCATCTCCGACGGGCCCGACGCGGCCGGCAACGAGAAGGCCCGCATCCTCGACTACGATCTGCAGCAGCTGGTCAACGCTCTGTGGGTTTACGGGGCGGAGGCCGTGTCCATCAACGGGCGGCGCCTGACGTCGCTCACGGCGATCCGCAAGGGCGGTGGCATCTACGTGGGTGACTTCCCCGTGGCGAGCCCCTACGAGATCACCGCCATCGGGCCGCGCGACCTGTTCGACAGGTTCTCCAAGTCGGTCACCGCGCAGGTCTATCGCGATCTGCAGGAGCGACCCGAGTATCGGTTCGGATTCAAGATTTCAAGGCAGGATGACCTGGTGCTTCCCGCGGCGGTGCTGCCCGAGCTGCGTTTTGCCGGCGTGCCCAGCGCACCGTCGGCGTCGCCATCGCCGTCGCCCTCCGGAGGTGGGAGATGATCGCAGTTCTGGCGCTGATCGTCGGCGTCGTGGCGGGCGTGCTGCTTGAGCCGACCGTGCCCCTTGCCCTGCAGCCCTACCTGCCGATCGCGGTGGTGGCGGCGCTCGACGCGGTCTTCGGCGGGGTGCGGGCCAAGCTCGACGGCATCTTCGACGACAAGCAGTTCGTGATCTCGTTCATCTCCAACGTCCTCGTGGCGGCCTTGATTGTGTACCTGGGGGATAAGCTCGGGGTTGGGCCGCAGCTGTCCACCGGAGTCGTGGTCGTGCTGGGCGTGCGCATCTTCGGCAACGTCGCGGCCATCCGGCGGCACCTGTTTAGGGCGTGAGGCGATGACCGACGAGCAGAAGCCCGGGCAAATCCCGATTCCGCCGGCGACGCCCGCTTCCGGCGACGCACCCGTCCCGGGCGGCGAGCCGGTCTCCGGTGCCGCGTCAGGCTCCCGCGATGCGTCTGCCTCGGGCGGCGAGCCGGTTTCCAGGGAGGCGCCCCTCGCCCAGCCCGATCCGGACGGCCTGGAGGAGTCCGCGCCGGTTGCGCAAGACGAGTCCGAGCCCGTCGCACCCCAGGCGGCGGACGAGGCGCGGCGCAAGCAGGTCAGCGGTGCGGGTGCCCTGATTGGAGTGTTGCTGGCGCTGCTCGGCTTCACGTTCGTGGTGCAGATCCGCAGCAACGCGGGTGACGCGGCCTACGCGTCGGCGCGCGAGGGCGACCTGCTGCAGATCATGTCCGATTTGGACGCCTACGAGCGTCGGCTCAACCAGGACATCACGTCGCTGGAGCAGACCAGGCGGGAGCTGCAGTCGGGCGCGGCGGGCCGGGATGCCGCGCTGGCCGAGGCCAAGGCACGGGCCGACGCGCTCGGGATCCTGGCGGGCACGCTCAAGGCGCGCGGGCCGGGCGTGATGCTGCGGTTCGTCGACGAGACGGGCAAGATCAAGGCCGGCACGCTGCTGAACGCCGTGCAGGAGCTGCGCGGGGCGGGCGCCGAGGCGCTGCAGATCGACGGCTCGGGCGGGTCGGTGCGCATCATCGCGTCGACCTCCTTCGTCGACGACAGCGCCGGCGGTGTTCGCGTCGACGGCAGGCGCCTCACCGGCCCATACACGATCCGCGCGGTCGGCGATCCGGCCACCCTCAAGCCCGCGATGGAGATCGCCGGAGGGGTGGTGGCGGCCGCCCGAACCGACGGCGGTAACGTGATCGTCAACCAGATGGACGTCGTGGAGATCAACGAAACGCGCTCCGTTCCGGAGCTGGAATACGCGAGACCGGTCACCTGATGAAGGGGATGCCACGTGAAGATTCCTGATGAGCTGCGGTTCACCGCCGAGCACGAGTGGGTCGCCGAGCCCAGCGGCGGTGTGGTGCGCGTGGGCATCACCGACTTCGCGCAGGATGCCCTCGGTGACATCGTCTACGTGCAGCTGCCCGAGGTGGGCGCGCAGGTCACCGCGGGCGACTCGTTCGGCGAGGTCGAGTCGACCAAGAGCGTCTCGGAGATTTACGCCCCGCTGTCCGGTGAGATCACCGCGGTCAACCAGGCCGTGGTCGACTCACCGGAGACGATCAACTCAGACCCGTACGGAGCGGGTTGGCTGGTCGAGATCCGCCTGACCGACCCGGAGGCGGTCGGCAGCCTGCTCGACTCCGATGGATACAGCCAGCTCACGAAGTAGTGCCCCGGGCCGACACCCGGGCGGGACACGCCAACCGGCGCCCCGCCCGTGACGAGGCCAACGCGGGAGGCCGCGCGTTGCGGTTGACCGCCGAAATCCAACCTGACTAGGCTCGCACAGCAGGTGCTAGGCAGCCCTTTTGAGACTTTAGCCACGAGGTGGTCCGATGACGCGTCCAGACGACGAGTTTCCCCAGCTCGACGTCACGTCGACCCTCAATCTCGGCCTCGACGAGATCCCCGAGGGGCCCGACGCTGATGTCGTGCCGGGTCGGGTCTCCAGCCAGCTGCCACCCGGGATGGCGCTGCTCGTGGTCCGGCGCGGGCCCAACGCGGGCGCCCGCTTCCTGCTGGACCACGACGTGACCACCAGCGGTCGGCATCCCGACAGTGACATCTTCCTCGACGACGTCACGGTCTCCCGCCGCCACGCCGAGTTCCACCGCGACGGTTCCACCTTCACCGTGCGCGATGTCGGCAGCCTCAACGGCACCTACGTCAACCGCGAGCGGGTGGAGTCGGCCACGCTCAACAATGGCGACGAGGTGCAGATTGGCAAGTTCCGGCTGGTCTACATCGCAGGACCGCGCACCGAGGAGGGGTGAGGGTCCCGCTGTGCGGGCTGAGCAGGCGGGCCAAGCGGGCCAACCCGGCCAGGCGGCACGCGATCCGTCACTGTTGAGCATCGGCGAGGTGCTGGCGCAGTTGCGCACCGAGTTTCCCGACACCACGATCTCCAAGCTGCGCTTCCTGGAAACCGAGGGGTTGGTCCAGCCGCAGCGCACGCCGTCGGGGTACCGGAAATACAGCCCCGAAGACGTCGCCCGGCTGCGCTATGTTCTTGCCGCGCAACGGGATCAGTACCTTCCCCTGCGCGTGATCCGGCAGCAGCTCGACGAGGGCGCGCACGTGCAGGCACCAACGCGGCCCACGCTCGTGGCGGTCACCGACGACTTCGTGCCGGAGGAGCCGTCGCGCGTGCATCGCGACGAACTGCTGACCCGGGCCGGCATCGACGCCGCGCTGCTGGCCGACCTTGAACGGCACGGCTTGGTCACGGCCCGCGCCGGCGACTGGTTCGACTCAGACGCGGTGACGGTCGCCGAGGTGGCCGGGCGGCTCGCAGCATACGGCATACAACCGCGCCACCTGCGCCCCTATCGCGCCGCGGCCGATCGCGAGGCCGGGCTGTTCGCGCAGGTCGTCGCGCCGATGCTGCGCCAGCACGCCAGCCTGCGCGACACTGGAGACCGGCGCGACCTGGCGTCGCGAGCGCGGGCCGACGAGGCCCTGCGCGAGTTGATGCTGCTGTCCCAACGATTGCATTTGGCGCTGCTTCGGCTGGGGCTCGATGAGACGCTCGGTCATTGAGGCGTCTGGAGAACAGCCGTTCCCGGGATGAGCGTGTAGCGTGCAGTACGAAGGGGTACGCCGTCAAGGCGAGGCGGTCCACGAAGGGTTGGAGGAGGGCTCGAAGTGCGCGAGCTGAGCGTCGTCGGTGTTCGGGTCGAGCTGCCCACGAACCAGCCGATCGTGCTGCTGAGAGAGGTCGAGGGAGATCGGTATCTGCCGATCTGGATCGGTGCGGTCGAGGCGACCGCCATCGCATATGAGCAGCAGGGGGTCAAGCCCGCCCGGCCGCTGACCCATGACCTGCTGCGCGATCTGCTGGAGGCGCTGTCGGCCCCGCTGCGCGCGGTCGAGATCGTCGAGCTGCGCGACAGCATCTTCTACGCCGACCTGGTGATCGGGGAAAACGGCGCGATCCGGGTGTCTGCCCGGCCCAGCGACGCGATCGCGCTCGCGCTGCGGGCCAACGCGCCGGTGCGCTGCGCCGACAAGGTGCTCGACGAGGCGGGGATCATCATTCCGGACGAGCAGGAGGACGAGGTGGAGAAGTTCCGCGAGTTCCTCGAGCAGGTCCGGCCGGAAGACTTCGCGTCTTAACGATCGAGCCGGCTGCCGGGTGACGGCCGCGGACCCGAATGTGGCGTGTCGCGAGGTTGCCTCCCCTCATCCGGGCCCGATGCGCTATAGGGTTGCGTCCAGGTACGTCGCGGGAGGTAGTCGGATGCAGCAGCCCAACTACTCGGAGACCGGCAGTAGTTCAGTGTCCGATGAAGATGGTGCGGTGGGATATCGCGGCGTGACGGCTTGTTCCGCGGTGGGCATCAGCTATCGGCAGCTCGACTATTGGGCGCGCACCGGTTTGGTCGTGCCGAGCATCCGTGACGCCTCCGGTTCGGGCACGCAGCGGCTGTACTCGTTTCGTGACCTGGTGGTGCTCAAGGTCGTCAAGCGACTGCTGGACGCGGGGGTCTCGCTGCAGAACATCCGGCGCGCGATCGAGACGCTGCGCGCCTACGGCGCCGACGACCTGGCCACCATCACGCTCATCTCCGACGGCACTTCGGTGTACGAGTGCCGCTCGCCCGAGGAGGTCGTCGACCTGCTGCAGGGCGGGCAGGGCGTGTTCGGCATCGCCATCGGCGGCGCGTTCAAGGAGGTGCAGGGGTCGCTGTCACACCTGCCCGCGGAGCGCGGGGCGGAGGTGGTGCCGCCACCCTTTCCCACACAGGCGCCCCAGTGGCCCGCCGCTGCCGAAGGCGTCGGCATGACCGACGAGCTTGCGGCGCGCCGCGCGCGCCGCAAAGCCAGTTGAGCTCAGCGCGTCATTCCTGCGGCAGGTGGGTCTTGGCCTCGGCGTAGCCGCCCTCACGCGTCACGTCGTCGGGCGCGTAGACGAGCTCCAGCACCCCGGTCTCGAACCTCTCGGACGAAACCAGCTTCAGCGTGACGCTGCTGTCGCCCTCGTCGAACAGCCGCATGCCCTTGCGCACGGCGATCGGGTGCACGAGCAGGTGCAGCTCGTCCAGCAACCCCGCGGCCAGCAGCTGGCGCACCACCGAGACCGAGCCGCTCATGCCGATGATCCCGTCGCCCTCGCTCTTGAGCGCCGCGACGGTCTCGACCAGGTCGCCCTGCAGCTGCTCGGAGTTGCGCCAGTGGAATTCGAGCGGCCGGCGGGACACGACGATCTTGCGGACGTCGCCGAGTCGCTTGGCGAACAGGGCGTCCTCGTCGCCTGCGGCCTCCCGCTCGGGCCAGGCCCCGGCGAAGCTGTCATAGGTCTTGCGGCCGAACAGCATGATGTCGGCCTGGCTGAAGGTCGCGTCCACGGAGCGGCCCATCTCGTCGTTGAAGTACGGGAAGTGCCACTGGTCGGGCGCCTCGACAACACCGTCGAGCGCCATGAACAGGCCAGCGATGATCTTTTTCATGGTGTACCCCTCTCGTCCCCAGTAGGACGGCGTGGACCGGCGCTACTCATCGGTGGCGAACTGGTCGATCTCGGCGAGCTCGGAGTCGGTGAACGACAGGTTGTCCAGCGCGCCGATGTTGGCCTCCAGCTGGGCGATGCTGGACGCGCCGATCACCAGGCTGGTCATGCGCGGGTCGCGCAGCGCCCACGCCAGCGCCAGTTGGGCCAGGGACTGGCCGCGCCGCTGGGCGATGTCGTTCAGCGCGCGGGCCTTGGCGAGGTTGCTCTCGGTGAGGTGCGACTCGCTCAGCGCGCCTCCGGTGCGCACGCGCGAGTCGTCGGGCACGCCCCGCAGATAACGATCGGTGAGCAGGCCCTGCGCCAGCGGGGAGAAGGCGATGCACCCCGCGCCCACCTCCTCCAGCGTGTCCAGCAGCTGGTCGCGCTCCAGCCAGCGGTTGATCATGGAGTATGACGGCTGGTGGATCAGCAGCGGCGTGCCCATCTGCCGCAGGATCGCGGCCGCCTCGCGGGTGTTGGCGCTGGAGTACGACGAGATCCCCACATACAGCGCCTTGCCCGCCCGCACGGCCGCGTCCAGCGCACCCATCGTCTCTTCCAGTGGTGTGTCCGGGTCGAACCGGTGCGAGTAGAAGATGTCCACATAGTCCAGTCCCATCCGCGCCAGCGACTGGTCCAGCGAGGCGAGCAGATATTTGCGGGAGCCCCATTCGCCGTACGGGCCGGGCCACATGTCGTATCCCGCCTTCGTCGAAATGATCAGCTCGTCGCGGTACGGACGCAGGTCCGCCGCGAGCATCCGGCCGAAGTTCTCCTCCGCCGACCCATAGGGCGGGCCGTAGTTGTTGGCCAGGTCGAAATGCGTCACACCCAGATCGAACGCGCGCCGCACGATGGCCCGCTGCGTCTGCCATGGACGGTCGTGCCCGAAGTTGTGCCACAGCCCCAGCGAGATGGCGGGAAGCTTGAGCCCGCTGCGGCCGGTTCGGCGGTACTGCATGGCGCCATAGCGGTCGGGGGCTGCGACATAGGTCATAGTTCGTCAGCCTAGCCCGGCTGGATCGGCGGCCGAGCCGGTACCGCTTCTGTAACGGGTGGCTGGTAGCGTTGCACGTGCTGATATACCGCGTGGGAGAGTCCGCTCCCGCCAGGCGCGGCGCCGAAGGGGCAATTCCTCCCCGGAACCTCTCAGGCACCAGGACCACGTGGGTTAGGCGACTCTGGAGTGCCAGTGCGACAGAGGGGGAGGGCGACGCCCTGTCCCTCAAGTGCATCTACACGGAGTTGCGATGAACGCTTTCGCCGACCGGCACATCGGGCCCACCGCCGCCGACACCGATCACATGCTCAAGGCAATCGGCTACGGCTCGGTCGAGGAGCTGATGGACGCGGCCATCCCTGAGGTCATCCGCTGGCATGGCACGCTGGACCTGCCCGCCGCGGCCACCGAGCCCGAGGCCCTGCGCGAGCTGCGCGAGCTGGCCGGGCGCAACCGGGTGCTCACCTCGATGATCGGGCTGGGCTACTACGGCACCCACACCCCGGGCGTGATCAAGCGCAACGTGCTGGAGAACCCGGCGTGGTACACGGCCTACACCCCTTACCAGCCGGAGATCAGCCAGGGCCGGCTGGAGGCGCTGCTGAACTTCCAGACCATGGTGTGCGACCTGACCGGGCTCGACGTCGCCAACGCATCCATGCTCGACGAGGGCACGGCCGCGGCCGAGGCGATGACGCTGGCCCGCCGGGTGTCGAAGGCCAAGTCGATGCGCTACGCGGTGCACGCCGACACGTTCCCGCAGACCGTCGAGGTGATCGCGACCCGCGCCGAGGCGCTGGGCATCGAGGTTGAGCTCTTCGACGAGGTCCTGCCGGAGGACTGCTTCGGCGTTCATTTGCAGTACCCCGGAGCCTCCGGCGCGCTGCGCGACTACGCGGCGCTCGCAGTCGACGCCCACGCCAAGGGCGCGCTGGTGACCGTGGCCGCCGACCTGCTGGCGCTGACGCTGGTGCAGGCTCCCGGCGAGTTCGGGGCCGACATCGCGTGCGGCACGACGCAGCGCTTCGGTGTGCCGATGGGCTTCGGCGGCCCGCACGCGGGCTACCTGGCCGTGCGCAAAGGGCTGGAGCGCTCGCTGCCGGGCCGGCTGGTGGGCGTGTCCAAGGACGCCGACGGCAACCCGGCCTACCGCCTGGCCCTGCAGACGCGTGAGCAGCACATCCGGCGGGAGAAGGCGACCAGCAACATCTGCACCGCGCAGGTGCTGCTCGCGGTGATCGCGAGCATGTACGCGGTGTACCACGGCCCGGCCGGCCTGCGCGCGATCGCGCACCGCGTGCACGGCATGGCCGCACGCCTCGCCGCTTCGCTGGACGTGGAGCACGACAGCTTCTTCGACACGGTGACCGCGCTCGCCCCCGGCACGGCGCGCGAGGTCGTGGCCAAGGCCGAGAAGCTGGGCGTCAATTTGCGCCTCATCGACGACGACCGGGTCGGGATCGCGTGCGACGAAACGACCACCGAAGCCGACCTCGCCAAGGTGTGTGCGGCTTTTGGACAGTCCTTAGTGGACGGTGGCGACGCGAAGCTGACCCGGAGGACCACCGACTTCCTGACCCACCCGGTGTTCAACACGCACCACTCCGAAACCG
>NZ_QJUG01000297.1 GCF_003426775.1 Allorhizocola rhizosphaerae | reverse complement strand
TCTTTGGGTCAGGTGTTGGTGATTCGAGTTTGTTGAGGGTGTGACTGGGCTGCTGGTCCTGTGTCCAGCATGCTCTGATCCTTTTCGCAGGGCCGATTAGGTGTGGTGTTGCGTGTTGTTTGGTTACGGTACAAGGGTTTCGGGTTGTTAGGTGACGAAGATGGCTTGCCAGAAGGTGAGCCAGGGCGTGGCTCGGGGCCAGCGGGCGGGTAGGTGCAGCACGGGTCTGCGTTGCGGCCGGGCGAACCGGGCCGGGATGTTGATCAGGTGGGTGCGCAGGGTGGCGCCTCGGGCCACCGTGTAGCGGGCTGTGCCGGTCAGGGTGCCGGCGGCGCGTAGCAGGTTGTGGCAGATGGCGGCGAGGATGTTCCAGGCCGCGTTGGCGGCAAACGAGCCGGAGGGCTGGTGTGCCCAGGGCCCGTCGATCAGGTCGGACCAGACGGTTTCGCAGATGGCGTGGTGGCGGTGGGTGAGGTCGGCCTGGTCGGCCGGTTCGGTGATGTTGGTGAAGAACGGGTGGTAGCGCCAGACCGGGAACAGCGGGTCGGCGGGTGTTGGCATCCAGCACCCGCCGGACAACCAGCCAGCCGGTGAACTCGTGTGCGGTGTCGGCGAAGGCGGTGTATGGCACTTCGGCGACTTGCGCGTCGGAGATAAGGGCACCGGTGTCGGGGTCTTCGACCGCGCCGGGATAGCGCACCGGCACGTAGGCGTCATCGGGAATGTTGTCGATCGCGGCGTCGACGGTGCTGTTGCGGGCGATGGCAAACGAGAACACGGCACCGGCCTTGACCACGGCGGTGACCAGCTTGCCGGAACAGAATGCCGAGTCGCCGCGTACCAGAATGTTTGCCGCCTTCGCCCCGGCAGCCTTGGCGGTGTTGATCGCCTCGGTGACCATGCCGGCTGCGCCGCGTGCCGAGCCCGCCTTGCCGGCTCGCAGCCGCACCCCGGCCACCACCGGCGCGCAGCGCGGGGTGCGGATCGTGACCGCCAGCGGTGACAGACCGCGGCGCAGCACGGTCTTGCCGGCGATTGTGGTGTGGCCGAACGAGGCGCCCTGCTTGGCTTTGCCGTATACCGGACGCAGCAGAGAGTCGATGTCGATGAAACAGCGTTGGTCGATGCCGTCCAGTATCGGGGTCTGCTGCGCCAGGGCGATCAGATGCCGGCGCAGCACCGCCGCAAGCTGCAAGGTATGGCCGTGGGTGAATTCACGCAACAGGATTCCCGACGTCGCGGCCGCGTACACCCCGTCGAAAAGCGGTTTCATTCCGCCGGAGCGGAGCACGTCGAGATCGTCGATGCTGTCGGCTCCGGCGGCCATCCCGGCCACGATGGAAACCAGTTTCGGTGTTGGGTTGGCCGCACCCGACTTGACTCGTTCGCTGGTGAACCGGACGTGCTCGTCCAGCAGCCGAGACAGCCCGGTCTGCTCGGCCAGTTCCAGCAGCGGCACCAGGCCCGCATGCGACACGAGGTTGTCTTCGTCGAACACCGCGCCGCCCGAGCGCCAGGCATGAGATGCTTGCACCGAGAGTGCCTTTCCGAGCCGGTCTGATCAAGGTTCTAGACAAACCTGATTATCCCAGCAGGACAGGCACTCTCATCACATCACCACACCGCTTTCCGACCGCCAAACGCCGATCAGTCCATGGAACGAGGCTTAGAGGGCGTTCAGTGATGGTATTTCCAAGTTATTCATGACTAATCGGGTTCACGATTCGGCCGTTTCATCCAGTGTGTGAGCATACGTTCACTCGAACATCACCCGCATGCCGCCCGTTTCATTCGTATATCAGTCCTGGATTCCGTCTGGCGTAGACATGATCTGGAAACGCCAGATAATGAACCTACTCCACTACCCACCTCCGTCCAATGTAGACAGAAGGCTGTGACTGACCGCCGTGCCTACCCATCCGACATCTCCGACGCCCGCTGGGCGCTCATCGAGCCGACTCTGACCGCTTGGCGCCAAGCCCGCCTCGACCGCCGGCCCACCGGAGAACCCGCCCCCACAGACCTCCGGGAAGTGTTCAACGCGATCCTGTATGTCAACCGCACCGGCATCGCATGGAAGTATCTGCCGCACGACTTTCCCAACTACCGCACGGTGTACGGCTATTACGCCGCCTGGCGCGACGAAGGCGTCTTCGCCGGACTCAACTACGACCTGACCGGTCTGGCGCGGGTTAAGGACGGCCGTGCGGCCGAACCCACCGCCGCAGTGATCGACACCCAGAGCGTGAAGACCTCCACCAACCCGCCCGCCGCAACACAGGGCACGGACGCCGCGAAGTTGATTGTGGGCCGCAAACGCAGCATCGCCACCGATGCGATCGGCCTGCTGCTGGCCGTCATCGTCTGGGCCGCTTCCATATCGGAGAACAACGCCGGAATGCACGTGCTCGACCAAACCAAACGGCAGTACCCGACAATCACCAAGACATGGGTGGACCAGGGTTTCAAGAATCGGTTCGTCGAACACGGTGCCGCCCTTGGTGTCGACGTCGAGGTCGTCCCGAGATATAGTGATGTCAAAGGCTTCCACGTTATCAAGAGGCGCTGGGTGGCCGAGAGGACGCTGGGGTGGCTAATGTTGCACCGCAGGCTCGTACGCGATTATGAGACTCTTCCCGCGAGTTCCGAAGCGATGATTCACATTGCGATGATCGATAACGTCAGTAAGCGGATAACGGACGAAACCACACCGACCTGGCGAGGCACCTACTAATACAAAAGGTATAAATCAAACGCCCTCTGAGTGCGACGGCGGCGCTTCGCGCCGCGACCTTATGTCGGTGCGATGTCGGTGCGCCTGTTCTTGTCTCGCCGTGGAACGGCCCGTGCGAAATGCATAATTGACTGTCGATCGGGCTTCGGCCGACACATTGATCTCTCGCAACGGCTAAGCGGGCTCCACCTCTAGTAGGAAGTCGGCCAGCCCGGCTACACCCCTGACGATGGTGCGGATGGAGAACGCGTCTCCCGGCGTGATCAGGTCCTCGACGATCACCGGTCCGAACCTCATTTGCGCCAGGACGGGCGCGGGCACGCTCACGGGCTGGAGCGGCTCCATGCGCATCACCGCGGCCGCGTTCTTCCGCTTGGCGAGCAAACGCAGCCCGACGATGACGATCGGCTCGGCGAACATGGTGAAGCGCATCCGGGCGGCTCCCAGCACGAGGGCCTCGTCGCCCGGTCCGCCCCCGTCGGGGACGTAGGTGAACCGGTTGGTGGCGCCGATTCTCGAGGCTACACCGGCCTCTGCTAGGGCACCGCTGGAAAGGGTGAACAGCTTCAGGCGTACCCGGCTGTGGCTGAAAAACGGATTGGTCAGCTGCGGTAACCGGCTCAGGGCCCTCGCGTCGGCGATCGGGTTGGTCTCCAGCGGCGGGGCCGGTATGGGTTCGGCGCGTCCCATCGCGATCCGCCGGAGCGACGGTAGCTCACCGAGCACGTCGAGCGACTCGATCTGGTTGCCGGCGAACGAGAGGCTTTCCAGCGCCGTGTTTGCCCGCAGCGGCGACAGGTCGTGGATTACGTTGTGGGTCAGGTTTAGTTTCCTCAGCCCGGCAACGGCTGCGACAGGGGTGAGGTCACGCAGCGCAGTCTCGGTGACAGACAATTCTTCGAGCCGGGTGAAGGTTTCGATCCCGGTCAGGGTTTCCATGAACGGTGCGCTGATTCTCAATATCCGCAGAGGTGCGTCGATCATTTCGGGCAGCACGGCGATCGAGCGCAATTCGCGGCCGTCGGCGCCGGGCAGATCGAGTTCGTCGAGCTTGTCGGCGGCGCGCTCGACGGTTTCGGCGGGCGCGGTCTCCAGCGGCACGGTCAGCGCGAAGCTGGCCCGCTCCGCGATCGCCGTGAGGAGGATCTTCTCGTCGCGCAGCAGGGAAGGGTCGTTGCGCTTGGCCCACCACTCCCGGAAACGGCTGGCACGACGGCGTTTGAAGTGAGGAACAGGGGGTTCGCCGGCGGCCACGAACAGTGCCGGGAGTATCTCGCCTCGGGCGACCTTGCGGGCGTGAGTCATGAGATCGTTGAGGATTGAGCGGAAGGCGTTCTGAAGCTCGACGATGCGTTGCGGTGCCGGGAGGTCCTCGAAAATCAGCGGCGCGTCCTCGCTTTGGGCGAAAGTCAGGTCGGCGACGATCGAAAGGTAGCGCTGGCGTCGCTCAAGGCAGTCCTCGAGCACCTTGCGGCGGTCCTCCAGCTCTTCCATCGCAGGGAAGGGCAGCGCGAGCGTGTCGTAGGTAACCAGTTCCGCCCGGTACGCGCGTGCGTTCTGGTGGGCCGCCTGGGCGAACCGGTTCATGTGTTCACGAATCTTGTCAGCTTCGGTGCCGGGGATCTGTACCTGCGGACCGACGCCGCCGGTCTGGTGCACCTGGATGCTGACCTCGGTGTGCGACTGCTGGTCGCTGGATGCCTGCTGCAGCGAAGCGGAGAAGCTGACCGAGGCGGCCAGCCCGTTGAGTTCGGCGTGCAGTGCGGCGGCGATCCTGCGCTGATGCGTGACATCCGAGGAGGTGACCCTTACCAGGGCGTGGAACTCGCCGCCGGTTTGCAGGGCCTCGACGAAACGGTCACCGAACGCGCGGCGGAAGCCGTCGAGGTCGCCCGCGGTCACGAGCGGCTGAGCGGAGGCGTTGGGTATGAACGCCTTGCCGAAGCGCAGCGCGTTGGAGACAAAGGCCGAGGCGAGAATGTAGGTCGACGTGGTATTGACCGCGCTCTGCTCCGCGAAGCTGAAACTCGCCCCGCCGGAGAACAGCATGTATCGGGCGTCGACCTCGGCACCGAAGTTGAGCGCTTTCTCGAGGCTTCGCTGCGATGTGAGCATCTGAAACCTGAAGTCCGCCTGCTGGCCGGAGGCGGTCTTGTCCTCGCCCATCTCCCGGACCTCGAGCCCGGTTCCGACCCGCTCGCCGGTTTCGGAGTTGAATCCCTGCCCGATCACGTGGCCCGAGAACGGTACGACGATGCGTTGCTGGACAGCCATGACCGAACCCCTAAACGCCCCGGCTCATGAGAGAATAAGCTATGTCATCACAGGATACACGATAGATACTGATGGGGGCTGGCATGCCGTTTCGCCATGCGTTTCCCGATTTACTGACGTCGAGTAGGGCGCTGACGTCTGCGACCGCCCAGGCTGCCGTGGCATTTCCCGCCGAGGCGATCCAGCTCAATGCAGCGGTTTCGGTGGCCGAGGTGGTCAACCTGACCGGGAGCGCGCCGGTGTTCTGCTATAAGGGTCTGCGCGACTACGGCATGTGCCCTCCGGCAGCCTGCTTAACAAGGAACTGGTGGAGCGGACCGTCTACCTCGACGCAGTCGCGCTGCCCATCGTCGAAGGAGGTCGACAGTGGAGATTCCGGAGGAACTGATCGCCGCGCTGGAGGGCCCGGCCCTCGAGCTGACCGGCCTTCCAGGTGTCAACGGTGTGGGACTGGGCATGCGGGAGGAGGATGAGGAGTTCTTCGACGAGCTGACCGTGCGCGTGTATGTCGATGACGCCGCCGATGTCCCCGAGCTGCCGACGCAGATGGCCGACCTACCCGTGCAGGTCATCGAGTTCCCGGTCATGCCGCTGTTCACCCCGGACCACCATCCGCCACGACAAACTCGAAGGCGGCATACAGATTGCACAGGCCCCACTCAACAACGGCACCCTCGGCACGACCGTGCTGCGCAACGACGACAACACGCTGGCCGGCCTACCCTGCCATCACGTCTGCGGGGACGTCGGATCGAGGGTCTTCCAGCCGACCGCACCGCCGATGCCGATCGGCGTGGAACCCGACCTGTCCGATAGCCTGGGGCAAGTGATCGCCTCCGACTCGCCGGTGTCGCAGACACTCCCCGCTCCAGCCGGGGGAACGCTGTGGCTCGGCCGACAGATCGACGCCGCTGGCGCTCATGGAAGCAAACCATTAGGTTGGGGCCGTCCCCGTTGCGGCTCATCCGTTGAAGCCTGTGGCTGCTCAGACGGCCCATGCGCCAGGAACGCAACGAGCTCAATTTATGACTTCACCTTCGCAGGCACAACGAGGCAACGGCGCTCGTTGCGGAGAGTCGACTGTCGGTGTGTCGTACGGCCCTGGCAGCGTTCAAACTTGGCCTCAACTCTTGACGACTTTGGGTTTGCGCCTCGTATTGCATCACTTTCTCGTAGACTCGAGCAGGGGTGACCGATGCTTCTCTACAACGGCGACTCGGGCGGAGGACTTACCGCCCGGATCGAGGACGACGGCTCACTTACTCAACTGGTCGTCCTTCCGCCAGGATCCGTTGGGCAATGGACACTCATCGGCTCGGACGGGCGAACTTTGGTATTTCTCAACCAGATGTCCAACGGTGGCACTGCAGCAACTATGGACGACAACGGCATGCTGCATCCGCTGCCCGATCGGCCGACCGAGGCCTTCGACGGCTGGACGAATATCGCTGCCAACAACGGCTGGTTCATGCTGTACAACGCCACTGAGGGCGCCGCCGCCACAGGTTTCGTCCACCCGGAGCCGGCTGGACAGTTCGAATTCCGCCGACGCTTCCAGTTGCCGCCGGACACGAGCTTCACCGATGTGGTGCCCGCCGGCTGGTCAAGCAACGGCGGCGGCGTCGACAATCGGCGCTTCCTGTTCTTCGACCGCACCAGCGGAGCAGGCATAACGTACCGACTCGACCCCGGCGGGCAGGTGACCCTCCTGACCCGGACAGAAGCGCTTCCCCCGCCGTTCACCTCGTCCGGTGAGGGCTGGTCACACGTTGCCGCGCACAACAACGAGGGCAGCGGGCGCCTGTACTCCTTCCACAACAACACAAGACGAGGCACCACCGCCCAGGTCGAGCCGGATGGGACACTGATGCGCCTGAAGGACGGGGTCGACGGCTTCCAGCATTGCACGAACATCGGCGACGGCAGACGCCTGCTGTTCTACGACCGCGCGGGCGGGCGGGCATCGACCGTCGAGATCAGCGAAGACGGCAGCCTGCACCAGCTCCGCGAACTCGGCCGCATCGGCGATTTCACCCACATCGTTGCTTAGTACGGCAGTCTGAAGTCGTTATACATCGCTGATCTTCGACGCCGTCGGCCTTGTGATGTTGTACCGGGGTGCGTGTCGGCATGGGGAACGGCCATCAGCGATGATCATCTGTTGTGGACAATAATGATCGCGTGATGGCCGTCGGGGCCAGTATAGATGTTGAACGATGGGTGGGCCAACCTGCACGGACTGTGGCTGCGGCTGGCCGAGCAGGTGGACCTGGCCGGGCTGGTGGACGCTCGGGTGCGCCCGGATCTTTCGGCCGGGGCCAATCCTGGTAGCAAGGCGGCGACGGTCGTGGCGGGGATGGTGGCTGGGGCGGACTGCATCGATGATCTGGACCTGTTGCGACACAGCGGGTTGAAAGCTTTGTTCGACGGGGTGTACGCGCCGTCGACGTTGGGTTCGTTCCTGCGGTTTTTCACCTGGGGACACAGCCTGCAGTTGGAGGCGGCGGGCCGAGATCTGCTGGCTGCGCTGGTCAAACGGGTACCGCTGCTGCCCGGCGCGGAACAGCAGACCTTCGTGGATGTGGACTCGCTGTTGCGGCGGGTGTACGGGCATGCCAAGCAGGGTGCGGCGTTCGGGCATGCCAAGGTCGGCGGCTACCGGGTCAAGCTGCGTGGTCTGTCGCCGCTGGTCGCCACGATCAGCACGCCTGCCGCGGCGCCGGTGATCGCCGCCACCAGGTTGCGTGCCGGTAACGCCGCCTCGGGCCGCGCGGCGGCATCGCTGGTACGTCAGGCGATTGCGACCGCCCGGCAGTGCGGGGCGGGCGGCAAGATCCTGGTGCGCGGCGACAGCGCGTTCGGGAACTCGGTGGTCGTGGCCGCATGTCGTGCGGCCGGGGCCAACTTCTCGGTCACCTTGCAGACCAACACCAAATTGGCTGCGGCGATCGCCGGCATTGACGAGCAGGCGTGGACCCCGGTGCGTTATCCCGGCGCGATCCTCGATGAGACCACCGGGCAGTGGATATCCGACGCCCAGTTGGCCGAAACGTCCTACACCGCGTTCGAGTCCACCCGCCACAAGGTCACCGCGCGGCTGGTGGTGCGCCGTGTCCGCGAGCGCAACCCCGCCCCGGCCGGGCAGGAAGAACTGTTCCCGATCTGGCGCTACCACCAGTTCCTGACCGATGACGACTCGAGCACCACCGAGGCGGACCTGATCCACCGCGCCCACGCCATCCAGGAGCAGGTCTTCGCCGACCTGATCGACGGACCATTGGCGCACCTGCCCTCCGGACGCTTCGCAGCCAACGCGGCCTGGCTGACCCTGGCCGCCATGGCACACAATCTGACCCGTGCCGCAGGATGCCTGGCCGACGGCACCACCGGCGGCATTTATGCCAAAGCCCGTGCCGCAACGCTGCG
>NZ_QJUG01000296.1 GCF_003426775.1 Allorhizocola rhizosphaerae | reverse complement strand
GGTCGCGACAGGGGAGGAGCTGGCGTTCGACGTCGCGGTGCCTTCGGGCACGCGAAAGTTCACCGTGGACCTGTCGTTCACCAATCCCGCCAATGATTATGACCTCGAGGTCTATGACCCGAGTGGCGTCCAGGCCGGCTCGTCCGGAAACAGCCTCGGCGAGGCGGAGCAAGCCGTTGTGGTGAATCCTGCCGCCGGGACGTGGAAGGTGGTTGCCGTCAAATTCGCTACGGTACCGCCGAGCGACGTCCGCGTGGTCGTGACCGGTGAGACCGGCGCGGCCGATCCGCGGCCAGTGGTGCGTTCGGGTGGGCCCTATGCTTTTGCACTTGGCACCGCCCAGCGCCTCACGGGAAGCGTCGGCGGTGGCACCGCGCCCGTGTCGGTGGGCTGGGACCTCGACGGTGACGGCGCTTTCGAGCACAGTGGAGCGGCCGTCGACGCCAACCTCGCGGAGGGCCGGCATCTGGTCACGCTGAAGGCGACCGACGCGTCCGGTTTGGAGCGTCGCGAGACGACCAGTGTGCTCGTCGCCGATCCGGCGGTCATCGCCACGCACACCACGCCCGTGACGGTGATCGGCGTGGCGGACACGGGGATCAACCCGTATCACCTCGAATTCTCGGCGCAGACCTACCCGGATCCGGATGTGCTGGCACTCACGCGCAACTTCACCCGGCATCCCAGTGAGTACCTTTCCGGGTACCCTCAGAACGCAAAGTCTTTGAATGTGACTCTCGGCCAGGGTTACTATCCCGCGCAGGACACGAAGATCTGGCAGGGCAACACGACGATCCAGGCCGGCGAGATGTACTGGATTCCCGGCACCAAAATCGTCGGCGCGGTTGACGCGGGCGGCTCGACCGGAGCCACGTCCGGCGACGACCCCCACCCGATCCTCGACGACAACGGCCACGGCTCCGGATCGGCCTCCGTGTCGGCGGGCAACCGTTACGGTTACTGTCCAACCTGCCTACTGGTCGTGGTTGAGGCGCTCGACGAGACCGTGGTGGCGAAGCTGCCGTGGGTGGACATCTCCACCAACTCGTTCGGCTATGTGGGCGGTGCGCCGGTGGGCCCGATCTCCAACGGTTCCGCGGTGACGAAGGCGGCGGCCGAGCGCGGCCAGACCACGCTCTTCGCGGCGGGCAACGGCGTCGGCAACGCGTTCGACGTGCCCGTGGTGACCTGGCATTCCGACCAGACCGGTCCGGATTGGAACGTCACGGTGGGCGCGATCCGGCGCGACAACCAGCGGGCGATTGTCGGAGATGGCATTCCCGTGCATCTGTCGTCGTGGGGCGATGGCAACCTGCCTTCAGCGTGCCGCACGGGCACCGTCGGGCAGTGCGCCTTCGGCGGGACCTCAGCCGCGACACCTTACACGGCAGGCGTTTTCGGCACGGTGCTCACGCAGGTGCGCGCTCATGTCGGCGATGGCGCGGCCGGGCAGAAGGCGGGCCAGGCGGTGGCTGTGGGCATCGCGCGGGACGAGAGCGTGTATCTCGCCGACGGGAAGCTCACACGCGATGAGTTGCGCCAGGCGGTGCTCAAGAGCGCACTGCCGCTGGGGGCCGGCAACACGGGCGCGCCATACGCGTACCCGTTGACAGCGCCGTATTCCGGCGAGACCAACGTGTTGTTCGAGGGTTATGGGGCCGCGACGCCGGAGACGGCCAAGCGGGCGATCGATGTGCTGCTGGGCCGGGCGCAGATGCCCGAGCGGCCGTTCGAGGACGAGTTCTTCGCCCACGATCGCACGGTCCGCGACACGCTCTGGGGCGGTTTCGACCGCGACGGCGATCGGGTGCAGGACTCGGCTGCCACCGGCGGTCTGGGCCTCACACTGGACAAGGTCGCCACGGTCGGCGGTGCGATGGACGTGCTGAGCAAGGTGGCCACGGCGAAGCATATGGTGCAACCGTTGGGCGCCAACAAGTTCACCTACTATCTGCACCGCAGGGTGGCGGCTGCTCCCGGCGTGAGCGACTGCGCCGCGAACAACAACGAGACCTATCTGGACCGTGCGGACAGCGCGGGAGATTTGGAGCCGTGCTTCGACTCCCGGGTGACGTCGGTCGTGGCGGCGTACCGGCCGGTGGGCATCTTCGCCGCGTCGGACACTGTGGACGCTCCACTGCCCGCCGGCTCGAAGGTGAACGTCGAGCTGTACATGGCGGGCGAAACGCCGTCGGTCATCCGCCCGACCGCCGTGCTGGTCGCGACCGACCGCGAAGTCGGCACGGGAGCAGGTCTGCTGCAACCGGTCGTCGCAAGTGGACCGGGCGGCGCGGCGTGCACCACACTGGGCGAGGCGTGCTGGACGAAGTACGCGTTCTCGTTCACGACTACGCGGCCGGTCTTCGCCGGGGAACAGCTCACCCTGCAGCTACAGTTGCTGGGTGCGCGGTCGTGGGCCTTCGGATTCGAGGGTGCACACGCCTCACGGGTCGAGATCGAGCCCGCGCCGTTACCACCGTCCGGAATGGACTTCGGCGCGTCCATCAGCTCGCCGGCGGACGGTTCGACACTGTTCGAGAGTGAGACGGTGACCGCGGGCGGTTCCTACGCCTTCCCCGAGCTGGGCTCCGACCCGACCGGCGCCGGCGACCACCCGACCACGCGGCGGGTTGAAGTGTCACTCGACGACCCGTCGTTCGCCAACCCGGTGGAGGCCATTCTCGACTCGGCGAGCAACACTTGGCGCGCCAAAGTCGGCAAGCCGGGCACGGGGCGGCACGTCATCTACGCCCGAGCACGGCTCGACACGACCACATCGGCCGTGGCGACCAGCGCATTTGTCGTGGAGCCGGATGTCATCGTGCAGTGGCAGATCGCCTCCCGCAACAGCGCCGCCGACCCGGCCGCGTGGCAGACCGCCACCGGGATGGCCGACTGGCGGTTCCCATTCACGACCGGCACCTACGGCAGTGGCCCCAAGATGATCCTTGTCCGGCTGGTGGAGCGGCGCATCGAAACCGCCCGCGACACCGTGACCGCGCGCTTCCGCTAAACCCGCAAGACACGGACTGACCGGTGGATCCTCCTCACCGGTCAGGCCACTGCTCGCTCCCGAGTCGCACGTCCGGCGGGTGGGGTCAGGTCCACTGGCGACCGTGCCGGGTATCTGCGGCAAATAGATGAGCCTGGCTGGGACGTCCGTCCCGGCCAGGCTCACCTGCGTGGAGCGGCCGACGAGAATCGAACTCGCGTAATCAGTTTGGAAGACTGAGGCTCTACCATTGAGCTACGGCCGCGCGGTTCCTGATGATATCAGGACCCGTCGGGGTGGCCGGATTTGAACCGACGACCTTCCGCTCCCAAAGCGGACGCGCTACCAAACTGCGCCACACCCCGATCATGACCTCGCTTCCGCAAGGGCACGCCTGCAGCAGTTTACACATGCACACCCTTGCCACCGCGAGCACATTACCGTCGTTCCCCAGCGCGGCGATCTTTCCCCGACTTACTGTGGTTACAGGGACGGGGAGACGCCGCCGACGGCGACCCCCGGTGGGGCTTTGTCCGGTCAGGCGGATGGGGCTCCACCGGGTAGCTCGGCGTTTGGCGTGCTCGGTGGGGTGTTGCCCGGGGCCAGCGGCTCGGGCTGGATGCGTTTGTGCAGCCAGAGCGCCCCCGCGACCGCGAGCAGCCCGAAGATGATCGCCGCGATCCAGGCTAGCCGCCTGATCGGTGCCGGCGTGTCGATCTGGTTGCGATCTGTCCTGCAGGTGGAGGCCGTGCCGACCTGGACGCAGGCGGTCACGCGCAGGTCCCGCGCCCTCACCGCCGGATCAATGGTGCCCGAGAGCACATACGTCTTGCTTTCGCCGCCCGCCATGCGCCGCTTCCAAGCCACCGAGTTGGCGATCACGGCCGCGTCCTGGGCTTCGATCCTGGTCACGACCGTGGGCGGCAGCGTCAGCGAGACCGTCACCGGCGCCTCGTCCGGCGTCGGATTGGTGGCTGTGATCTCGTATCTGACCCGGTCACCGCCCCGGACCACACGGGTGTTGTCGGCGATCGAGATGGGCGCCGGGGCGTGACCCGCCTGCTCGTCGGGCGTTGGAATGGCCATCAACGGCCCGCCGATATGTGCCAAAACGATAAAAAGAATATTTGCGGCGGGTACCGGCAAAGCCTCCACCTCCTACGCGACGACTTCACCCATTTTGTCGCCTAAAGTACTTTTAGCCGGTACGCCACTCCCGAACGTTGTTTGTGACATCAGCCCGGCAAACGCCGCCCGATGCGACCGTGCCCGCGTGGTTTCGCCTACACTCGACCGGGCACTTTTCGCGCGCCCAGTCAACCGTTCGTGATGATCGTCAAGGAGTACGCCTGTGAAGAGCACCGTCGAGACTTTGAGCCCGACCAGGGTGCGGCTCGCCATCGAGGTGCCGTTCGCCGAGCTTGAGCCGAGCCTCAAGAAGGCGTACCGCGAGATCGCGAGCCAGGTCAACATCCCCGGCTTCCGCGCGGGCAAGGTTCCCGCGCAGGTCATCGACGCCCGCGTGGGGCGCGGTGTCGTGCTGCAGGAGGCCATCGAAGACGTGATCCCGCAGCAGATCTTCGCCGCCGTGCAGGAGCACTCGGTCAAGCTGCTGGGCCGCCCGGCCGTGGACAACCTCGAGTTCGCCGACGGGCAGCCGCTCAAGTTCACCGCCGAGGTCGACGTGCGCCCCGAGCTCACGCTGCCCGAGCTGTCCAGCATCAAGGTCGAGGTCGACCCGCTGGAGGTGGGCGATTCCGAGATCAACGAGCAGCTCGACGCGCTGCGCGAGAAGTTCGTGACCCTGAAGGCCGTCGAGCGCCCGGTCGCCGAGGGCGACTTCGTGCAGATCGACCTCGCCGCGACCGTGGACGGCGAGGAGGTCGAGGGCGGCTCGGCCACCAACCTGTCGCACCAGGTCGGCAGCGGTACCCTCCTCAAGGGTTTGGACGAAGCGGTTGTCGGTCTTTCCGCAGGCGAATCGGCCACCTTCATCTCCCAGTTGGTCGGCGGGGAGCACGCGGGCAAGGACGCCGAGGTCAAGGTGACCGTCCGCACGGTCAAGGAGAAGGAGCTGCCGCCGCTCGACGACGACTTCGCCCAGCTGGCCAGCGAGTTCGACACCCTTGAGGAGCTGCGCGGCGACCTCAAGGAGCGGATCACCCGGGTGAAGAAGGTCGAGCAGCTGTACGCGGCGCGCGACAAGGCCCTGGCGGCGCTCGTGGAGCGGGCCGCGGTGCCGGCGCCCGAGGGCGTCGTCGCCGAGGAGGTGGAGTCGCGCAAGCAGGCGATGGTCGAGCAGCTTGAGCGCATGGGCGCGAGCTTCGAGGACTACCTCAAGGCCGAGGAGAAGACCGAGGAGCAGATCGAGGCCGACCTCTCGGAGGCCGCGGCCGAGGGCGTGCGCATCCAGCTGGTCCTCGACACGCTCGCCGAGCAGGAAAATGTGCAGGTCAGCGACGACGAGTTCGGCCACGAGATCGTGCACCGGGCGCAGCGCGCGGGCATGCCGCCGCAGCAGTACTACGACCAGCTGGTCCAGGCGGGCGCGGCCCCGGCGGTGTTCGGCGACGTGCGCCGCGGCAAGGCGCTGGCGCTGGTCATGGAGCGGGTCGTGATGACCGACACCAACGGCGAGGTGCTCACGCTGGACGCGCTGCGCGGCCCGGGAGCCGACGCGCACGACCATGACCACGATCACGGCGACCACGAGGGCCACGACCACTGAGGCGGGGCGCGCTCCTTGAGCTCAAAGCGAACACGCCCAACGCAGGGAAGCTGCGCTGTGGATCAGCGGTTAGGGTCGGCGTAGGACATTCTCAGAAGGGCTGCCACATGAGTGCTTTGCATGTTCCCGACGCTCGGGGTCAAGATCCGTTCTCCGGTGGCCTCGACGACAGGGTTTACGACCGCCTGCTCAAGGAGCGCATCGTGTTCCTGGGCAGCGACGTCAACACCCAGGTCGCCAACCGGATCTGCGCGCAGTTGCTGCTGCTTTCGGCCGAGGATCCCGATCGAGACATCAGCCTCTACATCAATTCACCGGGCGGCTCTGTCTATGACGGCATGGCGATCTACGACACCATGCAGTTCATCAAGAACGATGTCGCCACGATCGCGCTCGGCATGGCCGCTTCGATGGGGCAGATGCTGCTGTGCGCGGGCACGCGGGGCAAGCGTTACGCGCTTCCCCACGCGCGGATCATGATGCACCAGGCGTCTGGTGGGATCGGCGGCACGGCCGCCGACATCGCCATCCAGGCGGAGCAGATGATTTACACCAAGAAGCTCATGCAGGAGCTGATCGCGCAGCACACCGGTCAGTCGGTCCAGCAAATCGAGATCGACAGCGACCGGGACCGCTGGTTCACGGCCGACGAGGCGCGGGAGTACGGATTCATTGATCACGTCATCACTGCCACCTCGCAGGTGTCGGTCGGCAACTGAAGGAGCGTAAGCCAATGAACCCGAACTTCTCTGAGATCAGCGGTCAGCCGACGCCGAGTTTCGCGGATATCACCAACCGCTACATCCTCCCGTCGTTCGTGGAGCGCACCTCGTACGGCATAAAAGAGAGCAACCCCTACACGAAGCTGTTCGAGGAGCGGGTCATCTTCCTGGGTGTGCAGGTCGACGACGCTTCCGCCAACGACGTGATGGCGCAGCTGCTCGTGCTGGAGGCGCAGGACCCCGACCGCGATATCACGATGTATATCAACTCGCCCGGCGGCTCGTTCACGGCGATGACGGCGATCTACGACACGATGCAGTTCGTGCGGCCCGACGTCATGACCGTGTGCCTGGGCCAGGCGGCGAGCGCGGCGGCGGTGCTGCTGGCCGCGGGCACCAAGGGCAAGCGGCTGGCGCTGCCCAACTCGCGGATCATCCTGCACCAGCCGGCCACGGAGGGCGGCTACGGTCAGGGATCCGACATCGAGATCCAGGCGCGTGAGATCATGCGCATGCGTCACCAGCTTGAGGAAATGATCTCCCGGCACTCGGGGCAGGACCTCGACAAGGTCAAGAAGGACATCGACCGTGATCTGATCCTGACGGCCGAGGACTCCGTTCAGTACGGTGTGGTCGACACGGTGATGTCCTATCGCAAGAAGACCCCGCTCACGGCCGGGGCACGATAACCACGACCGCGGCGTCGCCCCATGGACGACCGGGGGCGGCGCCACGGTTTTGTCATACCCGTCTGTCAGAATCGCATTCGGGTGTCGGGGGGCCGGATTTCGGTCGGCACCGGGTAACGTCAGGATGCAAGTGTTGGCTCGAGCGCAGGGGAGTGGCGGGTGGCACGGATCGATGGCGGCGATCTGCTGAAATGCTCCTTCTGTGGCAAGTCGCAGCGCCAGGTCAAGAAGCTGATCGCCGGGCCCGGTGTGTATATCTGCGACGAGTGCATCGATCTCTGTAACGAGATCATCGAGGAGGAGCTCTCGGGCGAGGAGCAGGTCCGGTGGGAAGAGTTGCCCAAACCCATGGAGATCTGCCAGTTCCTTGATTCCTATGTGGTGGGTCAGGACGGGGCGAAGAAGGCGCTCGCCGTCGCGGTCTACAACCACTACAAGCGGCTTCAGGCCGAGGCCAGCCACAGCCGCAGCGGCGAGGCGGTCGAGGTCGCCAAGAGCAACATCCTCCTGATCGGACCGACCGGCACGGGCAAGACCCACCTGGCGCAGACCCTGGCGCGCATGCTCAACGTGCCGTTCGCGATCGCCGACGCCACCGCGCTCACCGAGGCGGGCTATGTCGGCGAAGACGTGGAAAACATCCTGCTCAAGCTGATTCAGGCGGCCGACTGGGATATCAAGCGCGCCGAGACCGGCATCGTCTACATCGACGAGATCGACAAGATCGCGCGCAAGTCCGACAGCCCATCGATCACGCGTGATGTGTCGGGCGAGGGCGTGCAGCAGGCGCTACTCAAGATCCTTGAGGGCACGCGGGCCAATGTGCCGCCGCAGGGCGGGCGCAAGCACCCCCATCAGGATTTCGTCGAGATCGACACGACCAACATCCTGTTCATCTGCGGGGGTGCGTTCGCCGGGCTGGAGCAGATCATCGAGCAGCGCACGGCGCGGTCGGGGCTGGGCTTCGGGTCCCATCTGCGGGCGGTTTCCGAGCGCAGCACCGATGACGTGCTCGCCAAGGTGATGCCCGAAGACATGCTCAAGTTCGGCATCATCCCGGAGTTCATCGGGCGCCTGCCGGTGATCACGACGGTGCGCAGCCTCGACCGCGAGGCGCTCGTGCGCATCCTGACCGAGCCGCGCAATGCGTTGGTGAAGCAATACCAGCGGCTGTTCGAGCTCGACAATGTCGTGCTCGAGTTCGACACGGAGGCGCTGGAGGCCATCGCCGACCAGGCGATGCTGCGCAACACCGGGGCGCGCGGGCTGCGGGCCATCATGGAGGAGGTCCTGCTCTCCGTGATGTATGAGATTCCCAGCGACCCCAACGCGGAGCGGGTGCAGATCACGCGGGAGACCGTGCTGGAAAAGGTCTACCCGACGATCGTTTCGCGGCGCGAACAGCCGGGCCGGCGAGCGCGGCACCACCGCGAGACCGCCTGACGCACGTGCCCTCGGGCCGGCCGAATCGGGCTCGGCGCTGATGGTGTCGCGGCGCGAACAGCCGGGCCGGCGGGCGCGGCACCACCGCGAGACCGCCTGACGCACGGAGGCCCCGCGCGCCTG
>NZ_QJUG01000295.1 GCF_003426775.1 Allorhizocola rhizosphaerae | reverse complement strand
GCGCGCTCGCCGACGGGTGATCGCCGTGCGCCCACAACCGCAGCCGCCCCGCCGCATCGGCCCGCTCAGCCGCCTCGACGGCGCCGGTGACCAGCGCCCGGCCCAGCCCGCGCCGCCGGTGCAGCGGATGCACCACGAGCTCGGCCGACGGCCCCTCCACCCGGTCGGTCACGTCCACGTGCGCGTAGCCGACCAGCTCGTCGCCCACGTAGGCGACCAGGTGCACGGAGGGCTCGTCACCGCCGTGCCGCAGGTGCAGCACGACATGCTCGGACAGCGGGTGCGCCCCGTCGGTGTCGCCGGCCGCGTTCGCCAAGGCGAGCACCGCATGGACCTGTGCGGGCGAGAGCCGGTCCAGCCGCTTCACCCCGACGCCGTTGATCACCAACTAAGACTAATGGGCCGCACTCGAAATCGAGCACGGCCCATTGGCAACGTCACGTGAGAATCACGCAGTCACGTCATGTCCACTGAGGACAATCCCTCGGCGGCGTTCAGAAACTGGCGGACCTCCTGCGCGGGGTCGACCGCGTAGCTCTTGCCGGCCGACGGCACCACGAACTTGTAGCCCACCTGGCGGACCGTGCCGATCATCGACTCGTATTCGGAGCCGAGCTTGGCGCGCAGCCGCCGCACGTGCACGTCGACCGTGCGGGTGCCGCCGAAGTAGTCGTAACCCCAGACCTCGCGCAGCAGCTGGTCGCGGGTGAAGACCCGGCCCGGGTGCTGCGCCAGGAACTTCAGCAGCTCGAACTCCTTGTAGGTCAGGTCGAGCGGCCGGCCCTTGAGCTTGGCGGCATAGGTGTCGGGATCGATGGTCAGCTCGCCCGCGCGGATCAGCCCGCCCGCCGCGGCCGTCGCGGAGGTCAACCGGCCGACGGCGACCCGAAGGCGCGCCTCCACCTCGGCCGGACCGGCTGTGGCCAGGATGACGTCGTCGACACCCCAGTCGGCGTTGATGGCGACCAGACCCGCCTCGGTCACGATCGCGATCAGCGGGACGCCCAGGCCCGTCGCGTTGAGCATGCGGCATGTGGCGCGGGCCTCGGACAGCTCGGTGCGGGCGTCGACCAGCACGGCGTCGGGGCTCGGCGCGGAAACGAGCGTGCGCACGTCGCGGGGAGCGGTGCGCACGGTGTGGGGCAGCAGGTCGAGCGATGGGAGCACCGCCGACGGTTCGCCGGCTCGGGCGCTCACCAATAACAGGATCTCCAACGGATCGCCCTCCGTCCTCGCGCGTGCGGCGCTGAGTCGCTGGCTCCCGGCGGCACTGACGGAATGTGTTAAGCCCAGAGCATAGTCGACTTCCTCGCGAAGACCAGTGTGAAACAGGACCCACTCTTGCACAGCACTCTTCGGCAGCGGGTGCGCAAAGCACGGCTTCGCCTGAAGAAGCCCAAATCCATCGGGGCATGGGTGCGGAGTTGCTGTGGATGTGTCGGCCAAGGCAGGATCGGTGAGTGTTCGGCTCTTCCCCTCCCGATGACGGCCCTCGGGGCGACGGCCCGCGCGGTCGCAGGTCAACGCCTGGCGGGTTCGCCGCGCCGACGCCCGTGCCCACGCGCGACCGGGAGCGACCGGTCCGGCGTCGGGCAGGGTCCGCGACTGAGCCGCCCCCGATCCCAGCCCCCGCACCAGCCCCGGACGTGACGACCGATGGGCCACCGGTGCCTTACATCCCCGTCCGCAGGCTTCTCTCGCTGACCGTCGCCGGGTTCGCCGCGCTGCTCACGGTCGGCCTCATCATGGGTGCGCAGACGTCGGGCGTGGCGCACCGCCTGCCCTACGCGATCGTCGTTCTGGGCGCGCAGGTGCTCTATGTACTTGCCACAACCATGGCGATCCGCCCGCCAGCGGGCAAGATCGTGGCCGCGGTCGGCATCCTGTCGGCGCTCGCGGCCGATTACGCGGCCAACAGCCCGCACGAGGCGACCATCGGGCCACTGGGCCTGGTCGCGGGCGCGGGCCTGGTGCTCGGCGTGATCGGGCAGCTGGCCATGCGCGAGGGGCGGGCCCGGGTCACCGAGTCGCTCGGCGCCACGACGATCATCGTGGTCGGCGTGGTCGCGTTCGCCACGCTGCTGGTGCTGGTCCGGATTCCGCTGGGCACGCAGGCGATCACCGTGTGCCTGGCCTCGTGCGGGGTCGCGCTGACCATCGCGCGGCTGACCGATGTGTTCGTGCCCTATCCCAGACTCGCCGCGCAGGTGCCACGCGGTGCCGCCGGGGTCGTGCTGGGGACGATGATCGGCACAGCCGTCGCCGCATACATGGGGCGCTACCTCGTCTTCTTCACTCCCCAGTCGGCCGCGTTGGTCGGGGCTGCCGCAGCCGTGGCGGCGATCCTGGCCGACCTCACGATAGGGTTTGCCGAGGCGGGGCGGGAGCTGGAGGGCGATGCGCCGACCATGTGGCTCGCCCGGCACATGCAGGGGCCGTTGGCCGGGTTCGCGCTCGCCGCGCCGGTGGCATACCTCATCACCAACCTCCTATGGAAGGCCAGTGCGTGAGACGGTTGCTCAACATCTCGGCCGTGGTCGTGCTCGTGCTGGCGGTGCTGCTCGCGGTCGCCGACCGGGTGGGCGCGCACTACGCCGAGCAGGCCATCGGCGAACGCGTGTCGGCCCAGCTCGCCTCCAGGCAGATCACCTCGTCGCCGCCCGAGGTCACCGTCAAGGGATACCCGTTCCTGACCCAGGTGCTGCGCGGCAACTACACCGAGATCAGGGTGAACCTGCGCGACGTGAAGACCGGCAACCTGCCCATCCCGCAGCTGGATGTGCGGGCCTATGACGTGCGCGCCTCGCTCGACGGCATCCTCAACGGCACCGAGAAGGTGACCGCCACGCGGGTCGACGGCGTGGGCACGCTGTCCTACGCGAGCCTGGTCGAGGCGAGCGGCATCCGGGATCTCACCATGAGCGGCGACGGAAACGTGTTGCGGATCAGCGGCAACGTGCCGGTCGCGGGCCTGCTGACGGGCGCGGCCAGGGTGACCGTGATCGATGGCAGGGTGCGCATCCAGGTGACCGAGCTGACCGCCGCCAACGCCAATGCGAGCACCAACGCGGTCCTCAACCAGTACAAGAGCCGTCTCGGCGCGGCCACGTTCAGCCTGCCGCAGATGCCGTTCCAGCTTCAGCTGTCCAGCGTCACGCCGGCGACCACGGGTCTGGAGATCGGCATGACCGCGACCGAGGTACCGCTGAACTGAAATCTCCCGAATGATGGACGACACATTCCGGAAATCGCGGCGGGGCTGATATGGTCGGCGGCATGAGTCCGCTGCTGACCAAGCGGCGCGCGGTCGACCTGTGCCGCGTGGCCACGTGCCTGTGTTGCCCCGTCCTCTGACGGTGGCCCGGCTTCTTTAGCGCGCACTCCTTCTCCGCTTCTCTCATCGTCGAGTCAAGCCGCCGTCGCATACGTTCCGAGCCCACGGATCCATGCGAGGCATATTCGATCATGGATCCTCCGCAATATCCACACAGGCATACAGGGAGACATTTCCATGAGTCGTGAATCAGCCCTCGTCACAGCCGACTGGGCCGAGAAGAACCTCAACGCACCCAATGTCGTCTTCGTCGAGGTCGATGAGGACACCACGGCCTACGACGGCGGCCACATCCCGGGCGCGATCAAGCTTGACTGGAAGCTCGATCTGCAGGACCCGGTCCGCCGCGACTTCGTCAACAAGCAGCAGTTCGAGGCGCTGCTCAGCGCGCGCGGCATCGGCAACGACGACACCGTGATCCTCTACGGCGGCAACAACAACTGGTTCGCCGCCTACGCGTACTGGTACTTCAAGCTTTACGGGCACGGCGACGTGCGGCTGCTCGACGGCGGGCGCAAGAAGTGGGAGCTCGACGCGCGCCCCCTGGTCAAGGACGTGCCGCAGCGCGAGCCCAAGAGCTACACCGCGCAGGAGCAGGACCTGTCCATCCGCGCCTTCCGCGACGACGTCGTGGCCGCGATCGGCAACAACAACCTGGTCGACGTCCGCTCCCCCGATGAATACGCGGGCCGCCTGCTCGCCCCCGCCCACCTGCCGCAGGAGCAGGCGCAGCGGGCCGGCCACATCCCGACCGCGGTCAGCGTGCCCTGGTCCAAGGCGGCCAACGAGGACGGCACCTTCCGCTCCGACGCCGAACTGGCCGACATCTACTCGTTTGTGGACGACAGCAAGCCGACGATCGCCTACTGCCGCATCGGTGAGCGCTCCTCGCACACCTGGTTCGTGCTGCAGGAGATCCTCGGCAAGCAGAACGTGAAGAACTACGACGGATCGTGGACCGAATACGGCTCGCTGGTTGGCGTGCCGGTGGCACTGGGCGACGAGCCCGGAGAGGCGTGATTGCGATGACTGCTCCGACCGCTGCTGCGACGACGGCCGACGGCTGCGCCGCACCCGATCAGGCCGCACCGCTCCCGGCGAGCGTTGACCTGGAGAAGGAAACCGTCATCACCGGCATCGTGACCGCCGCCACCGGCGAGCCGGTGGCGGGCGCCTACGTCCGGCTGCTCGACCGCTCCGGCGAGTTCACGGCCGAGGTGGTGACGTCGCCGGCCGGTCAGTTCCGGTTCTTCGCGGCGCCCGGCACGTGGACGCTGCGCGCGCTCTCGCGCTTTGGAAACGGCGACGCCGAGGTCGTGGCCGACCGTGGCGTCAACCAGCTGTCGGTCACCGTCAGCTAACGCAATGCCCTCCCCAAAGGGGGCCCGCACCACCGTGCGGGCCCCCTTTTTACGTGCCGGTCAGTTGGCCGGCTCGGCCGGGGCCATCGCGCGGCGCGCGCAGGGCGATGGCCGAGGCCAGGCCTCCGGCGATGAACAGCAGGCCCGCGCACGTGAAGATGGCGTCGAGGCGGCCGAACGTCACCGGCCCCACGGTCAGTCGCAATCCACCCAGGACGGTGGCGGCAAGCCAGCCCACCATCAGCGAGCTCAGGATCCCAGCGATCTGCTGCACCGGCGCGAACGCCGAGACCACGCGGCCCATGAGCTCGCGCGGCACCGTGCCCATGAGGATCGGCCCGATGGACGCGTTCACCGCGCCCATGGTCGTGCCGACGGCCGCCAGGATCACCATTGCGGGCACGAGCGAGGTCTGGCGCGCGTACACCACGATGATGGCGCCGGTGGCGATGAGGCCCGCCCAGAAGACCCGGATGCCACCGAGCCTGGCCACGAGCCAGCCGGTGAGCAGCGAACCGACCACGATGCCCACGCCCTCGGCCGTGGCGAGGAAGCCGTAGAAGTCGGGCGGGGCATGCAGGTTTTCGGTCACGAAGAACACATCGAGGGTGTTCAGCGAGCCCGCGCCGGCCGTGACGATCACCGCCGACAGGAGCATCGCGACGAGCACGCGGTTGGCCAACAGGAAACGCAGCCCGGCCTTGAACTCGGGCCACATGCCCGGCCTTTCCGCGTCTGGTGAAGGCGGCGTGTCGGGCGGGCGGACACCGCGTACCGCCAAATAGGAAACGAGGAACGACAAGGCGTTGAGCAGCAGCGCCCACTGGTATCCGAACGCGAACAGAAGCGGGGCGGCCATCGGCGGGCCGATGATGACCATGGTGGCGATCGTGCGCTGCCCGATCCCGGCCGCCCGCGCCCGGTCGGCCTCGCCTGGCACGACATCGCTGGTAAGCGTGAACCAGGCGGGCCGGAAGAACTGCGTCGCGGCCGAGGTGAGCAGGATCGTGCCGTAGATCATCGCGAGGTTGGCCGTGACGCCGACCGCGCCGGGCGGCAGGAAGGCAAACAGCGTGAGCGCCCCGACGACCACCGCCCGGAACATATCGGTCGCCAGCATGGTGCGGCGTTTGTCCCACCGATCGACGAGCACCCCGGCGAACGGCCCGACCAGGATGGTCGCGACCGACACCATCATGACCACGCCTGCGACCGCGACCGGCGCCAAGCGGTGATCCTTGAGCAGCACGGTCGCGATCCACAGCAGCACGGTCGTATGGAAGATCTGGTCGCCGAGCGCCGAGATCGAATAGCCGAACCACATCCGGGCGTAGTTGCGGTTGATGAGCAGCCGTCGCACCGCCACATAGTGACGGATGTCGTGGTTTCGCGCTGCCCCGCCGTTGCCGGCCTAGTAATAGACCCCGATCTGGGCCCGCACGGCATCCAGCGTGCGCATCACGCTGAGCGTGGCCTCGAGCGGCACCAAAGGAGATTCTTTAAGCCCCAGTTGCAGGCAGCGCACCACCTCGGCGGCTTGGTATTGCAGTCCGGCGGCCTTGGTCGTGATCTCCTCGGGTGGATGCCCCGGCCGGTGCAGCACGAAGCGGTCGGCGGCGTGGAAGCCGTGTGGGAACTCGATGCGCCCCCGGGTGCCGACGACCGTGGCGGCGCGCACGTCGCCGGACACTCCACAGTAGAGGGTCGCGACCGCGCCGGTCGGGAAGCCGAGGACGATGCCGGTGCGGGCGTCGGTGCCCTCCGGGTGCAGGTGGGACCAGGCGCGCACGTGATGCGGCGTGCCGAGCAGCAGCTGGGCGAACGTCACCGGATAGACCCCGAGGTCGAGCAGCGCGCCGCCGCCAAGCAGCGGGTCGCGCAGCCGGTGGCTGGGCTCGAAGTCGACCCCCAGCCCGAACGCCGCCTGCACCGCGGTCACCTCACCGATCGCGCCGTTGCCGATCAGCTCCAGCATGCGCAGCGTGGCCGGAAGCGTGCGCGTCCACATCGCCTCCATCAGGAACAGGTCGAGCGACCTGGCAGTGGTCACCAAATCCTGCGCCTGGGCCAGATCGAGCGTGAACGCCTTCTCCACCAGCAGCGGCTTGCCCGCACGCAGGCACAGCAGGCTCGCCTCGTGATGGTGCGAGTGCGGGGTCGCCACGTAAACCACGTCGACGCCCGGGTCGTTGGCCAGCTCGGACCAGCTGCCCCAGGCGCGCGGGATGCCGAACCGCTGCGCGAACTCCTCTGCCTTTTGCGGCGTGCGCGAGCCGACCGCGCCGACCGTCATGCCGTTGGCCTGCACGTCCTCGGCGAACCGGGCCGCGATGCCACCGGTGGCCAGGATGCCCCAGCGAATATCAGCCGCCGACACGGATCAACCTCGCGCTCAGGTGGGGTGACATGGGCTGGCCGACGGCCGCCATCTCGTGTGCGTAAAGCAATGCGCCCTCCACGATGCCGAAAAGCCTATGCGCCGCACGGACCTCCTTGGCCGTGGGCGTGCGCCCGACGAAGTCGGTCCCCATCTCCAGCCGCAACCCGTCGAGCCGGCCGAGATAGAGCTCCATGATGCCGGTCGGGCTCATCATGAGCGCCTCGATGTCGTCGCCCTGGCCCTCGCCGACCGGGCGCCACCAGCCCACCTCGCGGCCGGCCGGGCGGATCGGCTTGGACTCCTCGTCGAGCAGCCATGAACGCGACTCGTAGAACAGGAACGGGCGGCCGTCGTGGCTGATCCGGATCTCCTGCCCGTAATCGAAGTCGGCCTCCAGCGACGGATAGCCGCCCCGGCCCCGGCCCCGCCACTGCCCGATGTAGGGCAGCAGGCCGAGCAGGGCGGGATGCAGATCGGGCCCGTGCCTCAGGTCGTGGGTCTCCTCGAACGGGTAAGGGTCGACCGGCGGCGCGTTGAGCCAGGGCGGCGGCCCCAGCGGATTTTCCTCTTTATCGCTCACCAGCGACCCCTCGCGATCTTCAGTGCCAAGTAGAAGAAGCCGCCGGAGAGCAGGCCGAACCCCACGACCAGCAGGCTGACGAACCCAATCTCGGTGACCACACCAGACATCTTAGGCTGGAGGTATGACACGCAAGCTGGTTGTCAAGGTCACCGCCGGCGCCGACGCGCCGGAGCGCTGCGCCCAGGCCTTCACCGTGGCGGCTACGGCGGTCGCGGCGGGTGTGCAGACGAGCCTCTGGCTGACCGGCGAGTCGAGCTGGTTCGCCCTGCCCGGCCGGGCCGCCGCGTTTGAGCTGCCGCACTCGGCCCCGCTGCCCGATCTGCTGGAAGCGGTGCTCCAGGCGGGCTCGGTCACCCTTTGCACGCAGTGCGCCAGGCGCCGCGACATCACCGAGGCCGACGTGCTCAAGGGCATCCGCATCGCGGGCGCGGCCGCGTTCGTCGAGGAGTGCATGGGCGAGGATGTGCAGGCCCTTGTCTACTAGAAGCCTGTGGTGGACGATTGCCGGCGCGTGGGGCGTGCTGCTGGTGATCCTCGGTGCCTGGTCGTCGTTTCGCAGCCCGGCGACCACCCGCGAGCAACGCGACCTCGGCCAGGCGAAGGCGACCGTCGACCAGGTGGTGGGCCGGCTGAGCGGCAACGTCCCGGCCGATTGGCGATTATTTGACGAGGGGTACCGCGAGGAGCCCTGCGAGGTGTCGCTGGTGCGCGACGGTGTGCTGGCCACCCGCGGCCTCGCGCTGTCCGGGCCGGTCGGCTCCGAGAGCGGGGCCATCTCCCGCCTGGCCTCCACTTTGGACGGTGCGAGCCTGCGCCCGGGTGAGGGCTCGCCCGAGGGCTTCTTCGCCGACGCGGGCGAGTTCGTGGCCGTGCGCGGCAGCATCACCGCGCCCGGTTCGATCACCATCCAGATCAAGACCGGATGCAGACCGCGTTAGGCTTCTAACTCTGTTCGGGCGAAGCCGTGCTCAAGCCGCTGCGAAAAGGTTCAACTCTGTTCAGGCGAAGCCGTGCTCTTGGCGCGGCTGAGGCCGGGCGCGCAGCGATCCGGGCTCAGCCGCTGCGAAAAGGTTCAACTCCGTTCAGGCGAAGCCGTGCTCTTGGCGCGGCTGAGGCCGGGCGCGCAGCGATCCGGGCTCAGCCGCTGCGAAAACGTTGAGTCATA
>NZ_QJUG01000294.1 GCF_003426775.1 Allorhizocola rhizosphaerae | reverse complement strand
CCCGCCCCACCGGCCGCTGTTCAGCGGACGTGGATGTTGGGTTGTGGCGGGGTGCTCATGCCGTTGCCGAGGAAGAAACTCGGGTGTGGCGGCTGGTTGTAGGTGGTGTTCTGCCACGCGATGGCGACGCGGTACTGAGCGTCGTGCAACAGCGTGTAGATGCGCCGGTCGGTCTGGATCGGGGTGGAGTAGATGCGCAGCGCGGCATTGTCGTCACGCGGGAGGATGATTTCCTCCCGCCAGTCGCCGAACAGGTCGCCCGACAGTGACGGCGTGGACTTGGTGCCGTTGATGGAGTGCGCCCCGGAGCCCGTCATCAGGCGGGTGTCGCCGCCGGTTCCGTACTTGTCGACGTAGTTGCCGTTGAGCAGTTCCCGTACCGGGTCGGCGTCCCACCAGGCGAGGAAGTTGTTGCTGCTGGGGTTGCGGCCGACGTTGCCGCCGGAGGAGTTGAGCAGGTTGCCCAGGCCGGTGCCGGACCCCCAGAACTCGCCGCCCGCGTTCCCGGCGTAAATGTCGCCGGCCACGCCACGCGCCGGACCCTCGCAGTTACAGCTGTTGTTGCGCTGCATAATGATCGCGCCGGTGTTGGCGTCACGTAGGGTCGCCGCCGGGCTTTGGGCCGCCTCGTGGATCATCCAGATTTCCTGGCCGGTCCGGCTGGGCACGAAGTCGCTGACGTGCAGTGCGTCACCGTGGCCGTAGAAGCTGGTGGAGTGGCGGCCGGTGCCGTTGGAGTTGATGACCATAGCACCGAAGACGATCTCGTCGGTGCCGTTGCGGTCGACGTCGGCGATCGCCAGCGAGTGCGCCCCCTTGCCGGCCCACTGGCTACCGGCGGTGCGGGAGTCGAACTTCCACCGCAGTGACAGTTGACCGTTGCGGAAGTCGTAGGCCGCGATCGCGGTCCTTTCGTAGACGCCGCGGCTCATGATGACACTGGGCCGCTGGCCGTCGAGGTAGGCGGTCCCGGCCAGGAACCGGTTGCCGCGGTTGCCCTTGGTGTCGCCCCAGTCGGCAATGTTGCCCCTGGCCGGTTCGAAGGTCACCGTCGAGCGCACCGCACCGGTGAGCCCGTCGAACATGGTCAGGAACTCCGGTCCGGCGTTGACATGCCCGGCCGAGTTACGGTGCACGGCGCTGGCGTTACCGATCACCTGACCGGTGCCGGAGCGGGTCCCGTCGGAGGTCCGCACCGCCATCTCGGCCCGGCCGTCGCCGTCGTAGTCGTACACCTGGAACTGGGTGTAGTGCGCCCCGGCCCGGATGTTGGGACCCATGTCGATACGCCACAGCCGGGTGCCGTTGAGCCGGTACGCGTCGAGGTACACGTTGCTGGTCACGCCGTCCTGAGCGGGGTCCTTCTGGTTACTCGGATCCCACTTCAGGAAGATCTCGTACTGACCGTCGCCGTCGACGTCACCGACACTTGCATCACCGGCCGTGTAGCTGCTCCCCGGCCGCGAGATCGGCACATCCAGATAGTTGCCGCCGGCGAAGCGCAGCGACGCTTCGGAAGCGGGCTGCTCGACCCCGTTCACGACCGCGCGGACCGTGTAGGAGGCGTCCGCGGCCGCGCCGGAGTCGAGGTAGTTGGTGGAGTTGGTGATCGGTGAAGCGTTCAGCTTCGTCGTGCCCCGGTACACGTTGAACCCGGTCGTGTTGGGCTCGTACCCGAACAGCCGCCAGGAGATCAGGTTGCCCGAACCGGAACGCACGCTGATCAGGCCGCGGTTGAGGTCTTCCATCTGCTTGCCGTTGCCTGGCGGCGACGACGATGGCGGCGGCGACGATGGCGGCGTGCCACCGTCGTCGAAGTCAATGTAGTCGATGTTAGCCAGGCCGTTGGCCGTGGTCGGGCTGAGCCGGATCGTGTTGCTGCCCGCATTGACCGACACGGTCAGGGTAGTGGTGGTGGCCCAGGTGGTCCACGCGCCGGTGCCGTTGAACGCGGCGGCTGCCTGGACGACCGTGCCGTTGACGAGGATGTCGGCGGCGCGGTTGTCGGTGGTGCCGTTGGCGTAACGGATGGCGACGGTTGCCGTGCCGGCCGCGGCCGCGGTCACGGTGAACTGCGCGGCCGAGCCGACCGCGTTGTTGGCGTTGCAAAAGCCACTGCCGGAGAAGCCGGTGTGGTTGGAGTCGATGGTGCCATCGCAGGTGGCGGGTGCGGTTTCGGCCTCGTAGCGGGTCACCGCAGCGGAAGCCGTCGTCGACATGACGACGCCGGTGCCGGCCACTGCCAGCGTGAGACCGACGGAGAGCAGCGCGGTTCGCTGTCTAGGTGGAAGCATGGGTGGGTTCTCCAACGGGTCGGTGGATGTTTGATTGGGGGTCGGCGAGATGGCGGAGGTGCCGACTGTCGAGGGGTTGACGGTGGCCGGTGGAGGGTGTCGCCGGGGCACCGGTCTGGTGGACCGGGCCGGCGGCAACGGCCTGACCGGTGGAACGGCAGCGCGGCCGGGCGGGTCGGCTGCCGGAAACCGGTCTGGCCTTCCACGTGCCCGGGACGTGTTAGTCGGTTGATCGACTTTCTACGTGGCTTGCTGCCCCTCAAGACCACATTTAACAGATAGGGTGCCCTAAGGGCGGACAACTGTCAATCGATGGAAACCGGGTGGCATCGGTTCGCGGGCGCCCGGTGGATCAGCGCTTGGTGCTCTGAAGAGCGGCCCTCTTGTCGTCGCCGACGCCGGCGGCCATTTCGGCGACGGTGTGGGCGCGGATCTGCGGGTGTGGCCCGTCGGCGGCGCGGGCCACCAGGGCGCGCACGTGCTCCTGAGCCGGTTCGGCCAGCCCGTCATACACCGCGACGAACACTTCCCGCGCGCGTGCCCGCGGCCAACCCGGCGGCAAGAACTCGATGGGTAGCAGGGGATCGAGCACGGGGAAGCGACGATAGCTGTCCATCACCTCCGTGCGCGCTCGCACCGCCGCGCTTCCGGAGACAGCACCGGCGGTGATGCGGGGCAGCAGACGGCTCCAGCGCCGAATGAAGGTGGTGTACTGCTTGACGATGCCCGCTATGTCCCAGGCGTCGATCGGATTGCGGGTCGCCCCGGTCGCCAGCTCCACGTGCTGCGAACGGAACACACTCATCGCGCCGAACGCCACCCGCGCCAGTTCGGCCTGCTCCCCGGCCGTGAGCTGGTGCGGCGACACCCACACCCCGTCGTAGAGCGGCGCGTATCCACGCCACCGCAGATGCTCCCGAATCGCGCGCCGCTGTGTGCTCTCCTCCTGCGGTATGGAGAACGCGACCAGCGTCCACCACCCGTCCCACGGCTCCTCGCCCGCCCCGAACGTCGCGATGTCGCGACCGCCGTTCGACAGGTTGTCGGCGGCGGGCCCGGTCAGCCGGTAAGCGCTGTGCCGCCCGTCCCGCCGGCCCTCCAGCACTCCGCGGCGGGCCAGTCGGCTGATGGTCGTGCGTGCCGCCCCGCTGGTCACCCCGAACTCGCCGAGCAGGTCCACGATCGCCGCCGATGGCAGCCACGCACGGGCGCGCAACGTGTAGTCCGCGATCAGGGTCACGCCGAGCCCCTGCGGTGAGCCCTCCTGCCGGCGCGGCAGCCGCACCGACCCGGCCTCCGCGTCGGGGAAGATCTCTTCAAGCTCGAACACCCGGGCCAACCATGCACTCCAACACCGTTCGTGGTGACAGGACGGTACCGACTGTAATGGCCGAGCGATAGGCCACCGACAGCGCATGGGGGGACCGGCCGCGGCCACGCCCAGCCGTCAACAACGAGCGTTTTTTATTGACAGTTCTAGGTCCTCCGGGCAGGATATATGACACATTGGTCATTCGGGAGCTGCCAATGGTGTTCGGCTCAACGGCGAGCGCATCAGTGCGCCCCTTGCAGGTGCCGTGACCGGACCGTGCAGTGGAGTTACTTTGCCTCAGCGGTTGCGTTGTCGGACCGACGGTCCTGACGGAGCTCCGGTCATCGTGCTCGGGCCCGCCCGCCGCACCTCCCTTCACCTTTGGGATCCCGTGATCCCGCACCTCGTCGGGCAGTGGCGGGTGCTGCGGTTCGAGCTGCCCGCACGCCACGCGGCCGCCGAAGCCGCCGATGAGATCGTGGCGATCCTCGACCGGGGCGGGCTCAAGCGCGTCGTCTACTGTGGAGTGTCGTGGTCGGCCGCCGTCGGACAGCACCTTGCCGTGCACCGGCCGAACAGGCTGCACAGTCTGGTGCTGATCTGCGACACCGCCCGATTCGGCGATCCCACCATGTGGGCCCAGGGCGCCAAGTGGCTGCGCGAGTTTTTCGGCGGCTACGACGTGCCGCTTTTTCCGGGCAGGGTCGGCGTGCGGACGGTTGTGCTCTCCGGCACCGATGACTCGGCTGGCCCGCCGGTTCTGGTGGGCGAGCTGGCCCCCGGTGTCCCGGCGGGTCTTTTGCGGGCGATTGCCCCGCCGTGGCATCCGACACGGCTCCACCATCCCGCCGAGCTCGCCGGTCTGCTACACCGGCAGATGCTGGAAATCTAACCTGCCTGGTGGCTCGGCGGGATTCGACGCTTGACGGCGACGGCGGATGCGAAAGGTGAAGCGGCGACGCGCCGTGCCGATTAAGCTCCGCTGGCATGGTGCGATGGACCAATACCCCGATCGTCGGCTGCTACATGGGTGTTCGTGCCACGGTCGACGTCGAGCAGGCGGCCGTGCGTGAGGTAGTGCTGTCCGACGGGTTCGTGCAGCACGAGCCGGACGATGGCATGGGCGCGGACGAGATCGCGAAGATCGAGGAGAGGGCGCTGGCCGGTGTGCGGTCGGCTTTGGACGACCTGGAGCCGCACGTCGGCCCGCTGCGGGTGGTGCTGGTTCGGCATGTGGTCCATCCGGTCGACTCCTCCTGCGGCGGCATCTACTCGGCGGCCTCGCGGGCGGTACGGGAGTCGGTCGAGCAGCTTCCCGTGCCGGTAGGTTTCGTCCGGCATTGGCTCGCGGCCACCGCCGAGCCCGGCGGCTGCGTCCGAGCGCGGGTGACCAACCCGGCCGACGCCGGCAGTGCCGTCGGCGGGGTGAGAGTGACCATCGAGGTGGAGCGCGGGCCGGCGCGGAAGGTCGAGATCAGCCGTCGTTTCGTCGTGGTCTCCGACTCCGACCGCGAGTCCGTGACCGAGGCGCGGGTCGCCGAGCTGGAGCAGGGCGCGGTGCGTGCGGTCAACGAGATGCTGGACGAGCTGGAGCCGAGGACGGGGCCGTTGCGCGTGAACCTCGTCCGGCACCGGTTCCGCCCCGCAGACTCTACGGTCTCCTCGATCGCGGCCGCCCTCGACCGCGGTCTACGCAGGGCGGTCCAGGAGCTGGACTCCGCACGTCCGGAGACGTTGAGCGGGCCCTACATAGACTGAGCGGCACCCCGGGCAAGGGTGGCCCAGGATCGCACGATCCGCCGATCGCGTTGAACGACGCGTCGTCGTATGAAAAGAGGAGCGCGCCTGGCAAGTTGGCGTGCGGGAACCGGTTGGCCAGGCGGGGCGTCATAGGCACCATGCGACGTCTTCTTGCCGTCATCATCGCCGCCGTGACGCTGGCCGCGACCGGCTGTGCGCAGACCCCGGCTGCCACGCGAGGGTCATCCCCCGCCGGTGACTGGCCCGCCGGGATCAAAGAGGCCGAGGTGTACGTTGCGGTGCTGCGCAGATACGTCACTGCGCCACAGGAGAACTCGTTGCCCGCCAACACCTTCAAGGTGGTGTATGTGCTCGACACAGCGCACCCCGGGACGGCCGACCCGATGGCCACAGCCGGCGCGGGGGTGCCCATCCCACCGGAAACGCAGGCCCGCGTCGCCTCCACGCTCAAGGACCTGAACGTCAAGTTCATCGCCGACAGGGACAGCGTCCTGGACCGGGGCGACGGCTGCGCGCAGGTCAAAGACGGCGGCGTGCTCATCACGCTCGGCCCGGTCGACGGCGACGACAACGAGGCCAAGGTGGGCATCAACGGTTATATCGCCTGCCTGGGCGCTACCTGGCTGACCTATGTCGTACGCAACGAAGGCGGCGCGGGGTGGGCGGTGACCGGCACAACCGGACCGATGGCCATCGCTTAGCCGCACCCTGTCGCGGCGGCCGTCACATGTCGGTGCAACGAAAACCCTTGCTACTGACCGGCATCCACGCCGGCCAGTAGCTCGGGAGGTCAGGCTCATAGGTCGCGGCGCTGGAAGGCGATCCCCGCGAGTCCGAGCACGAGTGCGACCCAGAGGGCGGCCCAGGCGAGATATGTGGCGGTGAGCGGAGCCTGGCTCACGAGCGGGCTGCCGATGAGCTCGGGGCTGAGCACAATCGGATCCTGCAGGGCATACATGGCTCCCCGCCACAGGCCATCGGTGGGTATCACCATCCCGGACACTGTGCCAACGCGGGCAACGCTTTCGTTGTCGAGCGCGTCGCCGACCCCGCCGACCACGCCCGCGATCCACGTGGCGCCGAAGAGGCCGACCGCCACGATGCCCGACGCCATCGGCGAGATGGCGGTGGACAGCAGCAGACCCAGGGTGAGCAGTGCTGTCGTCTGCGCCGCGAGCAGTGCCAGGCCCGCGACCGGTTGCGGTGGCCAGTAGCCCACCGTGACCCGCACGATCACCAGCTGTGCGATCCCGGCCAGGATCACGAAGCCGCTGCCGAAGACCACGAGGCCGAGCCATTTGCCCAGCAGGACCGCGAATCGGCGCAGCGGCCGGGCGAGCACGGCCAGCGCGATTCCCGATTCGATCTCGCCGGCCAGGGTCGGCCCGGCCAGGAATGCCGTGCCCAGCGCGGCGATCAGGCTCAGGCCGAACATCACGAGGTTGAGCACCATGGCGGACGCTATCCGGGCCTCTCCGCTGGTGAGCCCGCCGAATTCGGCGTCTATGCGGGAGAATCCCCATGCGCTGAGCGACAACAGGATGACCGTCAGCGCGGCCAGCGAACGCAGCACCCGCCGGCGCGCGACCTCCCGAAGGGTGAGGGCGGCCATGGCGAGGACAATTTGGACGGTCATCGTTGCTCCTCGCTCGAACCTGCACGAAGGATGTCCAGCAGCCGCTGTTCGAGGCTGATCCGTCCGGGCTCGACCGCGTGTATCCGTACCCCGAGCCCGACCAGATCGGCCACGAGGTCCGGCACCGTGGTGTCGTTGTCCTGATGGGACGGCAGCGCGAGGGTGAACGAGTTGCCGCTCTGGTTCACGCTGCCGGTGGCGGCCAGCCGTGCGTGTGCCTGCGGGCTGACGTCATCGAGCTGAAGCCGCAGTTCGCGCTGACCGAGCAGCTCCGTGAGACTGCCGGCTGCGGCGACCTTGCCCTTGTCCAGGATGACGACCCGGTCGCAGACCCGCTCGACCTCGCCGATGAGGTGCGAATTGAGCAGCACGGCGACCTGGCGTGCCTTGAGGGTGAGCAGCAGGTCCCGCACGTCCGCCCGGCCGATCGGGTCCAGCGCGCTGGTCGGTTCGTCGAGGATGACCAGCTCCGGGCGGGCCACCAGCGCGACGGCCAGCCCGAGGCGCTGTTGCATGCCCTTGGAGAAGCTGCCGACCCGGTCGCCTGCGCGGTCGGCGAGGCTGACCGCGGCCAGGCACTCGCGCCGCTCATGAAGCGGCACCGCGAGGCCCGCGAGCCGGACGTGCAGGGCGAGGACCTCGGCGGCTGTGAGCCATGGCTGGTACCGGAAAAGCTCTGGAAGGTACCCGACACGGGCCCGGGAACGCGGTTCCGCAGCCGGTTTGCCGAGCAGCAGCACCTCTCCGGCGTCGGGGCGGACCAGGCCGAGCAGCATCTTGATGACCGTGGTCTTGCCGGCTCCGTTAGGCCCGAGCAGGCCCATGACTTCGCCACGGCCGACGGTGAACGAGACGTCGTCGACCGCGGTCCGCCGCCGATATCGCTTGCGCAGCCCCGAGCACCACACCGCCGGTGCCGGGGACGGCTCGGCGAGCCGTCCCCGTGAGTCCTGCTGAGACAGTGCGGTCACCGCAGCCCCCGCGCCACCGCAAGCACCTCGTCGGCGCTCAGCGATCCGGCCACCGCGGTGAGGACACCGTCGCGCACCCAGACCACGCCCGCCATGACCCCGTTGCGCGAGGTGAGCACCGTGGCCGGCACCCCGCCGACGTCCGCGGTGGAACTGGTCATGTTCTCGGCCGCGATGAGCAGGGGCAGCGTCGTGCCGTCGCCGGAGAAGCTGCGCAGCTGCGCGGCGATGTCCTTGGACAGCATGGGAAGCGACAGCAGGTAGTCGCGGGCGGTGGTAAACGGCACACCGGCGGAGTACGCGGTCGGTGCGCCTGCGCGCGCCACGATCAGGGTCGGCACCCCACGGCCGTGCGACCAGATCGCGGCGACCCCGGGGCCGGCGACCAACCGGAACTGGCTGCCGTCCAGGCCCGTCGGTGGCGGCGGTGGCGCCTGACCGGCGGCCGCAACGGTCTGCGCAGCCTTCGCGGCCGAGAAGGTGAACACGGCGCTGATCCGGCCGCCGGCGACGTACTTGGGTTCACCCGTGACGCCACGCGGCAGCCGGCTCACCCGCGGGACGGAAAGACCGCTGGCCTGCTGCGCGGCCGAGGCGTCGGAAACCTTGCGCACGTTGGGTTTTTCGGTCACCTCGAGCGTGCCGAAGTCGGACAGGTCGGGCAGCTTGACCAGGTCGGCCTCCGTGGCCGTGACCGGGGCGATCTGCTCGGCGCGGAAGATCTGCAGCCAGTCGGTGGCGGCCGCGACACCGGCGCCCGTCACGAGGGCGACGACCGCGGCGACGGCGATCACCGGGCTGCGCAACGCCGCGCGCCACCGCCGGCCGCGGGTGGAGGCGGCCACCCGCGGCCGGGGTGTGTCCG
>NZ_QJUG01000293.1 GCF_003426775.1 Allorhizocola rhizosphaerae | reverse complement strand
CACACGCTTTCGAGGTCTGAGATGGGCCTCAGCCCAGTCCCTTGGGGTCCGTCTCCTGGATCTGAGCCTGACGCTGACGGCTGCGAACGATTGCGAACGAATCTGAATGAGACCAGATCTGAGACCACCCCTCCGTGTTCGAGCGCGGGGGTTACACGGTGCCGTTGGTTCACGATTGTCGATCGTCCTGCCCTTCCTCGGGTGGGGTCTGGTCGGAGTGGTGGAGTTTGACGCGGACGGCCTGGGCGTCGGGGTGGCCGAGTTGGTCGAGAATGGTCAGGGCGTGTTGCCAGGCGTCGCGGGCGGCCTGGTGGTTACCGGCGGCGTGATGGGTGTCGCCGAGGTCGGTAAGGATGTCGGCTTCCTCATAGCGGTCGCCGAGGTCAAGCATCAGGTCGAGGGCGTGCTGGTAACAAGTGAGGGCCTGGTCGTGGTGGCCGAGGTGGTGGTGGGCGTAGCCGAGGCAGTCCCACGTGTGGGCCTGCCCGAGGCGGTCGTCGAGTTCTTGGAGCAGGGGGAGGGCCTGCTCGCAATAGCTGAGGGCCTGCTGGTGGTCGCCGAGCAGGGCGTGACCCCAGCCGACCCCGTTGAGAGCGAGCGCCTGCCCGCGCCTGTGGCCGGCGGCCCGGCGCAGGTCCAGGGCCTGCTCGGCGTGGTGCAGTGCCTCGACATATCGCCCCCACATCATGCTGAGCATGCTGAGGTTGTGGTGGGTCATGGCCTGCCCGCCCAGGTCACCGGCCTGGGCGTAGAGGTCCATGGCGTGGCGCAGCTGGGTGTCGGCGTCATCGGGGCGACCCAGCCGGATGTAGGCCACGGCGAGGAGGCGGTGGGCGCCCGCCTGTGCGGTCGGGTCGGCCAGCCGCCCAGCCGCGGCCACAGCCGCCTGCTCGGCGGCGACCGAGTCGTGCCAGTGCCCGCGCCGAGCGAGGAAGTCGTCCAGGGTCCAGGCCAACTGCCAGGTGTGGGTGTCGAATCCGGTGGCGGCGGCGTGGTCGAGGGCGGCCAGCAGCACCGGATGCTCGACGGTGAACCAGTCCAGGGCCTGCTGGTAGTCGGTGGGGTGTTCCAGGATGACCCCGGGTTGGGGCGGGGTGAGGGCGATCGGGTCCCGATGCAGGCTTAGGAGCCGGGCGGCGGTGTACGCGGTGTGTAGGTAGTGGTCCAGGATCCGGCCGGTGGCGTTGTGGCGTTGCTGGTCGGGGTCGAGGGTGTGGGTCTGTTCGGTGGCGTAGGCGCGTAGCAGGTCGTGGAAGGTGTACCGGCCGGGGACATGCTCGATGAGCAGGTTCGCCCGGGTCAGCTCTCCCAGCAGCGCCCGCGCGTCCGGCAGGGGCAGGGCGGCGAGGCTGGCCGCGGCCGGTGCGGAGGTGTCGGGGCCGGGGTGCAGGCCCAGCAGCCGAAACAGCCGCGCCGCCGACGGGGTCAGGGCCTGGTAGGACCAGGAGAACACCGCCCGCACATCGGTGGCCGGGTCATCGGTGCTCAGCGTGTCCAGCCGCCCGCCGCCGCTGTCGATCCTGTTGTCGTTGTCGCGTAGCCCGTTGGCCAGGGCGTGCAGAGGCAGGTGCGCTTCGGCGGCGGCACGGGCGGCCACGATCGCCAACGCCAGGGGCAGCCGGGCACACGCGGTGATGATCTCGGCGATCGCGTCGGGTTCGGCGGTGACCCGGTCGGCGCCCAGGCGGTGGGTCAGCAGTTGGCGCGCCTCTTCCTCGGTGATCAGGTCCAGGGTGATCGGGTGGGCGGCGTCGGCGGCGATCAGCCCGGAAAGCTGGTTGCGGCTGGTCACCAGGACCAGGCAGGTCGAGGTGCCGGGCAGCAGCGGGCGCACCTGCACGCTGTCGCGGGCGTTGTCCAACACGATCAGCATCCGCCGCCCCGCCAGCTGGGTGCGGTACAGCGCGGCCTGCGCATCCAGGTCCACCGGGATTCGCTCGGGTGGCACCTCGAGGGCGTCCAGGAACCGGCGTACCGCCTCGGCCGGGTCCATCACCTGCCCGCCCGGGTCGAACCCGCGCAGGTTCACATACAACTGCCCGTCCGGGAACTGGCCGACCACCTGATGCGCCCAATACACCGCCAAGGCGGTCTTACCTACCCCGGCCGTGCCACCGATCGCCGAGATCACCACCGTGGCACCCGCCTGCGTCTGATCTGTCTGATCACGAAGCAGGCTTGTCAACCTGGCCAGCTCGCCAGTCCGGCCGGCGAAAAGGGATACCGCTGCGGGCAACTGCCGCGGCACCACTTCCCGGACAGCCGGGTAATAGTGCTGATGCACGGTCATTTGGTTGTCGGGTCCGACCTGGACCCCCACGGAGTCGGAGACCGTCACATTCGGCGGCTGGCCGCCTCCGTCTGTTGGCGTGCTGGGTCCGGTCATCGTGGGTTGATGTTGATGGTCTGCTGATTCTGATCCCCGACCTGCACACCGGTGTTGTTGTTCAACTCCACATGAAACTTGCCCGTGCTCGCCTGCTCCAACAGGTCCAATAGCTGCTGCGCGACCTGCGCGGTCGGCTCGTCCACCTGCACCACCGACAACTGCCGCTCCAGCGCGGCACGCGGTGCGTCTCCCTTACCGGCCTGGCCGATCAATTCCCGGCCAGCATCATCGGACACGCCTCCCCGCCGGAAACATCCGATAACCAGGTTCTTCAACGTCCTGTAGGCGTCGCCCACCGCTGTGGCTGCGGTTTCCGAGACGCCCGCTGTTGCTCCGGCCACCAGGGCCGCCACAACCAAACTCACGGGCTCCATATCGATCAACCTTCCCAGGTCAACAACCTGGTCTACACCTTAAAAGCCCACCACCACACCGTCTATCGCCCAGCCGATACATGCACACACTCGACTGTGAATCTCACCGAGCTGAGGCAGAAAGCGCTCGCGTTCGCTGTTTTGCCGCCACAGTCGCTGATCGTGTACGGCGTGGGGACATTCGTCAGTGGTGTTCAAGGCCACGTGGTCCATACCCAGACACCTTATTGCGATCTTGGGGCTCGCCCGCCCTCACCCTGCACCGGACCGTTGGCCCGCTGGCCGCGGGTAGCGAGGTCGGGGATGCCGATGCCCTCCACAGCGCGGCGTGCGGCATCTTCGGCGATGTCGGCTGGATGAGTGGGGACGAGCGACGTGGGCCGCTCGTCCCCGGCAGCGTCCAGCGCGGGGTGCGATCCGCCGACTGGTTGCGCCATGCCACAGAAGCTTGCCACTGTGTGGCCAAGATTGGAACAACAGGTGTGGCCACATCATCCCCTAGTTCATGTGGCCACATCGCTGACCTGCGAACATGGCCATGTGGATCACGTCGGGCAGGCGGTGAAGTCGTTACGGGCGGCACAGGACGGCGTGCTGCGCACACAGGCACGCGCCCGACAGATGGTCGCCGACGCCCGGGCCAAGGTGGACCAGGCCCGGGCGACGCTAGCGGCGGTGATCGTTGCCGAGTATGAGGCGGGTGCCCGCGTGTCTGATCTGGCTGCCCGGGCGGAAGTCAGTCGGGAGACGATTCGGCGGATTCTGCGTGCCGCTGGAGTTGAGGCCGACTGAGCCCTTGGCCTTGAGCTTTACAGGCTCGCCAGCAACTCCGCTATGCCACGATCCGGCCTTTAATGATCCCGGGAGGGAAACCCCCATCGCTTGCCCGTGCCGGTGTACTGCGCCACGGGTATTGGGAGAACACCCAGCCGCATACGTGCTCGATAGAGCGTGCCGAACAGATGGTCAATTTCGTGCGCGACCAGACGCGCAACGCCCGCAGTGAACTCCGTGATCAGTATGTTGCCCTCGATGTCTTGATGCTCAACCTCGATCACGTCTGGTCTCGGGACCATGCCCCGCACATCGAAGAAGCTGAGACAGCCCTCGTACTGTTCATTGACCGTTGCGGACTCTCCAACGATCCTCGGGTTCAGAAGCGTTATCACGTGGTCCTCTGGAGTGCGGACCACAGCAGCCGCGCGTCCGATTCCTATCTGAGGCGCAGCGAGCCCCATGCCCTTCGCGAACGTGTGAACCTGCGCGATGCGTTCCATCTTGGCCCCGAGTTCGCTCACTACGCGCCGCGCATCCTCCGCTTCAGCGGGAAGATCGAACGGTCTAGCGACCTCAGCAAGGATGCTCTCGCCCTCCTGGACGACGCCAGCGGCGCGCATCTTGTCGCTCGGACTCATCTGATCCATGCCCAGATCCTCTTCTCCCGCTACGTTGGGATTCTTGAACTTCCACTCGACCCGGAAACGCGCGTGCAATGGCGGATCGTCTGTGCTCCACCGGAAGGCGACGTTGTCGCCGTTCAGCTCCTTTGTGAACGGCGTACGAAAAGGCGTTGCTTCGGCGGTCATCGACGTCTCCAACCCCCAGACCGTTGGTTGGCGTTCGGCTGGCAGGATAACGGCCAGGCTCAGCCGCCGCGTTGGCAGCCTAATAGCGCGCTTCCACCATGGCCCCCATTTGTCTTCTGGCACGGTGTAGATGTACTCGATCCACGTGCTTTCGCCTTGATACAAAGGGAATCGGCCGTCGGAGTTCTCGAAAAGGAGCCATAGCTCTTTGAAGGCGTCGCGATCGTGAACGACGCGCCAGGTCATCGGCTCCTCTCCGCAGCGTGCCCGGAGGTTGATTTCTTCCCAGGTCAACGGGTCCTTCCGATAGAGGCGATTGGAGCGCTCGGGATCGCCGGGGAATCGATCGACTGAGATGCGAATCAAGTAGCTTGTCACGGGCTCGATGCCGACGTTCCGCAGCAATCGACGGACGTGTGTCTCAACCATGCCGCCGTGGAAGCTCAGTGCGGCATCCTCGTGCTCGACCACAAGGGCAGTTCCGGGCGTGGACTGCGGGTCGCCTGCGCTGCCCCCATGGGCGCGTGCCTCGGGGCCAATGCCTGCATCGTGCATCGCCTTCCAGCGACGAACAAGCGCACGGCCGGCATGAAGCGCGGCATCGGCTTTCTCTGCAAACTCCCTGCTGGGCGATAGGGAAGCGTTCTCGACCTTGCTGATGTATGACGAGTCGTAGCCGATCTGCTTCGCGAGAGACTTCTGTGAGTAGCCAGCTATAGCACGCCAATGTCGAAGTTCGGCTATGAAGGCCGCTACCAGCTCATTTTGCTCGGGTGCGCGATCGATCGTCTCGCCCATGTCCGGACCTGCCTCCCCTGTGAATGGACTGATTCGAGGTTGATCGCGGTTCAACCTGTCCTCCACCCTTGACGTTCAGGTTTCCTCGTTGCATCGACGTAAGCAAGGCGATGAAAGCGAGGCACCGATGATCTCATTCGATCTCATGACCTAACGGAACGCTTTGGTCCGGGTGGCGAAGGCGGGATTCCCTCGTCTCGCGCCAACTTTCGGATATAAGCGCCCGTAAAGGGTGACAACTTCTCCACTTCCGTCGGACCCATGCCGGAGCGCAAGGCCGCAAGGACTGCCGCTATCGCAGTTTTTCGAGCTTCCTCGTGTGCCACGCCGGTTTGCTGATAGCGCCGCGTAGCAGCAACAAGTTCTCCACGGACATCCTTCATGCAATCAGGGTAGCGCAACCCTCTTGCGCAACCCAGCAACGTTTCGCTAGTCTGTTGCGCAACAGAGTAGCGCAACAGAGTTTCATATCAGTTCTTTGAGAACTTCATATAGCCCCCAATCGACAGGTGAAACCACAGGGCGCGAAGATCCGCCAAGACCCCGAGCAGTACGAGGGGAGAGGCGAGGAGCGAAGCCGGAGCCGGTGTCCGTGGGGGAAGAAGCGGTGCCGTTCGGCATCCGCTGACTTGGAAAAGACCTTCACCGGGACGCGGCTGGACTGGAAACCGTTGCCGCGTCCCGGCTTTCACCAATCCCCTTCGTTCCGGAAAGAGGTGGTTCCATCATGCTCTCATCCTTTGCCGCGTCCGTGCGCATCACCTCCCGCCAGTCCGCCATTTGGCGTACCTGCGCCGAATGCTGCGCGCTGGCCCCACTGCCGCCCGATGAAACCCGTTGCCCTGACTGTGGCGGTGATGGCGCGTCTCGCCCTTCGTCGCGTGGGCCGCGTTCCCGTGGAAGGAACTGAGCTTTCAATGGAGCTGGACTTTGATGGACCGTCCGATGTGGAGCTTGCGGCGATTGAGCTGGAATGGCCGTTGATCGCTGCTGAGCTGGACATCGTTGACGCCGAGATTCGGCTGTTGACCGCCGATCGGCCGACTGAGCTGGACTGGCGCAGGCTGCGCCGTGCCGAACGTCGCCGGTTGCGTGCCCTGGCTGAGCTGCTGGATTTGACCGCTGAGCATGAGCGGGTAGCGGCATGAACCACCCGTCTGAGCCGGGGAGTTTCGCCGAGCTGGCTTGCACGACCGTAAGCGTGTTCTGCGTCGGGTACGGGTTGTTGGCCCGCGGTTGGCTGCGCGCCGGCCTGCTGGTCGCGGCGATCGCGCTCGCGCTCGTGGCCGTGTGCGTGGTCATCGCTCGACGGCGGAGGTCCCGCGATGGCTAAAACGCTGGCACAGCAGGCCATCGCGGTGTACCGGGCCGCGCTGGACATGGCCGCGCGCCGTGGGTGACTGCCCCGACACCTGAGACTTCTTCTCCCCCTTCGCTTTGGAGCTGCACATGAACATCACCACCATGCGGGCTACCGGCCCGCTGCATCTGCTGTTCGCGTTCTATGTGGCCATGGCCGGTCTGGCCTTGTGGGGTCAGTCCGATGGTCTGATGGCCTGGCTGGGCATCGATCGCCTGGCCGCGTTGGCGGTCGGGTTCGCGGTCGAGCTGTTGGCCGCTGCGCTGCTCGGCTTCGCTGACTGGCGGCGCACTCACCGGGGTGAGCAGGCGATCGCCGCCCGGCTGCTGTCGGTGGCGGTCGCGTTGGGTGTGGCCGCGCTCAACTGGTACGGCCATGACACCAGCGTGGGTCAGCGGATGTTGTTCACCGGTGCGAGCTTGGCCGGGTACGCGGTGTGGACGCTGCACAGCAACGCCCGTCGCCGTGACGCGCTGCGCGCGGCCGGCCGCCTGGCCGCGCAGCCTCCCGTGTTCGGTCTGGCCGCGTGGCTGCGCGCGCCCAAGACGGTGTGGCGGGCGCGCCAGCTCGCCACAGCCGACCCCGGTCTGAGCGTGCACGCGGCGATCGCGCAGGCGCGTACCGAACTGGCGGCCGAGGCACGACAGCGGGCGATCGCTGCCGCGTTGCGGCGCAAGCTGTCCCGGTCGCTGGATGCCACGTCGGCGGACATCGCGATGGTCTCCTACGACCTGGACGAGGTCGCCGCCCGGCTCGCCGCGTCGGTGGACTACGGCCGGTTGACCGGACTGCTCGCCGCCGACATCCACGCCGATCGGATCGCGGCAGGCGCCAACGGCAAGCGGCGCACCCCGACAGGCAGCCCGCAGGCTGACCGAATTGACGATGCGGACAAGCCGCAGGCCAAGGCCCGTCCGGTCGCGGCGCGCAAGAGCACGGCCAAGCCGGATGCCTCCACCCGTATCCGGGCGGCGATCCAGGCCCACCCGGACGCCACACAGGCCGACATCGCCCGGATCGCCCAGACCACCGACCGGACCGTGCGGCGGGTGCTGTCCGTCCTGCGCGCCGAGACCGAGACCGCTCCGCAGCGGGCGCTGAGCGCCGTCTGACCGCCACCGTGCGGCCCGCGAGGTGATCGCGGGCCGCTGCGGTGGCCGCCAGAGCGGCGGACCAACGAGAGGAGCGACACGACATGGGCAAGCGGTTTTCACACCAACTGGAACTGCCTCAACTGGAGAAGGCGGTCCGTGAGGCGTGCCGGGTCATGAACGAGCACATCAAGGCGCGAAACGCTGCGGATGACACCGGCACGAGCAAGAACAAGTAGCCCGCAGGTCTGAAAAGGCCGCCCGGACTAAAGGCCAGTGACCGTCAGCGTGCGGGCCGAACCGTGAGCCGTGGTGCCGGTTCGGCTCGTGCGCTGGCCGCCATCGTGGCGACCGCCCGTGAAAGGAGCCCTGACGTGGCCAACGAGACCACTCTGACTATCACCGGCAACCTGACCGACAACCCTGACTATCGCGTGACCCCTTCTGGTGTGGGGCTCGTGCGGTTCACCGTGGCGTCCACGCCGCGCGTGTTCGACCAGAAGACCAATCAGTGGCGTGATGGTGAGCCGCTGTTCATGACCTGCTCGGCGTGGCGGGACCTGGCCGACAACATCGCCGAGAGCTTGTCCAAGGGTGCCCGGGTCGTGGTGACCGGCAAGCTGCGCCTGTCGCGGTGGGAAACCCCGGAAGGCGAGAAGCGCCAACAGCATCAGCTCGACGTGGAAGACGTCGGCGCGTCGCTGCGCTACGCGCGGGCCAAGGTGATGAAGCTGACCCGCCAAACCGCCCCCGGCGCCAACGGCAACGGATCCGGTGCAGCGCCAGCAGATGACCCTTGGGCCGGTGGCCAAGACACCGAACCGCCGTTCTGACAGCAGGAAGGACAGCAATCCCATGCCCGACCAGGATCGTCCACAGGATCGGTTTATCCCTGACTGGCGACACATCGCCGTACAGATGAAGCGCTACGGCGGCGGATTCCTTACTGCCGCCGAACGCGACGCGCTCGACGCGGCTGTGCGGGAAGAGGTAGCCGCCGAAGCGGATGCCGCCGAGCAGGAGTGGCTGAACGACCAATAGCAGCACCGCTGCCAACGCTAGATATCGACCGGGGCGCGACCCACGGCCTGAGAAACCAGGTCGCGCCCCGCCGTACCCCCAAGGGAGTCCTTTAATGCTGTCAAACCCTTCCGCTCTGGCTGCGTTCGGTGCCATCTTCGGCACCCTGTATGCCGCTCATCAGGTAGCCGACCACTGGGTTCAGACCCAGCACCAAGCCGACCACAAG
>NZ_QJUG01000292.1 GCF_003426775.1 Allorhizocola rhizosphaerae | reverse complement strand
CGCTGCGTGGCGAGCTGCGCTGGGTGGCATACCCGAGCATGATTCTGGGTTTGATTTTCGCCCTTCTGCTCGGGCTCACCCCGCTGGGCGCCAAGCTGGTGGCGCTCGTGCCGGGGCCGTGGCTGGCCAAGGTGCTCGGCGGCGGGCTGCTGGTGCTGCTGCTCGCCGACATCGTGACGCTGCCGCTGGCCGCGTGGCGGCACAGCATCCTCGTCCGATATGGACTGTCCACTCAAGACTGGGGCGGCTGGGCCGTTGATTTGCTCAAGGGTTACGCGGTGGGAGCCGTGCTGGGCGCGGTGGCCCTGCTCGGTTTCTACGGGCTGACCCGGTTGTTCCCGGTGTGGTGGTGGGCATGGGGCGCGGCGGGCGCGGCCGCACTGGTCGTGGTGCTCACGTTCGTCTTCCCGGTGTTGGTCGAGCCGGTGTTCAACAAGTTCACGCCGATGGCCGAATCGCCTTTGCGCACCGAGCTTTTGGCGCTGGCGCAGCGCGATGGCGTGCCGGTGCGCGATGTGCTGGTGGCCGACGCGTCCCGGCGCACGACCGCGCTCAACGCCTATGTGAGCGGCATCGGGCCGACGCGGCGCATCGTGGTCTACGACAACCTGCTCAAGGACGCGCCCGAGGCGGAGGTCGCTAGCGTGGTGGCGCACGAGCTGGGCCACGCCAAGGACCGCGACGTGCTCACGGGCACGCTGATCGGCGCGCTCGGTGCCGCGGGCGTCGTGATTGGACTCTATCTGGTGGGCGGCTGGGCGGGGCTGCTGCGCCGGGCGGGCATCGAAACCCTGGCCGACCCGCGCTCGATCGGCCTGCTGCTGGCCATCGCCGGTCTGGCCGGGCTCGCGGCCACGCCGGTGCAGGCCTACGTGTCGCGCCTGATCGAGGCGCGCGCCGACGCGCACGCGCTGGCGCTCACCGACGACCCGGCCACGTTCGAGCAGATGCAGCGCCGGCTCACACTCGTCAACCTCGGCGACCCAGATCCGCCCGCTTGGGAGCAAACGCTGTTCGGCAGCCACCCCACCACGGTCGAGCGCATCGCCCACGCCCGCTCCTACGCCCGCACCACCCGCTGACCCGCTCGGCTGGGACACCCCAGCCGAACGCCTAGATCAACTCCTGTGTGCACCGACCGGTTGAGACCAAGCCGCCGAACATGGACGTAAGTTCATGATCGACGCAAGAGAAGAGGGGGTGGGTGGGTGAGGGTTTTGGTGACGGGTGGGAGTGGGACGCTCGGTGGAGCGGTTGTGCGGCAGGCGATTGCGGATGGGCACGAGGTGGTCGCGACGTATGCGAGCCGGGTCGGGGACGCCGACGTCTCGTGGGTGAGGATGGACATCCGTGAGGCGGTGGACTTCTCGACGGTGCGGCCCGATGTCGTGGTCCATACCGCTTACAAGCAAAGCGATTGGCGCACTACGGCCGATGGGGCGGCCAATGTGGCCGTGGCAGCCCGCAAAGCAGGAGCCCGACTCGTGCACGTGTCCAGTGATGCGGTTTTTTCAGGGAATGCGGGCGAGCCGTATGACGAATGGGCCGTGCCCGATCCGTGCTGGCCCTACGGCGCGGCCAAGGCGGCGGCCGAGACCGCTGTGCGCGCGATCGATCCGACCGCCGCCATCGTTCGCACGTCGCTGATCATCCCGCCGCGCGTGACCCTGCCGCCGGTGCTGTTCACCGACGATATTCGGTGCCCGGTGGACGTGAGCGACCTGGCCTGCGCGCTCCTCGAACTGGCTGACTCCACCGAAAAAGGCGTGTTCCACGTTGCGGGTGCCGAGGCGTTGAGCCGCTACGAGTTGGGCATGCTCGTGGCAAAGCGCGACGGACTCGACCCAGCGCGCTTCAGCAAAGGCCCAAGGAACGTGCCCGGCCCGCTCGATGTGCGGCTCGACTGCTCGTACACCCAATCGCTGTTGAAGACCCGGCTGCGTGGCGCCTCCGAGTTCCTAGGGTGGTAGAGATCACCGGAGAGCGGCGGGCGGATTCGCCATCCACCTGTTCGGCCCGACACCGCTGTTCATCTTCAACGGCGTCACGTTCCTGTTTTCGGCCCTGGCCACATTTGCGGGAGCCATGGTGGGGCTGGCCAGAGTGGCGACCCGCAGCATGTTGCTGGACGCTGTGCCCGAGCACCGGGCCGGGTTCGTCTTCGGCGCCACCAACGCGGCCGGACTCGGCCTGAGCGCGGTGGTGACAGTGTCGGTCGCGGCTCTCGCCGATCACACGCACATCGCCAACGCGTTCTATGCGCTCGCGATCAGGTGTGCCGCGGTTGCCGTCGTCACCGCCGTCACCCTACGCGAGCAGCTCGCGTAGTCGTGCGGCCTGCTTGTCCCAGGCCTGTTGCCGTCGTCGCGGCTGTCACGCTATGCGAGCAGCTCGCGTAGCCGTGTCGCTTGCGTGTCCCAGCCCCACTCGGACTCGACCCACTGCCTGCCCGCCGTGCCCATCTTGCGCGCCAGCGCCGGATCGCGCAGCAGCGTCACCAACCGCTCGGCCAGCGCACCCACGTCACGCCCCGGCACCACGAAACCCGTCTCGCCCTCGCGCACCGCATCGGGAGCCCCGCCCGAGTCGCCCGCGATGACGGGCAACCCGACGGCCGACGCCTCAAGGTAGACGATGCCGAGCCCCTCCACGTCCAGCCCGCGCCGCCTCGTGCGGCACGGCATGGCGAACACGTCGCCGGCCGCGAAGTGCTGCGGCAGCTCCTCCCACGGCACCGAACCGGTGAACACCACGCGCTGGCCCAGCCCGGCCTCCCGGGCCATCCGCTCCAGAGTGGAGCGATACGGCCCGCCGCTGACAATGAGCAAAACCGCATCCGGTACCGCCTTCAGCACCAACGGCAGTGCGCGGATCAGTGTGTCCTGGCCCTTGCGGGGTACCAGACGGGAGACGCACACAATCACCGGGCGATCGGTCAGCCCATGCCGTGCCCGCACCGCCGCACCGTCCACAGTGGGCGAATACATCGTGCTGTCGACGCCGGGCACCAACCGCTCCAGCGCGGTGCGCCCGCCGATCACCGGTTCGAGCCGCTCCCGCTGATATGACGTGAGATAGGTGACCACGTCGCACCCATCTGCGATGCGCCGCAATGCCGTGCGGGCCAACGGTAGCGCGGCCCAGCCCACCTCATGCCCATGCGTCAGCGCCACCTTGCGCCCGGCGTCGAAGTGCCGCGCCAGCAAGCCCAACGGCGCGGCCGCACCGAACCACACCCGGTCGCACCCGTGCTCCCGGGCAAGCGCGAGCGCCCGTCGCCGCACGAACGGCGTCGGCAACAACACCGACGTGCGCTCCCGCACCACCGGAAACGGTTGCGCCGCATCGAACTCTGCGGACCCCCGCCAATCCGACGAGTACACGACCAACTCGCCGACCCGGATCGCCAGGTCGTGCACGAACCGCTGGATCCCACCCGGCCGGGGTGGAAAGTCGTTGGTGACCAGCAGCGTGCGCACCGCGATCAGGCGAGCCGGCGCAACTCGGCGATGATGGACTCGCGCAGCGCGTCGAACTCCTCGGCCCGGTCGGACTTGATGGGGTCGGCCGAGATGGCGTTGCGCACCTCCTCCGGGTATTTCCAGATAGGACCGGCCTGGAACTCGGGCTTCTCCCAGCTGTAGCGGGGCGTCACGTGCGCGTGCAGGTGCTGATAGGTGTTGCCGAGGATCTCGTAGTTGATCCGCCGGAACGCCGGATCGTATCCGCTGCACGCGTTGAACACGGCCTCACCCAGCAGCGCCATGTCGGCCAGGAACAGCTGCCGCTTGTGGAACGGCAGATCCGTCAGGTGGTTGGCCTCGTCCACATCGGACAGCAGCACGCAATAGCCGGGCAGGAACTGCGTGCTGCCGAAGACCACGTATCCGCTGTCCAGTTTGGCCATGGTCAGCGGGTTGTCCTCGCTGCGGGCACGCGCCAACCAGTCAGGCTCAAGCGATCCGTCCCCGAGGGGCGGAGAAGAGGAGTGACGACCCATGAGATCAGGATAGGTTGGGCGCGTCCGGGGCCTGGAGCAACCCGAGCCGCAACGCCGTCATCAGGGCCTGAGCCCGGTTGGCGGCGCCCAGCTTCTCGTAGAGCTTGGAGATGTGCGTCTTGGCGGTCGACTCGCTGACGAACAGCTGCTTGGCGATGCCCGACACGCTCATGCCCTCGGCGAGCAGCTTGAGCACCTGGCTCTCGCGCGGCGACAGCTGCGGCCCGCTCGGGGTGAGCCGGCGCTTCATCGCCTCGGCCAGATCGGCGGCCGTAAACGCGCTCGGCGCGGACGCCGCGTGCCGCGCGGCCGCCACGACCTCGTCGGCCGGCGCCGTCTTGGGCACGAACGCGCTCGCGCCCGCCTCCAGCGCGCCGAACAGCTGGTCGTCGCCCGCATACATCGTCAGGACGACGATGCCCATGTTGGCGCTCGACTTGCGCAGCGTGCGGGTGGCCTCCAGGCCGCTGCCGTCGGGCAGGCGCAGGTCCATGATCACCACGTCGGGGTGCAGGGCTCCCGCCTGGCGCACCGCCTCGGCGGCCGTGCCGGCCTCGCCGACGACCTCGAACTGACGGTCGCGCTCAAACGCGTGCCGGAGACCTTTGCGGATCAGGTCGTGGTCGTCGACAAGCAGAACTCTCGTCCGACCCCCTGTCGGCACGGCGTTGGTAGACATGCCCGCTCTCTCCCTATCTAAAAAGGTGGTAACACGTTATCTCGTGGTGCGCGTTTCCTGTCTAGTGGTCCCACCTATGACCACTGCGACGGTTGTCCCGCTCGGCTCCCTTGGTCGGATCTCAAGCCGGCCACGGATACGTTCCGCCCTCTCAGCCATGATCGCAAGACCATAGCTGCCCTGGTTACGCTGGTCGGACAGCCCCTGTCCGTCATCCGACACCTCGATAGAAGCAAACGGCGGATCTATCGAGCACACGACCCACAGATTAGCCGCGAACGCGTGTTTGCGCGCGTTGGTGATCGCTTCTTGCGCGATCCGTAGCAGTTCCGACTCTACCGAAGCGGGCAGGCGGCCGGTCTCGTCCAGCGACAGGTGGACCTTCAGGCCCGCCTGGTTGCCCGAGATCCGGGCGAACTCGGCGATCGCGGCCGTGAGCCCGCCGTGCCGATCGACCTCGGTGCGCAGCTCGAACAGGCTCAGCCGCAGCTCGGTGATCACCCGCGTCACCTCGCCGCGCAGTTCCTGCAGGTCGGCGGCTGTCTGCTCCACGTTGTCGGGCAGCCCGGCCTGGGCGTTGTCGATGCCATAGCCGATCATCGCGAGCTCCTGCGCCACCCCGTCGTGGATCTCGCGGGCCAGCCGCTGCCGCTCCTCGTTGGTCGCCAGCGACCTGACCTCGTCAAACAGCAGGGCCGCCTCCAACCGTAGAGCTGCCGGCGCCGCCGTGGAGATGATCCTATTTGTCAAATTCGGCGGGTACCCACCCACGCCATCGCGCTCCAGGACGACCAGCCCGACCGTGCGCACCCCGGCCACCAGCGGCACGACGAGTGCCGAGACCGGGTCGTTGGCCAGCGAGCCGTGCGTGCGCAGCTGCGTCCGTCCGGCCACCTGCGGCTGCTGGCTCGCCCACGCGTCCGCGATCGCCGAATCGGCGTCCAGATGGGTCTCCCACACGGCCCGCGTTGACGCGTCGCCTTCCACCCCGTTCTGCGCGAGCACCTCCAGCCGCCCGCCCCCGCTGGCCGCGAAGACCGCGCTGCGGTCGGCGCGCCCGATCGAGCGCAGCTCCTCCAGCAGGTGTTCGGCGATGCTGCCCGGGTCGAGCGTGGCCCCCGGCAGCTGGCGCGCGACCTGGCGCAGCTGCGTGAGCAGGCGCGTTGCCTCCGCGTATGGCTGGGGGGCGCGCCGCGCGAGCATGGCCCGCTGCATCGCGCCCGCCGTGATGGCCCCGATCGCCGAGAGGGTGAGCCATTGCGCGCACACACCCAGGTATCCGACCTGCCCCAGCTGGGTCATCCCCGCCGACTTCGTGAACCACCCCGCGACCGTCAGCGTGGTGGCGGCCAGGCTCAGCAGGCCCGCGGACTCCAGCGGCCGCTCCTGGAACGTGGCGGCCGTCAGCGGCACGGCTAGGAACGGAAGCACCGCCGCCGCGCCGACCCCGCTGCTCACCGACCCCGATGCGTCCGCCGCCACGGCCACCGAGCTTGCGGCCAGCCCCACGAGCACGACCTCGGCCAGGCGCCCGAGCGGGGCCGCGAACCGCTGGTTCGGCGCGAACACGGCCGGGATGGAGGCGATCGCGAGCAGCCCGATCCAGGTCAGCTGGACCGGGTCGCCCGTGGCCAGGTACACCAGCCCGGCGATGAGCACGAGCAGCGTGACCCGCAGCGCCACACCGACCGTGTGGGCGCTGATGTTTTGTCCCGACGGGCGGCGTCCGCCCCCGAAGGTGGTCTCAACGGCCGTAGATGGCATCGATCTCGTCCGCGTATTCCTTCATCACGACGGCCCGCTTGACCTTCAGCGACGGGGTGAGTTCGCCGGTTGCCTCCGTGAAGTCACGGGGCAGGATGCGAAACGCCTTGATCGCCTCGGCCTTCGAGACCGCCTTGTTGGCATCATCGACCGCTGACTGTATTTCGGCCCGAAGATCTTCGGGTGGCTGGGGCATGGCCGCCAGCGCCTCCTGGTCGATCGTGATTAGCGCGGCGATGAACGGTCTGCGGTCGCCGACAACCATGCACTGGCTGATCAGAGGGTGGGCGCGGATCCGGTCTTCGAGCACGGCCGGGGCGACGTTCTTGCCGCCCGCGGTCACGAGGATCTCCTTCTTCCGGCCCGTGATTGTCAGGAATCCGTCACTGTCGAGCGCGCCGATGTCGCCCGTGTGGAACCAGCCCTCCCCGTCGATGGCCTCGTCGGTCGCCTCGGGGTTGTTCCGGTACCCGGCGAACACGATCTCGCCCTTGCACAGGATCTCGCCGTCGTCGGCGATGCGGATGGTCACGCCCGGCAGGGGTTGCCCGACCGTCCCGATCCGGATGGCGCCCTCGCGGTTGAACGTGATCGCGGGCGAGGTCTCGGTGAGCCCGTAGCCCTCCAGCACGACCAGGCCGATGCCGCGGAAGAAGTGGCCAAGGCGCGTGCCGAGCGGGGCACCGCCGGAGATCGCGCTGTGACAGCGCCCGCCGAGCACGGCCCGCAGCTTGGAGTACACCAGACGGTCAAACAGGCCGTGCTGCAGCTTGAGCATCAGCCCCGGGCCGCCGGGCCGGTCCTGCGCCTCGGAGTAGGCGATGGCCACCCGCTCGGCCCGGTCGAAGATCGCGCCCTTGCCGTCGGCGTGCGCCCGCTGGCGCGCCGTGTTGTAGACCTTCTCGAACACGCGCGGCACGCTGAGCAGGAACGTCGGCTTCACCTCGGCGAGCGTGGCCACGAGGTTCTTGAGGTCGGCGGTGTGCGTCGTGGCGACGCGGCCCTGCACGACCCCGGTCTGCAGCAGGCGCGCGAACGAGTGCGCCAGCGGCAGGAACAGCACCGTGGACGCGCCCTCGTGGAACAGGCGCGACAGCACCGGGATGGCGTTGGAGATGTCCGAGAGCATGTTGCGGTGCGTGAGCACACAGCCCTTGGGCCGGCCCGTGGTGCCGGAGGTGTAGATGATGGTCGCCGTGTCGTCGGCCGGCCCGCGATGCCGCTCGAACCCGGCGGCCTCGCCGAACGGCAGCCCATCGTCGATCTGCCACGCGATCTGCGGGGCGTTGTCCGGTACCGTCTCAAAGAATCCGGCCTTGGCACCCGAGTCCTCAAGGATCCAGGAGATCTGCTCGGCGCTGGACGTCTCATAGATCGGGACGGTGACCGCGCCGGCCGCCAGGATCGCATAGTCGATCAGCGTCCACTCGTAGCGGGTCTTGGACATCAGCGCGACCCGGTCGCCCGGCCTGATGCCGGCGTCGCGGATGCCCGCCGCGAGGCGTGCCACCTGGTCGCCGAACTGCGCGCAGGTGATTTCGCGGCCGTCGTGCACGAACTGCACGACCTGCGGGTGGTGCTCGGCGTTGAACCAGACGGGATCGGTGAGCTGGGCTTGATCGTCGATCACCGCCACGGGGGCTTGCGTGTACTCCACAGCCAAAAACCTACCCGTAGGAGTTACTGTAACCTCCTGGACATGGCGGAATCCTCGTCCCAGTCGATCGTCATCAACGCTGACCCGGCCCGCATTGCCGAGATCATCTGCGACTACCCCTCCTATCCGAGCTGGACCCAGGCGATCAAGGCGGCCGAGGTTCTTGAGGAATATGAGGACGGGTACCCGGCGAAGGTCCGGTTCGTCATCGACGCCGGTGTGTTCAGCGACGAGTACACGCTGGCCTACGACTATGCCGAGGACATCTCGCGGATCGAGTGGCACCTCGTCGAGCCGTCCAAGATGCAGAAGGCCCAGAGTGGGTCCTACGACATCGCCGACAACGGTGACGGGACGTGCACGGTGACCTATACCCTGTCCGTGGATCTGGCGGTGGGCATGCTCGGCATGTTCAAGAAGAAGGCCGAGCGGGCCATCATGGACACCGCGCTCAAGGAGCTCAAGAAGCAGGCCGAGAAGTGAACCCACTGTCGTCCTTCTCCGAGCCGGGCTCGGCCCGGCAGGAGGCTGAGCGGCTGGTCGCCACCGTGCTCGCGGCCGCGACCGTCGCCGCCAACGCCAACCCTCAGCTGTCCACAGGCAGCGCCGAGTGCTGCGTGTGCCCGCTGTGCAAGGTGATCGCGGCGGTGCGCGACCCCGATCCGGAGATGGTCGAGCGGGTCGCGACCGGCGCGGGCGACCTTGCAGCGGGAGTCGCCTCGTTCCTGCGCACGCTCGCCACGCCGGCCCCGCAGCCCAAGGGCGACGCCGCCTGGCGGGCCGCCACCACCGAGCCGGGCGGCGACGCGACCCCCGCCGGGCACAACG
>NZ_QJUG01000291.1 GCF_003426775.1 Allorhizocola rhizosphaerae | reverse complement strand
GATGCTGCTGAACCTGCGCGCCCGCCGGGCCGTGCGGCGCCTGCCCGAGCCGGCCCGCCTGTCGGAGCCTCATGGCCGCGTGCGTCTCGCCTCGGCCTCCCACCCGCCGCTGTCGGCCAGGCCCGATGACCCCCTCTCGCACCCGCCGCTGCCGGCCGCCCGGCCCGATAGCCTCCCCTCGCACCCGCCGCTGTCGGCCGCCCGGCCCGATGGCCTCCCCTCGCACCCGCCAGGCAATCTGTATGTCGCGCCCAACATGCGCCCACTGCCGCCCGGCCGCCCGGTGTTTGCCCGGCCACAATCGTGGGCGGGGCTTGTGCTCCTGTCCGTGCTGGCCACGACGATCGGCGTGCTGGCGGCGCGGCAGACCCCCGAGCCGGAGCCGGGCTGTGTCCGGTTCAGCGAGACGCTGCGCGTGCAGCATGCGCAGCTTGTGGATTGCGCCGAGCCGCATGAGGCCCGCGTGCTTGACGAGGTGACCGAGTGGTCGGCGTGCCCTCCCGAGACTACCCGCCTCGCCGTTGTCGGCCCGAGACTCTACTGCCTGGTGGACGAGATGGTGAGCACGAGCCGCTCGTAGGCGGGGCGTTCGATCGCGGGCACGGGCGCCCCGATCGCCTTGCGCAGATCCGTTGCGCGCTCGAGTAATTCGGCTGCCACGTCGAGGGCGCCGGTCTCGGCGTGGGCCGCCGCGAGGGCCTCAAGCACGCTCGCCTGCCGCCAGCGGTCGCCGAGCTTCTCGTGCAGTTCGAGGCTCGCGCGGAGCGTGACGATCGCGTCGCCCGGCCTGCCCTGCCGCAGCTCGACGAGCCCGAGCAGGTTCAGCGCCCACGCCGACCCCTCCCCCACATCGAGCTTGGTGAACGTCGCGAGCGCCTCGTCGGCCAGCTCCCGCGCCTGCTCCAATCGGCCCTGATAGAGGGCGGTCGCCGCGAGATGGATCCTTGTGGAGGCGGCGTTCTCCGTGTCACCGATTATCTGGTACCGGCGAAAAGCCTCCTGCAACAGGCGATGCGCACGATCGACGTTTCCGGACAGCCACTCGGTGAATCCGCTGCGCTGCAAGACATCCGCCTGGGACGCGGGATCGGTCACGGCCGCGAGCGCCGCCCGCAGATGGGCCAGCGACCGCTCGTAATCGCCGCGCTCCAACGCGATCGAGCCGAGCAGGCGCAGCGTTTGCGCGGCGGCGGGCGGGTGCTGCCGGGCGAGCGCTCGTTCGGCGTATTGTTGGGCCTGCGCGTAATCGCTGAGCAGAAAGGCGAATTGCGCGGCTCGGGCGAGCGCGTCGCCGACGAGTTCCCGCGCCGTTTCGTGCTCGGGCTCCGGTTTGGACAGTGCGGTTTCGAGCCAGCGCCGGCCCTCGGTGTAGTGCCCGCGCAGTCGGCAATACGCGGACAGGGCGACCGCGAGTCGCAGCTGTGGCAACGAATCCGGCAACTCGGCGTAGTAGGCGAGCGCGGCCCGGAAGTTGTCGTGCTCGGTTGCCAGATGCGGCAGCCATCGGTCGATGGCCGGGCCTCGCAGCCAGCGGTTGGCCTCCTCGGCTTCGGCGAGGAAGTGCGCGGCGTGCCGTGACCGCACCCGTTGCGCCTCTTCCGGTTGCTCGGCCAGGCGGTCGCCCGCCCAGGCGCGGACCGTCTCAAGTAGACGGTAGCGATTGCCGCCACCGGCGTTGTGCTGCACCACGACGAGTGAGCGGGCGACCAGGTCGGTGAGCACATCCACGGCCGGGATCCGTTGCGAAGACTCCCACACAGCCTGCGCGGCGGCCAGCGTGAACCCGCCCGCGAAGACGGCCAGCTGCCGGAAGCGCGACTGTGCCGCGGGATCGAGCATGTCATAGCTCCACCCGATGGACGAGTCGAGCGCCCGGTGGTGCGGGTGGTCGGCGTAGCGGCGCACGCGCAGCAGGGCCGGTTCGTTGAGCCGGTCGGCAATCTCCGCCATGGTGAGCACGGAGGTGCGCGCGGCCACGAGCTCGATGGCCAGCGGGACGCCGTCGAGGCTCGCGCAAATGGCGGCCAGCGCGGGCGCGTCGGCGTCGGTCAGGTTGCGCACGGTGTCGATGCCCGAACGCTCCAGGAGCAGTTGCACGGAGTCGAAGCTGGTGACCGCGGCCAGGCCACCCTCCGGATCGCGGGGCGGGACGGCGAGCAGCGGCACCGGGAAGACCACCTCACCGGGCACACCCAGGGGCTGGCGGCTCGTGGCGAGGACGTGCAACCCTGGGCAGGTTCGCATCAGGGTGGAGACGAGTTCGGCGCATGCGTCGACAAGGTGTTCGCAATTGTCAAGCAGTGTGAGGTACCGCATAGGCCGCAAGGTTTTTGAAAGCGCCTGCAGCGGACTGACCGTCGGATCCTCGGCGACGCCGAGCATGGACGCCACGGTCGATGCGACCAGCCGGCTGTCGGTGACCGGTGCGAGATCGATGAATCGAGCCCCGTCGGCGTAACCTTCGGCCACCTCGCTCGCAGCCGCGATGGCCAGGCGGGTCTTGCCGCAGCCGCCGGGTCCGGTGAGCGTGATCAGGCGATGGCGCTCGAGCAGGTGGTACAGATCGGCGAGTTCGGCGCGGCGGCCGATGAGGCGCGTGAGTGGGCTGGGGATGACAATGTGCGGCGGGCTTGACTGCGCTTTGGCGGCGTGGGCGGGCTCGGCCGCCTGTCCGTTGAGGACCGCTGCTTGCAGGCGCTGCAGTTCGGTGCCCGGTTCCATGCCGAGGTCGGCGACGAGATGGTGGCGGGCGCGCTGATAGGCGTGCAGCGCTTCGCTGCGACGGCCCGACTGCAGCAGGGCGCGCATGAGCAGTTCCCACAGGCGTTCGCGCAGAGGGTAGCGGGCGACGAGGGATTCCAGCTCGGCGGCTGCGACTGCGTGCTGGCCCGCGGTCAGCTCGGCGGCCAGCAGATCCTCCATCGCGACATGCCAGAGCGAACGCAGGCGCGTAGCCTCGGCGCGGGCCCACTCCCCCAGCACACAGTCGGCCAGCACGTCTCCGCGCCAAAGGGTGAGGGCGGCGCGAAGGTGCGTGATCGCCTCCGGCAGGGCACCCTTCGCCAACGCTGATCGTCCACGTTGGACACCGGCTTCGAAGCGGTGGGCGTCGATGCATGGTGGAGGCAGTGTGATCGCGTAGCCGGGCGGTCTCGTGGCGATCAGCTCGCCCAGGCCGGCGGCGGCGAACCCGCCGCGCAGGTGAGCGATGTGCGCGCGCAGGGTCTTCGCGGCGGCCGCGGGCGGATCGTCGTCCCAGACGCCGTCGATCAGCGCGGTGCGGGACACCACCCGGGGTGCGCGGAGTGCGAGCAGCCCAAAGAGGGTGCGCAGCCGTGGCCCGCCGAACGGCACCACACCGTTGGGGCCGGCGAGCTCGACGGGGCCAAGCACCCTTACATCGATCGAGTTAGCTACATCATCACGGATGCCCTATGGTACGACCGTGGTCGCATGATTTGCGCGAAGGGTGTCCACCTCAGGTTCTCGTCGCCCTCGAAGATCGATCGGAGCCGAAGCTCGCACTCCCGGGCGACGCCGCGCAGCTCGCGATGCCGCGGTTGCAGACCTCCGGCGTCCGCCGGGCCGGTGGGCTCATACTTGGGTGTGGTCACTGTGGAGCAGGCACGCGAGGAGCTGGCGCGGTTGCGCCCGAGCATCGCGGAGCTGATTGAGTTGCGGGCCGACCTGGCCGAGCTGCGCGCCGATCTGGACGAGGCGGGGGCCAGCCCGCTGGGCGGCGTGCCTGAGGCCAAGGCGCTGGAGGCGCGCATCTACGCCATCCTCGAAGGTTTGGCGGCGGCCGGCGCACAGGTGAAGGGCTTCGCGCCGGTGTTGCTGGACTTCCCGGGCGAGCGCGACGGCAGACCCGTGCTGTGGTGCTGGCTTGAGGGTGATGAAGACATTGTGTGGTACCACAGAACCGACTGCGGATTCCCCGGGCGGCGCCGAATCTGAGCGATCCGGCTGGGGCGCGGCACACGCCCGCCCCAGCCGGTTCGACATCCGTTGTCAGCTCAGACGGTAGGCAGCCGGGATGGTCTGCTTCACCGTGTTGCCGCCCGTGTCGGTCGCGGAGATGCGCAGCGAGACCGCGCCCGACACCTGATCCTTTCTCGGGTGTTTGATGTTCGCGACGAAGGTGTTGGCCGTCGTGGGCACGGTGTGCGCCTTGTGCCACGTGCTGCCGCGGTCGAAACTGACCTCGGCCTGCATCGTGGCCACCCGCGGCGGCGCGCTCAGCCGCTCCTGATAGTACGCGGTGACAGTGATGGCGTGGTGGCCATCCGCGCGCACCGTATTGTCCAGCTGCAGACCCAGGTCGTACCGCAAAAATATCAACGGCTCGGGCCGGCACTCGCCCTCGGTGACGCCCAGGGCCGTCGCCATGCACGGCTGCTGCTCGGGCGCGTCGCCCGCCGCCGGCCTACTGGACGTGTACTCCCATTGGGTCGTCACGCCATTGGTCTCGGCCTCGAACTTGTACCGGGCCGACTCCGGCGGCACGTCGTATGTGACGACATCACCGCCGATCGCGCAGCCCAGCCCGAACAAAGCCGTGGCGACAAGGGCGGCAAGCGCTCCCTTGCGGCGCAACGGTGAGAGCGCCGGCGTGTGCGTCACTTCAGGCGTCATCGCTGACCTCCAATGCCCCGGTAGCCGATTCGGAATTCGATGTGCTGCAGCCGGCGTTCGAACTCCGCGCCGGAAGCGTTGCGCAGGCGGAAGTCGCACACGCTCGCCTCACAGTTGTCTATCCCGAACAGGAACGAGGTGATGCCGTTGTCGTTGATGATGCCGGCCATCGCCTGCCGGGCCCCGCTGCTGCTCGTGAGATAGAAGGTCGGATAGAACGCGTCACCCTGCCGGCAACCCGCGCACAGCTGACCGGGCGCGACCGTGTAGCCGGACGGTGTCCGTGCGATCCGGGCCGCACCCGGCACCGTGGGCCCGGTGTTCCAGCGCACCGTGTTCCACCACCGGTTGAGCACCGTCAGGTCCTGCTGCTCTTGCCTGCCCGCCCCGATGACGTTCGGCGCGACATAGTCGGACCAATCAATCTCGTATCGGCTGATGGAGTCCGGCTGCCGGCCGACATATGCCGTGAGCGTGCCTTGCGTGGTCGTGGTGGGCATTCGCAGCCACACGGGATCGGGCTTGGACTTCACCGATTGTGCCCACTGGAAGTAGGTGATCTCACCGGGCTTGTCCGCGTGGAACCGATGCTCGACCCGGTCCAGATCCATCCGCCCGACCCGATAGGGAAGGTTCGACGGCACCTGTCCGGACGCATGGAACGCCACGTTGTAGACCGTCGGTTTCGCCTTGCCATCGAGCTTGATCTCGACATCCGACGACGGCTTGTCCAGCCGCGCGATCAGCCGGTCCGCCTCGGCCGCCGGCACGGTGACGATCGGCAGTGCGGCATACGGCGGCACCGGCGGGCAGCTGTCCGGCCCGTTTGGGCAGTCGACCGTCTGCGTGTTGGGCGTGCCGAGCTGTGTCATCCCGGCGGGTCCGGCCACAAGCACACCCCGTGCGCCCGCCGCCGCTGCCGCGGCGACTCGCTCGCCCAGCAGCGTGAACGGGCAACCGCCACCGCTGCAAATATCGGCCGGCTTGATGAGGACCAACTTTCCCCGTGCGTCCACTTTGGACAGCTCGGCTGCCGTACCCGCACCGGCGTGCACAACACCCAGCTTCCCGTCTACCGGAAGCCGCGGAATCGCCAAGTACACGTCGCGGGAGCCCCCGCTCCATTGCTGCCCTCCGCCATACACGGACACATCAGGTGTGGCATAACGCGCGGCGAGATCGATCGGCGCGCCCCCGCCGAACGCCCGCAACGTCACCATCGGAGTCACGAGCACGTGATAGGTGTCGTACGTAAGCTTGCCCATCGTGACCGCCGGTGTGGGCAACGCCCACCTCGTGACGTCATGTGTGCCGTATTTGGTCTCCATCTCGGACGTCACGCTCCACGCACCGGTCGCGGACACGCGCTCGAACCGTGCCATCGAGTGATAGTTTTCGGTCGCCTCCGGGCCTTGCACCGTAACGGGTTTGGCCTTCCTCAGGTCCAGCGTCACGGTCGTCGCCTTGGTGAGGTTCACCTCCGGCGCGAGCGGCACGGCCTGATGCCTGCGCCCCAGCGCGTCCTGCCAGCTCACGGCGACCGCTGCCGCGAACGTGCCGCCGAACAACCGCTGCGCGAACGTGGCCCCGCCCGGCCGGGTGATCGGGTTGTCGTGCAGGTTCACCTTGTCGTCGACCGGGACGATCACGGCATTGCCGTAGCTGACTGCGGTCGCGCCATCCGGGAGGATGACATTGACGGTCAGCTCATGCCGCACCGGCTCAAGGAAGGCGCTGACCCGTGACACCACCCGCAGCTGTCCAGCCGCGTCATGGGCATTGAGCAAACCGTTGTATCCGCCATATGGTCCCGCGTCGCCCAAGACCGCGCCGTTGACCGCGAGTGTGACTTCCGCGGTACCGTTCGCGGGCACTGTCACCTCGCTCGCACCCAGTGAGAACAACCCGTTCGGGGCGGGCTGCCCACCGGACGAGACCGATGTGGACAGTCGCAGCACGATGGGCTGGTCGGTGTGGTTCGTGTAGGTGAGCGTCCGCGTGACAGGCGAGTGCGGATGCGGGTACCGGCCGAAGTTGAGGCTGCCGCTCGTCGTCAGCGTCGGATCGATCGCGCGTCCCAGGTCCACCCGCCCCGCGCCCTGGGCGTACAGGTCGTGCCCGAGGTCGTTGGAGCTGGACATGAGGAACCCCTTCAGCTGTGCCCCGTTGAGGTTCGGATGCTTGGCCGCGATGATCGCCGCCGCGCCCGCCACGTGTGGCGTGGCCATCGAGGTGCCACTCGCGGTCGTGTAGTGCTGGTCCACGGGCGTGCCCATGGCCGTGCCCGCCGCCCGGGCCGCCACGATGTTCACGCCCGGCCCGGCGATGTCGGGCTTGGGCGCGCCGTCGCCGAACCGCGGGCCGCGGCTGGAGAAGTCGGCCATCTGGTCGGCCTTGTCGACGGCCGCGACGGTCAGCGCCTCGTCGGCCGCGCCCGGCGCGCCCACCGTCCGGCTGCTCGGCCCGCTGTTGCCCGCCGCCACCACGAAAAGCCGGCCCGTGGTCCGGCTCAGGTTGTTCAGCGATTCGCTCAGCGGATCGGTGCCGTCGGTGGCCCCGCCGCCGAGGCTCATGTTGATGACTTTCGCCTCGGAGTTGGCGGCCCACTCCATGCCCGCGATGATCGACTCGAACGAGCACGAGCCGCCGTCGTTGCAGACCTTGCCCACGAGCAGTTTCGCGCCCGGTGCGACGCCCTTGCGCTGCCCGTTGGAGGCCGCGCCGGTGCCGGCGATCGTGGCGGCCACGTGTGTGCCGTGCCCGTGCCCGTCGCGGGCCTCGGCCGACGTGCCGGTGAAGTCGACCCGCCCGACGATCTTGCCTGCAACATCGGGATGATTCGGGTCGATGCCGGTGTCGAGCACCGCGACCGTGACACCCGTGCCGTCGTGCCCGCGCGCCCAGGCGACCGGCGCGCCGATCTGCGCGACGGACTGGTCCAGGCTGACCGGAACCAGCTCGTTGAGCCAGACCTTGCGCACGCCGGCCAGCGAACCGGCCGACCGGGCGGCGGATGGCTGCGCCTGAATCCCGCGCCACCAGTCACCGTTGCCCTCGATGACTACCGAGCGCCCGTTGATGCTGGGCAGAGCGGTGCCTGCCACTCTGTGCCGGCTTGCGGCTTCTTTATTCTGGTACGTCACCAGCACCGGCACCTGACCCGCTTGACCCGCGGCGACGAGAGTCGCCAGCTTGACCACGTCGAACAGGCCCCAGTCCAGGATGCCGTCGCCGAGCAGGGCGAGCGCGTCATTGGGTACCACATGAAAATTGCCATGGCGGGTAAAGGTGTGGAACGTGACCGGCTCACCGCCGGGCCGGGTCGCTGCCTCGATCTCGCGCAGGACCGGCCGGCCCGCCGAGCCGAGTCCAATATGGACCTTGTCCCCGGTGATCAGCGTCAGCGGCACGGACGCCGATGAGCCGGCGGCCATGCGCAACAGGTCATCCGACACCGGCAGGGGCAGGCCCGGTCGGGTGAGGACGATCGGACGCTGCGGGACGGCGGCGTGGGTGGCCGCTCCCGCGATCACCGTGCCGAAGACGGTGCCGACCGCGATGAGGATCGTGAGGCGTTTCCGGAAGCGATGTTTCACCGCACCTCCTTGACAGGAATGGGGAGCACCCGTCTACAGCGGCTCATACTCGTCCTCGTCCAGAGGTTCTTCGAGGGGATCGTCTCCTGGAGAGTCGGGTGCGACGTGTGCTCGCGACATGACACCGAGTCTGTGCCAGTCGCGGACCCGGCTCGATTGGGCGATCTAACGATCTAATTGCGCGCGCAGCGCGTCGGGAGTTTTCTCGTCACCGACGAGATTGGACTCCACGGCCTTGACGGCCAGTGCCGTCCGCGAGGTGACCCGCAGCTTGCGCATCGCCGATTGCAAATGGCTGACCACCGTCTGCCGCGACACCACCAGGGCCGTCGCAATTTGCTGGTTGGTACGCCCATCGACCACGAGCCGCACGACCTCCTGCTCGCGCGGCGAGAGCCGGTCGCCGTAGCCGGGCCGGCCGGGCCGGCGCGCGGGCGGGCTGTGGCGGCCGTGTTCCCGAAGGGTTTCGCGCACCCGTTCGGCCTTTTCCACAGCGCCCAGCCGCAGGTAGGCGTCAAGCACGCTGGACAGCAGGGGCAACGCGTCGTCCTTGTGCCCGGCAGCCAGCAGGCAGCGGGCCTGCCGCTCCCGCGCCATCGCGGCGATATAGGGCCGGGGTTGCGCCTCGTACGCCCGTGCAGCACGGCCGAAAAGCGCGGCGGCACGCGCCTGCTCGCCATCGCGCGCCTCGGCCAGCAGCGCGCGGCACCAGACCAGGGCCGACCAAGGCGCGGGCGCGGTGGCGTCGCCGAGCACGCGCTCGAACGCCTCGGCCAGCTCGGCGGCCTCGTCGAGCC
>NZ_QJUG01000290.1 GCF_003426775.1 Allorhizocola rhizosphaerae | reverse complement strand
ACCAGGGCCACGAGAACGGCGACGGCTCCGGACAGGGTGGCACCGACGATCGGGATGAACGCGCCGAGGAAGACCAGCGCGGCCAGCGGCAGCGCGAACTCCACCCGCAAAATGAGCAGGGCCAGGCCGATCCCGACCGCGTCTATGAACGCCACCAGCCACCCGTCGTGGCCCAAAAGCGGACCGAGCCCGGTCGAGGCGTGCCAGAACCGCTTCATGCACAACGTTGTGACCGACGGCGGGGGCATCCCCTTTTGGGCGCCGGCACGTGAGGAAACATCGCTATGCGGCGACGGGGACCCGATGAACACATAGCGATTCGGTGCACCACAACAGTTTGTTGTCGCCGACGTGCACGGCGGCGTGGCGGCCGGCGACGACGAGCGGCATGTCGAAGGTATGCGGTGCGAGATCTTCCGCCCAGTCCTCACCGACTCGGGTGTTCATCCGACCTGTCGACGGCAATCATCGCGTTGCCCTTCCCGACGGGCGGTGTGGGTCGCCTCCGCGAGGTAATGATCACTGCGGCGGCCGTCGCCAGGATGAACACCGCTATTGCTGCGAAGGCGATCAGGGTCTGCCAATCGGGGTGGACCACCGACTGGCCTCGCTTCGCCTGCCAGGTGAGCACCGTGAACACACCGGTGTAGCCGAGCGCGGCGACACCGACCAGCCGAGCACGAACCCGTTCGTCGCGTAGCCGGCTGCGCCGGGGGGCGAGTAGGCCCAGGACGGCCGTGAGGAGCAGTAGTAGGTGGATGCCGTGCATGCCAATGAAGTGCGGCACGCGCAGGTCGCCGCCCGTGGTGCTCCAGTGGGTGAGGGGCATTCCGTTGCCATCGGGGTCGCCGATGCCGTGGCCACCAGTCATGGCCACCAGGTGACCGTTGGCGTCAGTTACGGTGCGGGAGGTGACACCTGAGGAGTTGCTGAGCCAGACCGCCACGACCATGCTGGCCACGGCCAGTCCGAGTCCGGCGCGCAGGGCGAGGCTAAGTGCACGGTCGCCGGTGCGTTGAATCAGCACCAGGATCGCGATGGCCAGCGTGGTCACAAGCAGCGGCATGATGCCGAAGCTGAACACCGTCTGCACGGTCTGGGCGACAGGGTCGGCGTTGTCGTTGAAGTGACTGAAGGTGCCGTGTGCGGCGGCGTAGGCGACGGCACCCACGTCGAATACCCCGGCGACCGCGAAGACGGTGCCGAGCCACCAGCCGATGCGCCTGCCCTTGCGTAGCTTGCTAAGCAGCCACGCCAGTGTTAGGCCGTACAGCCCCATGGCGAAGCCGAACTTCATCGGCTTCACCCATACCGATTCACCCATGAGCAGACGATCGTCAACTAACACGCCGACGGCGCACACCAGCATGATGGCGAACATGAACGTCGCGTTCGCCATCAGCGGGCGATGCCAGCCGCGCATCGCGCCGAGAGGCGTTGTGAGGATACTCAAGGGGCGCTCCAAAACGGGGGCCAGCAGGGTGATAACGAGTTACTAGCTGGGCCTTCTTGCTTGATTCTGTATGTCGTTAGCCTCCTCGAACGTCGCGCACTGAACCATCGGGGAAGTCCCCGGGTGTACCCCGGGGATTTCCCCGGGATGAAGGGGTCCGGGGATTTACAGCGTGTCGGCGAAGGCTCGCGGCTGCTGGCCGACGCAAGTTCTACCCCCGTGGTGCGCGGCGTATATCACAGATAGAGGGCTGTTTCGGGAGAACAGCGGGTGGTGGCTGCCCGGCTATCCCGATTCCGCTTGGGCCACCACGACTTTGCCTGTCCGACAATCTGCGGGTGTCACGTGGTAACGCGCCATCACGACCCGCGCCTATTGCGTGCAGGTGCTCACCTATGCAGAACCGGGTACGCCCTGAGGTGTTCGCTTGCTAACCCAATGTCGCGGCGATGCTTACGGTGCGTCCCGAGCCCAGCGATCGAGTCCACATTGATTGACACCTCTCTGTTCTACAGGCAACATATCTGTTACATGTGGTCTTGAGGGGCAGCAAGCCACGTAGTTAGGCCACTCCAAAGCCTTCCACGTTCCGGGCACGTGATAGGCCGACCGGTTTCGGCACGCCGACCTTTGCCCGGCAGGCTGCCGTCCCCACCGGTCAGGCCAAAGCCGCCGACCCAATCCCGTGGGGCGAGAGTGGAACCACACTCCCGCCCTCACCCGCAAGCCCGGCGTGACGGCAGCACTGCAGGGGCCGCCGTCAGCCGATTGGCGGTTGCCCGACCGCTCGCACGCCAAGGTCTGTCGGCGTCAGCTCACACCACATGAAGGAGGTCACTATGGCGACGGAACAAGCGGGGATACGCAGAAGGGCACTGTTGGCTGGCACTGCGGCCGGTGTCGATGCGTCGGCGGTGGCCGTGCCACTGGTTCGGGAGCGCAGCGCGCAGGCGGCGACGGCGAGCCGTAGAGCGGTGTACAGCCTGAATCCGGATTGGCGGTTGGTGCAACAGGATGTGGCCGGAGCCCCAGCTCCGTCCTTCAACGACTCGGCGTGGGTGGCGGTGAGCGTCCCGCATACGTACAAGGATGTGGACTCGTTCGACAACTACATCACCGGCTCGGGAATTCGTGCGCTCGATCAACAATCTGGCGCGGCTGGTCGATGCCGGGAACCGCGCCTGGAGTTCCACACCGGCCACGCGGGTTATCCCCGTAATCTGCACTGGCGGACCGAGCGGGTCGAACTCCCGGCGGTTCTGAAGCCGATCGACGAGACGAGCTTTGCGTCGACCAACGCCAGCTCGCAGTACGGCCTGGCCGCGATCCAGTGCCTCACCCTGGTCGGCCACCACCTCCCCTGACCTAGATTACTTTGGAGCACATCCATGAGAAGAAGAGCTGCTTTTCTCGTCGCGGCAGCTACCGTGCTGCCGCTCACGGTCGCGGTATTCCCGCTCGGCGCGCACGCGCAGGCGACCCGGTACGAAGCGGAGAACGCCAGCTGCGACGGCACGATCGACTCCAACCACCCCGGCTTCTCCGGCTCCGGATTCTGCAACAGCACCAACGCAACCGGGGCCGCGGTGCAGTTCACGGTGAACGCGCCGAGCGCCGGCACCGCGACCGTGAGCATCCGGTACGCCAACGGCGGCACCACCGACCGGCCCGCCACCGTCAACGGCACCACGGTCGCCTTCCCCGGTACCGGCGCCTGGAACACCTGGGCCACGAGCACTCTGAGCCTCCCGGTCAACGCGGGCGCCAACACCGTCCGCGTCGCCGCCACCACCGCGGCCGGGCTGGCCAACATTGACTACCTCGACTTCGAAGCGGGTGGTACCCCGCCAACTGGCAGGCGGATGGAAAGCCTCGGCCGCGGCGTGGTCGCCGTCCGCTCCAGCAGCACGAGCGTCCTGGTCACGTGGCGGCTGCTGGGACTGGATCCCGCGGGCATCGGGTTCAACGTTTACCGGTCGACCGCAGGCGGCGCGCCCGTCAAGCTCAACTCGTCGGTGCTGACCGGCGGGACCAACTATGTGGACTCGTCGGCCAACCTGTCGCAGGCCAACGCCTACCACGTGCGCCCGGTTATCGACGGCGTGGAGCAGGCGCCCAGCGGCGCCTTTACGCTGACCGCCAACCACGCGGTCGAGCCCGTGGTCCGCGTCCCGCTGCGCTCCGGTGGCGCGATCAAGTTCGTGTGGGTGGGCGACCTCGACGGCGATGGCGAATACGACTACGTGCTCGACCGGCAGACGTCCCCGCAGACGATCGAGGCCTACCGCGGCAACGGGCAGTTCCTGTGGTCGGTCAACATGGGCCCCAACAGCACCAACCAGAACAACATCGAGGGCGGATCGTCCACCATCGACGTGGGCCACAACGACGGCGTCACCGTCTACGACCTCGACAGCGACGGCCGGGCCGAGGTGGCCGTGCGCATCGCCAACGGGGTCAGATTCGGCAACGGCACCACGTTCACCAACTCCGACAACAACCGCCAGTTCATCGCCATCCTGGATGGCATGACCGGCGCGCCGAGGGCGACCGCCCCGGTGCCTACCGACTACCTGTCCGACGGGCCTATGTACGCGCGGTTCGGGGTGGGGCACCTCGACGGGATCAACCCGAGCCTGGTGGCGTACATGAAGAACCGGATCGGCTCCGGCAGCTTCAACCTCATGTACACCGCCTGGCGATTCACCGGCAACTCGCTCACCATGCAGTGGAAGTTCCTGCGCGGCAACCAGAATCTGCCCGACGGGCACAACACCCGAATCATCGACGTGGACGGCGACGGCCGCGACGAGGTCGGTGAGATCGGATTCATGCTCAACGGCAACGGCACCCTGCGCTACTCGCTGGCTCCCCACGGCATCGTGCACGGCGACCGCTGGTTCATCACCGACATCGACCCAGCCCGGCCCGGCCTGGAAGGGTACGGCATCCAGCAGGACCACCCGAGCGGAATGCTCGACTACTACTACGACGCCGACACCGGCAGCATGATCTGGCAACACCGCACCAACGCCCCCGGCGCCGACGCGGGCCGTGGCATGGTCGCCGACATCGACCCCCGCCACGCCGGCATGGAAACCTGGTCGTTCAACGGCGAGGTCAACTACACGAGCACTCCCAACGGCCTCTACAACGCTGCGACCAACCGGTTGGTCGAGCCCAACACCAGGAAACAGCCGTGGCCGCACATGGGTGTCTGGTGGGACGGCGACCTCCTGCGGGAGCTGTTCTCCAACGAGCCCACCCCCGACAACCGCGACGCCAGAATCGTCAAGTGGGACCCGGCCAACCCATCCGACCCCTGGGCGGTACCCCGACAGGTGACCTTCTCGCAGTACGGCGCTGTCACCGCCCTGGGCAACAGCGTCTACCCCACCCTCATCGCCGACATCCTCGGCGATTGGCGGGAGGAGGTGGTACTGCCCAGCCCAGAATTCGACGAACTCGTCATCTTCACCACCGACCGGGCGACCAACACCAGGCTGTACACCCTGGCCCACAACCCGGCGTACCGCAACAGCATGACCCTCAAGGGCTACCTGCAATCCGGCAACGTCGACTACTTCCTCGGCAACGGCATGGCCCAGCCGCCACGCCCCGACATCGCCTACACCGGCTGACAGGAGAATCAACGTCTTGAGCGACTGCTCTGATTCCACCTCGCCGATCACCGGGTGGACGCGGGAGCGGTGGACGGGCCTCGCCCGATGACCCGCTGCTCGCCGTGCGGGCGTGTGCCTCACCAGGCCACGCCCGCACGGCACCGCCCAGCCCACCGCCGGCTACGGTTCGTCGGCTACCGCCTGGGCGACTTCGTCTATGCCCCTTGCTACGGGCAATGGTCGGATGCGCTCGACACGGCACTAGACGGAGCCCGTATCGCGCTGATCGACGGTACCTTCCTGACGTCGACGGAGATGCCAGGAGTCAGGGGCCGCCTGTCCATTGTGGACTCACTACTGCATCTGGCCCCCCACCCGGGTGTGCGGTTCCGCTATACCCACCTCAACAACACCAATCCCTCCTGTCGCACTCACCCTCCGGGCAGGAGTTCTCGCTCGCGGCGGAGATGGAGATCCGGTAACACCCTTCGTGGATAGGAGAATGTGCATGAGACGCATCAGCGTCCTGACGGCGGCTGTGCTTGCCCTCGGGTTGGTGCCGCCGACCTCGGCCGCACAAGCCGCCCCCACCCGATATGAGGCGGAGTCCGCCCCCGCCATCTGTGACGGCACTATCGACTCCAACTGGCCCGGCTTCTCCGGCACCGGTTTCTGCAATGGCGCCAACGCTGTCGGCGCTGCGGCGCAGTTCACCGTCAACGCCGCCAACACGGGCACGGCGACGATCGCGATCCGTTATGCCAACGGCGCCTCGGCAGACCGGTCGGCCGACATCATCGTCAACGGCTCGCCGGTGCAACCGGCTTCGTCGTTTGCCCCGACGGGGGCATGGAGCACCTGGGCTACGAAAACGCTGACGGCACAGGTCAATTCGGGAAGCAACACGATCCGGCTCTCGCCGACGACGGCCGGCGGGCTGGCCAGCATCGACTTCCTCGACTTCGAAGTCACCCCGCCGCAGACCTTCGCGGATTATCAGGCGGAGAACTGCACCATCTCGCAGGGCGTCGTGGAATCCAACCACGCCGGCTTCACGGGCACCGGCTTGGTGAACATGGACAACGCCGCCGGCAGTTACATCCAATGCACGGTGTCCTCGACCGCAGCGGGCACCTTCAGCGTCGAGATCCGTTTCGCCAACGGGACGACCACCGACCGGCCGATGACCATTACAGCCAACGGTACCGGGGCGCAGTCGGTGTCCTTCCCCGGCACGGGCGCCTGGTCCACGTGGTCCACCCAGACCCGCAACGTGTCGCTCAACGCGGGCAGCAATACGATCCGCATGACCGCGACCACGGCCAACGGCGGCCCCAACGTCGACCGGATCAGGGTGGCGGCCCCCGTCGACACTCAGCGGCCGACCGCCCCCGGCCAGCCCAGCTGCAGCAACATCGGCGAGACGACGATGACGCTCAACTGGGGACCGTCATCGGACAACGTGGGCGTTGTGGCCTACGACATCTTCCACCTGGGCACCCAGATCGCGACCGCCCCGGCGCCACCGGCTCCGCCCTACAACCTGACCGGTCTGCAGCCCAACTTCCAGTACCAGATCTCCGTCTTCGCGCGGGACGCGGCGGGCAACGTCTCCGACACCAGTCCCGAGGTGTTGTGCCGGACGCAGGCGATCAGCGACCCGACCCCGCCGACCACGCCGACGAACCTCACCCACTCCAACATCACCCAGACCACGGTGAACCTGAGCTGGGGAGCATCGTCGGATAACCGTGGCGTGACGGCGTATGAGGTGCTCAACGCGAGCAACGCCGTGATCCACACGGTCACCGGCAACCCGCCGGCGACCAGCACCACGGTGCCGGGCTTGACCTGCAACACCGCTCACACGGTGCGGGTGCGGGCCAAGGACGCGGCGGGCAACGTCTCGGGTACCAGCAACGCGGTCAGCTTCACCACCGCCACGTGCAGCCGTGGCGTGCCGCAGACCCCGACCACCATCGCCGGCGGCTGGGATGTGCCCTGGGACATCTCCTGGTATCCCAACGGCTCCGCGGCTCTGGTGACCGAGCGGGACACCTTCCGGGTCTTCCGGGTGCTGCCCAACGGCACGAAGACACAGCTCGGCACGGTGCCCAACAGCGTCAGCAGCGGCGGCGAGGGTGGGCTGATGGGCGTGGCGATGTCGCCGACCTGGAACGGCACGACGGACACCGATGTGTTCTTCATGCACACCTCCAACGACGGTGGCACGACACAGAACCGGATCGTCCGCATGTCCTACAACGGCACCACACTGTCCAACCGGACCGTCATTTTCGGCGGTATCCGCTACAACCGATACCACAACGGCGGCCGGCTCAAGTTCGGCCCAGACGGATACCTATATGTCACCACCGGCGACGCGCAGCAGACGAACACGTCCCCGGATCTCAACTCGCTCAACGGGAAAATCCTGCGGATCACCAAAACCGGAGCAGCTGCGCCGGGCAACCCCTTCAACACTGCGGTCTACAGCTACGGCCACCGCAACCCGCAGGGCCTCGCATGGGACTCGGCCGGTCGCCTGTGGTCCTCGGAACTGGGCAACTCCAGCGCCGACGAGCTGAACCTGATCCTGCCGGGCCGCAACTACGGCTGGCCGACCTGTGAGGGCACCTGCAACGTGTCCGGAATGGAGAACCCGAAGATGACGTTCTCGGTGAGCACCGCGTCGCCGAGCGGCATCGCCATTGTCAACGACACGGTCTACGTGGCGGCGATGCGCGGCCAGCGGCTGTGGCGCATCGAGCTGTCCGGCACCTCCGCCGGAGCCGCGTCGACCTACTTCGTCAGCACCTACGGCCGCCTGCGCGCGGTCGAGAAGATCCCAGGGGCTAACGCGATCTGGTTCGGCACCACCAACTCTGACGCCCTTGGCAGCGGCGCGGCCGACGTGATCCGCCGCTCGAACATCCAATAGCGCCAGTTTGGGGGTGGTCGTGCGGCCACCCCCACTGGTCAGTTGTCGAGGAACCCACTGCGCCTCACATCGGTACCCATGACAACGCATTTGAATCGACGCCCTTGACTTCGATACCCATGCCCCAACCTAAGATCATCGGTGTCGTTGCTTAGCGCTCATGACTAGCCGCCAATGATCGCTGTCCGATGGTTGCATGACCCCGACCGCCGCGACTTCGACCTGCACAATCTCGGTGCGGTGTTGGTGATAGGGCGGAATGTAGCTGTAACGATGAGGACCGTTGTTGACCCTGGATTGGTGGGCGACCGCCGGGTTTGGTGTGGCGTCGATGTTAGTTGGGCGATGAGTAATCATGCCTGTACGGCGTCGACGCGGTCCTCGTACCGACAATCCCGCCTGGGCTCCAACCATTTGTCGAACAGCGGACTTCTGGTCCGCGGGGTGACTCCGCGGGCTGAGCGTGAAGGCAGCGGATTTTGGCTGCGGACTTCGGTCGGTCTGCGTGATCGATGCGTGATCGACGGCCCTGCGTAGCGCCTGACAGCGGCCGTCACGGCCCGGCACGGCGTTCCCGCATAGGCCGACATGCGCTGTCAGTCGCCAACATGGACCGGTTTCACCTGGTCGCAGCCGGTACCAATGCCGCCATGCGCGCCCCGTGGCCGATCTGTCCGGCTCGCTTCATTGCGTTGAACTGGGAAAACAGGCGGTTGACATTCGCGGGAACGACATGCTGCCTGTGTTGGCGCGATCTTGATCCTGCCAGGTTAGTGCACGTTTGTCCGAAATTTGCATCGCGTTCGTCACATTTGTGAACGTTGGCGAATACCGATTGGTGATCCACCGGGCGGCCATGCTAAGGTTTCTGCCGTTGCCATGAGCGCCGCTAGTGTGCCGTCTCAGTTTTGAATAGACAGTTGTGTAGTATTCGATGTCATGACTGCTGCTGCCGATCCGTTACCGGTATCCGATGGTGAGCGGGAAGTGCTGGATTCCCTTGCCCGGTCGCAGACCGCGCCGTTTCGGAT
>NZ_QJUG01000029.1 GCF_003426775.1 Allorhizocola rhizosphaerae | reverse complement strand
GTGCACAGCAAGTCGCGGCCGGCGCCGCCCGCGATGGTGCTCGCCGACGGCAGGGTCACGACCGCGTGGAACGCGGCACGCCCGGCCGGTGCGACGCTGCCCGCGGCCCACGCGGTGCTCGCCGCGAGCCGGCCGGACCTGCTCGCCACCGCCTCAACCGGTGGAACATCAACGACCTCGCGCTCGACCTGACGCCCGGCGACAAGCCGAAGCCGGGGCCGATCGTCGCCGGCGAATCCGGGCCGTGGCGCGATCGGAAAGATGAGGACCGTTTCTGGTACGCGCCAACGGCAGCACTCGTCGCGCCGAAAGCCCAGGAGACCGACCCGGCCAAGAGCCCGTTCCGGTTCACGTTCCGCACGGTCGGGCACGGTCCGCAGGGCCGGCCGGCGCTGCAGGGACGGGTGCGGGTGACGCTGGAATGGGCCATGGCCGCCGACACCAAGGCGGAGTGGGAGCGGATGGGCTCACCGCGCGCCACACCGGTACCGGTCGAGCATCTGTCCGTGGAACTGCTTGTCCCCTACCGGGATCCGTCAGGTGCCGCGAAGGTACAGGCCATCCGGGCCGGCTCGGTGAAGCCGACGGACAGGGGTGTCGTGGCCACGATCGAGCTGACCGACGAGTGGGCGCGCGTGGCCTATGGCGCGCTGGCGGTGCCCGGCTTCCAGGAGCGCCCGGCTCAGGTGTCGGTGGCCTACACGTTCGGGGGCTGGGTGGCGGTTTCACCGGGCAAGGTGCACGGCGCGGCCGCACTGCATGTGGCCCCGGTCGCGACCGCGGTGGTGCGTGATCGGCCTTTGCCGGTGCCGAACCTTTCCGTGATCCGCCCACAGGTGATCATCCGGCCCGAAATCGTTGCCGCGCTGAAGAAACGCCGCTACGGGTGGCGTACCCATGGGCGCGCCCAAAACCTGGAGTTGAGCCTGCCCTGCGCCACCTTCGGCGCCCTCTATGTCGAGGAGACGGAGACGGGCCCGCGCGCGGTGGGCTGCCGGGAGGCCTATCAGTTGGGACAGGCGCCGAGCCGGATCTATGAGCGGGTGGACGTCGCCGCGGCACCGGCCGGTACCCGGGTGTTGCGCGTGCTGACCTCGCCCGGCCGGTTCGTCGTGGTGCCGGCGGCGTACCGGATCGGGCGTTACGAGGCTGGTGAGGCCGGGCGCGCGTACCGGCCCGCGATAACGCTTTACAGCACGATCGACGCCGACCAGCCCACGAATATCCAATGTGTCCTGTCTGCCGGCCTGCAACCCGACCTGCCGCCCGATCGCAGGCTGCGCATCGAGCAGGAGCTGCGCGCCAAACACCATCCGGAGCCGGTCATCGAGCACGTGACCGAGCTGCCCGCGACGGTGACGTTCGACTGGGCGCTGCCACAGTCGACCGGCGGCTGGGCGGCGCAGGTCAACGCAGTCCGGTCGTGGGACGGCTTCCACGTCACGGTGACGACCAATGCCGCGGGTATCCTCGCGCTGCAAGCGATCCTGGCACACAGCGGAATCCACGGGTCGGCCGGCCTGACCCTCGCCGACGGCACGGTGCTCGACCTCACGCTGGACCTGCAGCTGAGCAAGATTGTGGGGCCGTGGTCGACGGGCCCGGTCTCGGCGGCGCTGGACGGCTCGCAGGCCTTGCTGCGCAACGAAATCGACACCGAGGTCGCGGTGAGCGACATGATCGTGGTGGGCGCCGGCGGGGCAGTGGACACGGTGCCGGTGGAGGTCACCCTCGCCCCGCACGCGCAGCACAGCGTGGCGCTTGCCCAGGGTGCCACGCAGGTCATACCGGTGTCCTCGGTGCGCCCGACCCCCGCCTCGCTGGCGGAGATCCGCGCCTACGTGGAGGACATCTCCGTAGAGGTCATATTCGTCAATCTCGTGGACCTGGCCGCGCGGCAGCTGGACTCGATCGAGGTGACCGCCGGTATCCGCGGCCTCGGCGGACCGCAGAGTGCGGTGTTCACTGGCGACGGCACCGCGCAGCCGATGCGGTTCGTGCTGGCGTTGACCGCGCTCGCCGCCGACCCGGTGCTCGAATACCGGGTGACGCGCACCGGCGGACCGTCGGCGGGCACGGGAGAACTTCGCACGTGGCAGCTGAGCACACAGGGCCACGTCGTCAGCCTGACCTGGGAACAGATCAGCTAATGGGGAAACCTCACGGGTGGAAGGAGACTGCGATGGCCACAGGTTTTTCGCTCCATATTGGACTAAACTTTGTAGACCCCGTGCCCTGGGGCGGCGACTGGGGCGGCCCGGGCATGGAAGGCGAACTGTTCGGATGCGTCAACGACGCCAACGACATGCGCGCCATGGCGGAAGACCTCGGCTACCAGACGTCGATCCTGCTCAACGAGGAGGCGACCTCGGCCCGGGTGCTCGCCGAGCTCAGCGGGGCCGCAGCCGCACTCGCCGACGGCGACATCTTCCTGCTGACCTTCTCCGGCCACGGTGGGCAGGTACCCGACGTGGACGGCGACGAGGCGGACGCCAAGGACGAGACCCTGGTGCTCTACGACCGGCAGCTCGTCGACGACGAGCTGTATGGGATGTGGGCACAGTTCGCGCCCGGCGTCCGCATCATCATGCTCTCGGACAGCTGCCACAGCGGCACCGTCGCGAAGGTCCTCGCGGCCAACAAGATGCGGGCCGCCGCGCTGAAGGCCGACGTGCCCCGGGTCCTGCCCGAGATGCCCTCCGCGGCAACGGCTGCCGGTGCGCGAGGAGCAGAGGAGTCGGGCGAAATGAAGCCGAGTGTCGTGGCGCGGGCGCCCGAGGGCGTACCCACCAAGGAAGGCGTCAAGGCATCTCTCCTGCGCACCCGCAACCTGCCGATCCGCGTTCAGAACAGGAATGTGGCGGCCATGCGCAGTCTCTATGACACCGTTCAGTACCTGTCCGGCGTCAAGTCGCCGGCCGACGTTCCGGCCAGCGTGCTGCTCATCTCGGGCTGCCAGGACAACCAGCTGTCCGCCGACGGGGATCAGAACGGGCGGTTCACGCAGGAGCTGAAGGCGGTCTGGGACGACGGCACGTTCACCGGTGACTACCGCAGCTTCCACCGGGACATCCTGGACCGGATGCCACCCGACCAGTCACCGAACTTGTACGTGACCGGGACCCTGAGCGCCGAATTCGAGCAGCAGCGGCCGTTCGCCATCGAGTCGCCGCACCGGCCCGGTGGGGCAGGCGGGCCGGGCACCGCTCGCCCCGACCTCAGGCGCGGGGCGAAGGGCCAGGCAGTGCGGCATCTGCAGCAACGCCTGCAGGCGCACGGATACTTCGTGGACGACGATGGCGACTTCGGCCGCCGAACGGAAACCATGGTCCGCAAGTTCCAGTCGGACCACGGGCTCAGGGTCGACGGCATGGTCGGCAAGAAGACGTGGCAGCTGCTTGATGCCGAACCAGATTCCGGTTCCGGTGCCACCTCGGGCACGGCGACGGGCCGCCGGCCCACCCTCAAGCAGGGCGCGCAAGGGTCCGATGTAGAGCATCTGCAACGCCGGCTGATCGAACATGGATACTCATCGCTGCGTGTGGACGGAAACTTCGGTCTGCAGACGATGTCGGCGGTGCGCGGCTTCCAGCGGGCCAATGGTCTGAAAGCCGACGGCATCGTCGGCAAGGACACCTGGGCGGCGCTTGAGCAACAGCCCGCCTGGCTCTGACGCCCACGGCGAGGGCGGTGGCGTGGAGGCAGGATAACGAAACCGCGGACGGACAAGACGTCCTGTGCAGGATCCGGCTGCGGTCGTCGGCCGGGCCTCGACGCGGCGGATCATCGCATGATCCGCCGCGTCTCACACACGCTCCTAGCCGGACAGCGGAGACCAGATCGCCTTTGCGCTTCACCCAGCGGCACAAGCGTTGGTCACGTCTGGATAGAGTGGCTGAACGGACACTGCGCGCTGGCAGCGTTTCCCGCTGCGGCTTTAGAATTGCCAGCCGATCAGGTTCCACTGCCAAAGGAACCACGTCAGCGCCAGCAGGCCGGCGAGCAGCCCGATTTGGTGGATCCGGGAGACGACGCCGGCGGCCGAGCCGCGCCATCCCTTGACGGTCAACGCGATTGACGCGGCGCCCGTGCCCAGCGCCAGAAGGGGCAGGCAGAGCAGGAGCCGGAAGCTCAACGGCACGTTGTAGAGGAACTCGTCGGTGTTGCCGACCAGTGTCGCCAGCAGGTTCAGCAGGAAGATCGCGCCAATACCGGCCGCGCTCGCCGCAAGGATGCGCGCTGCTCGCCAGGTGGCGGTGAGCCCGCTTGGCCGGCGCCTGATCCGGCGGACCGCCCAGGCGACCGGCATCGCCAGTGCGGCGAGCGCCGGGATCGCATACGCCAGCAGGATCAGCAGGTTGAACGGTAGCTCCTCGCTGCGGGTCATCATCTCGTATGCCGGGCCGTCGGTGGCGGCATAGAGCCGTCCCCGCGAGCCGGCGAGAAACACCAGCCGGTCGCTGCCGTCGGTGGCGCGGTAAAGGCCATCCCCTTGTGTGGTCCATTGTTTCCCTTTGAAGCGGACGGTACCGTCGCCGTCAACCGTCAGCCGGGAGGGTCCGAGCACTGACGCCACCTTCTCCACTGTCGACTCGTTGTGCCGGGTCGGTTGGTAGAAACCGGCTCGTGGCGCGGCCACCGGCAGCGGCGCGGCGGCCGCCTCCGCCGTGCGCGCGGGGGCGTCTGCGGCCGGGGAGAAGTGGTCGAAGAACGCGTCGATGAACTGGGCGGCTCCGGCGCCGACACCGGTACCGTTCAAAGAAAGAAATATGCCGAGATCGCAGCCGGGTGCCAGCATCAGCATGCTGCGGAAGCCCTCCCAGCCGCCATCGTGGGTCAGGACGCGGTGGCCGTTGATGGTGCGCTCCTTGAAACCGTGGGCGTAACCGTCCAGCCGCGGGTCGGCGGCGAAGGACCGCTGGTGCATGCGTGCCGCCGTGGCCGGGCTCAGCACGCTACCCGGATGCAGGTGGGCGTTCATGAACCGGGCCATGTCGACTGCGGTGGCGCTGATCGAGCCGTCCGGCGGCAGGTTGTCGAACGTGAACGGAATCGGCTGTGGCGGGTCTGAGTCGGTGTTGTAGCTGCGCGCCAGGTCGGCCACGAGCGTGCTGGGCACAGGCTGCGCGGCGGTGCTGCGGCTCATCCCCAGCGGGTCGAGCAGATGGCGCTGCACATAGGCGTCGTATGGCTCGCCGCTCACCTCGGCGACGATGTGGCCGGCAAGCGCGGCACCGTAGTTGGAGTAGGCGGAGATCTCGCCGGGTGGCCGGATGCGTGCGGGCATGTGCTCGGCAAGATACCTGCCGAGCGGGGGGATGGCGGCGGCGCTGCGGGCGGCCACGTTGATGGAATAGTCCTCGAAGCCGGCGGTGTGGTCCATCAAATGCTGCAGCGTCACCGGCTGCGGGTAGATGGCCGGGATCTGGAAGCCCTTCAGGTATTTGTTCACATCCGTGTCCAGGTCGAGCCGGCCCGCCTCCACCTGCTGCATGACCGCGGTCCAGGTGAAAAGCTTGGTGATGGACGCGATCCGCACCAGCGAACGCGACGCGTCGAAGGCGACTGCGTCCTCGACGTTGGCCATCCCATAGCCCTTGGCGAATGCGGTCGACCCCGCGGAGACGACGGACACCACCGCTCCGGGTATCCGATCCTGGCGCAACAGCCGCGGCACGGCGTCGTCGAGGAACTCGGCCAACCCGGGTGTGCCGACAACAGCGCATTCCGGCAGTGGTGCCGCGTGAGCCGGAGCGGCCGCGACAACGGTCACGCATCCGATCAGGACGCCGAGGACGGCTCCGAAGTTGTTTGCTCGCATGCGCTCAGCCTGCGTGCGGTGGGCCGGTCGGCACATCACCGCGCGGTCGACGCTTGCGCTCGACAATAGTCGGACGTGACCGGCCGAGCACTCGACTAAAGTCGGATCTCCTCGCGGCCGTGGCATGCCTAGGCTGTTCGCTGTGGACATGACGCGCCTGCGGGCCCTGTCCGGCAACCCCCGCATGGTCGACGCGGCGCTCGTTGCCGCGTGCCTGTTCCTTACCGCGCTCGCGGTGAAGACGCCGTGGTCGACACTCCCGCTGACGGTCGTTGCCGTGGCCGGGGTCCTCGGCAGTGTGGCGCAGTGGCCCCGGCGTCGACGGCCCGTGGTGGCGGCGGTGGCGGGTACGGCCTCCTACGCGTTGTCGGGCAATCCCGGCCCGTGGATGATCGGCCTTTACGCGAGCGCGGCCCACCCGCCGCGGCGCCCGGTTTGGGGCTGGATAAGCGGCGTCGCCGGGTGGGCGGGTTTCTTCGCCCAGTCGTGGATCGACGGTGGCCGGCCGCGGCTTGACGACGCACTCTCCGCGTTGCTGGCCACGGGGTTCGTGGTGATGATCGGCCGGTATGTGGCAGCGCGGGGCGAACTGCTTTCGTCCATGCATGACCGGGCACAACGGATCGAGACCGAACGCAGGCTTCGCGACGAGCAGGCCCGAGCCGCCGAGCGGGACCGGATCGCCAGGGAACTGCACGACGTGCTTGCCCACAAGGTTTCGCTCATCGCGCTTTACGCCGGTGCGCTGGAACTACACGCCGGTGGCAGCCCGCGGCTACAGGAGGGCACCGCGCTGATCCGGGCGACGGCGCGCGAGGCGTTGCAGGAGATGCGTCACGTGCTCGGGCTGTTGCACGCCGGGCCGGAGTCGGCAAGGCAGCAGCCCAGTGACCTCGCGACGCTGGTGCAGGCGTCGATTCGGGCCGGTCAGCGGGTCAAGCTTCACCATCAGACCGGCACGCTGCCGCCCGCGACCGCGCGGACGGTCTACCGCATCGTCCAGGAAGGGCTCACCAACGCGCACAAACACGCTCCCGACGCACCGATTACCGTGGTGGTGAGCAATGACGACGGGAACGTGATGGTGAAGGTGCGCAATGGGAGCGGCGCCGCGGCGCCGATGGACCTCCCCGGTTCGGGCTCGGGCCTGGTCGGTCTGGCCGAGCGGATCCGGCTGGCCGGTGGAAGCCTGCGCAGCGGGCCGCTCGACGCCGAAGACGGTGCCGGATGGGAGCTGTGCGCGGTGGTGCCGTTGACGGGCGAGGCCCCGTGATCTCGGTGCTGCTCGCCGACGATGAGGCGCTTGTCCGCGCGGGTCTGCGCCTGATCCTCGAAACCGCCGACGACCTGACCGTGGTAGGTGAGGCCGAAGACGGCCACGCGGCCGTTGTGGCGGCGAAGCGCTACCGGCCAGACGTTGTCCTGATGGACATCCGCATGCCCCGCCTCGACGGGATAGCCGCGTTGGCGGAGATCCGGGCGTTGCCGGACCCGCCGGCGGTGATAGTGCTCACGACGTTCGACACCGACGACGATCTCTTCCAGGCGCTGGACGCGGGCGCGGCAGGATTTCTCCTCAAGGACACGCCACCGCCAGACCTATTGCGCGCCATACATATTGCTGCCGTCGGCGAGGCGATGCTGTCGCCCGCGGTCACCCGCCGGGTCATCAACCGGTTCACCGCACAGGACCGCACACCGCACCAGCGCGAGGCGCTCCAACGTCTCAGCGGGCTCACCGAGCGGGAGCGAGAGGTGATCGTCGAGATCGGACTCGGCCACGCCAACGCCGAGATCGCCAAGCGCCTTCACATGAGCGAAGCCACCGTAAAGAGCCACATCACGCACCTCTTCGAGAAGCTGACCGCGACCAACCGGGTGCAGCTGGCGATCGCGGCGTTCCGCGCCGGACTCGTCGAATAGGCAGCACGCGTTGCGGTGAATCGGCCTGTGCTGATCGCTGCCGCGATCCCAGGGTGTCGACCGGCTCGCCACCCCGCCATCCGGAGATCCGGCTGCAGTGGAACGCGAGTGCGACGCCGAACGTGTACTGGATCGAGTAGCGGTTCGCCGGTACAGCGAACGGGGAGCCGGATGTCGGTGCCGTCGGGTGGTGCTGTTCATTCCTCGCGACGTACCTGGAACCGAGGCATGCATACGAGTTCCAGGTACGCCCACGGCGTCAGGCGCTCGCGTCAGCCATCCGGTAGTTGCCCTTCACGATGATGAAGACGGGCTGGGCGGCGATATTCCAGCCGCAGCCACGGTCGGTGGGTGAGCCGAGGGAGAAGTTGAGCCGGTCCGGCGCTTCAGCGGCGCCACCGTTTCCGTTGTCCTCGACGCCGATCACGACGCTGTAGTCCTTCAGCCACCTGTTGGTCTCCTTGCGCGGGCCGCCGGACAGTGCGATCTTGCCGGTGAGAAACGCGATATTGCCGGTGACGGTGAGGCAGGTGACCCGGCCGGCGGCGTAGGTGCCGTCGGGGTAGGTGATCGTGAACCCTCCCAACGGGCCACTGTTGGTCTCATATGCGCCCAGGTACGCCGTTGGGGTGCCGAACTGGCCGAGCGTGCCCGTGCCGACCAGATAGTTGCCGCGCGCGATGCCATCGCCGGTGGCAGCGTAACCGGCCACGGCCGGGCCGGCCATCAGGAGCGTCGCGGCCATGGCCGCTATCGTCAGGATTCTGCGCATACGTGTCCTCGCCAAGTGTGGATGGGGTCCCGGCGGCGCCGGAGATGGATATCAGCCTGGAATTTGTATCCCGCAGGGCTGTCTGGACCAATAGGCCGACCGGCCGAGCGCAGCCGCAAAAGAGGCCAAACGCGATTACCGCCGCACTGACAGCGCTGCGGGCACTCTCGGCCATCGTGCGCTCTGCACACGCCCGCGTGTCCAGAGATAATCCGTTGCCGGTGGCCGGCATCGGAGGGAGTATGACGCGCATGTCGCTGCCCACGCCCACGCTGGACACGGCCCGCCTTCGCCTGCGCCCCTTCGACGACGCGGATGCGAACGACCTCTTCGCGATGCACAGCAGCGCTCACGTGTTGCGCTACTGGGACGCGCCGCCGTGGAGCGAACGCAGGCGCGCCGAGCAGTTCATCGCGGCTTGCCGGCAGATGGCAGACGGGGGCACCGGGGCGCGGCTGGCCGTGGATCGTGCCTCCGACGGGGCCTTTATCGGCTGGTGCAGCCTGAACCGGTGGAATCCGGACTACCGCAGTGCATCGCTGGGCTACTGCTTCAACGAGGCGGCCTGGGGCCACGGCTACGCGACGGAGGCCGCGCGCGTATTGCTGCAGTGGGCATTCGACACTCTGGACCTCAATCGCGTCCAGGCTGAGACCGATACACGCAACGTCGCGTCTGCCCGCGTGCTGGAGAAGCTCGGGTTCGTTCGTGAAGGGACGTTGCGGGAAGACTGCGTCGTGAACGGCGAGGTCTCCGACTCGTGGGTCTACGGGCTGATCAGGCGGGAGTGGCGGCCGTCGTCCGGGGCGGAGTGGGTGCCCAAGGAGGGCAGCGCCGATACCGTGGCGGCGGCGTGGTGACGGGTTGGGCTGTAGCACCCCGGGTTTGGCGGTGTCGCCGAGAGAGCAGGAGCCGCTGGGTTAGGTCGGACGGGTGCAGCCGGTAGGCCCGCCCGCGGCCACGTGAAGGGACGGCGAGGATCACCTATTCGCCTTGGCCGACCCGAGCCGGCTCCAAATCGGTCTTGACCCGCTCGTTCAGCGGTGCCGCGCGCTGCCCGGCGCGTTTGGCCACCTGAGTTCGTCGCCGACGACGCCTGGCTCTTCCCGGCCCACGCCTCGGCGATCATGTTCGTGGTGTCTCTGCTCACAAGGCGAGGAAATCTTCTTGCGCACAAAAACCTTTTCCAATAGCTTTTCAAAAAGCTTTTATTGGAGGTATCGATGACGCAAATCCTGATCAAGGGCGGCCACGTGGCGGCGGGCGACGGCGGCACGGAGCTGCCGGAGACCGATGTGCTGATCGACGACGGCGTGATCACCTCGGTCGCGCCCGGTGTGAACGGTGCGCCCGGCGCCACGGTCATCGACGCCGCCGGCATGATCGTCATGCCGGGGCTCGTCGACAGCCACCGTCACGTCTGGCAGGCGCCGCTGCGAGGTGTCGGCGCCGACATGACCCTTCCCGACTACCTGGCCACCGTGCTCGGGCCGATACTGACCGGCTACACGCCACAGGACGCGGGCCTGGCCACGCTCCTCGGCGCCGCCGAAGCGCTCGACGCGGGCATCACCACCGTCTTCGACTGGAGCAACACGACCACCACCGAGGCACACACCGACGCGGTGCGTGACGCGTTCGCCGCCGCCGGCATCCGCGCCGTCGTGGGCCTCGTCCACCCCGACCACGAGGCATACGCGCGGCGCGTGCAGCGCGGTCCCGCCACGGTCACCGCCGGATTCGCCATCGCCGGCATGGAATATGGCGACCACGACGACACCGTGCGCTCCGTCCGTCTCGCACGTGACATGGGCGTCACGGTGACCATGCATGCCGGAGGCCCTGCGGTCCGGGCGCTCTACGACGTGGGCCTGCTCGGTCCGCACGTCAACCTCGTGCACCTGAACGGGATGACCGCCGACGACGCGAAGATGCTCGCCGAGACCGGTGCTGGAGTCACCGTCACACCGGTCGTCGAGGGCACCATGGGACACGGCGCATCGGCATACGGGCGGCTGTGGGACGCGGGCGCCCGCGCCGGTTTGGGCACCGACGTCGTGGTCAACGCGCCCGTCGACCTCTTCGAGCCGATGCGCGACACCCTGCGCACCGAGCGACTGCGCACCGCCACCATGCTCCCGGCGGGAGCGATACTGCCCGCCGCAACCGTGGACAGCGCCAGGGCGATCGGCCTCGACCACATCATCGGCACGGTCGAGGTCGGCAAGCGCGCCGACCTGATCCTGCTGGACGGCTTGCCCGCCCCCAGCGCCGCAGCCGCCGTAGCCAACGGGAGCCGGGCCGACGTGCACACCGTCATCGTCGAAGGCCGCATCGTCAAGCGCGACGGCCGGCTGGTCGACCTCGACCTGGCCGCCCTGCGCCGCGCGAGCCGTGCGTTGGCGCAGCGGGTGCTGCGCTGAACGGCACACAGCCCGGCAACCCGAGCCCGATAAGCCAAAACCCTGTTCCGATAACGGCGGCTGGCCGAGCCGGAATCGGCACTGCCCGCAGCGCGGACATCTGTCTCCACGGCCGGCCACCGTCCTCGCTGCCGGGTCCACGCGACCCGGCAGCGTGTGTGTGACCACAACTTCATTCCGAGCCAGCGGCAACGCGCACGGACAACGGACGGCTGACGAATATGTGGACGTTCGCGTTCCAGGCGGTGAGTCGGGCCCGCCGGAAGACGGGTTGCGACTCAGCGCAGTGCCTGCGGGGTGAACACGTAGCGCGGGAACCAGCCGGGCATCTGGCGTATGAGGCGCAGGGTTGCCGTGCACATGCACGCCCGGCTGGCGGGCAAGCTGCGCCCAGGACAGTTCGCCGAGCCACCAGCGGCTCCTTCGATACAAGGGCACCAGGCACAGCCTCGCCAGCGGCGAGCCGGCCTCGACAGAAAAGCAAGCCGTCAATTCAGCGTCAACTTCGTATGGGTGAGGTGCATCGCCCAGCAGCACTAAGATCAATGCCATGCGATTCGAGGTTCTCGGTCCTTTGCGGGTGCTCGGCATCACGGGTGAGATCGTGATCGGCGCGCGCCGGGATCGCCTCGTTCTCTCGAAACTCTTGACCGAGCCGAATCGTGCGGTCTCAATGGAGACGCTCATCGACGCGGTCTGGGCCGATGGTCCACCCCGGACTGCGGCCAAGAACATCCAGGTGTATGTGTACCAGCTGCGCAAGGCGTTGGGCGAGCCGGGCAGGATCACCCGCCAGCCGCACGGATATCGGCTGATGGTCGGCGACGGCGAGTTCGACGCGGCGGAGTTCGAGGCGTTGGTGGAGCTGGCGCGCCGGTCGATCGAGACGGGGAACGTCCGCGGCGGGCGGTCGTATCTGGCTGAGGCGCTGGGTCTTTGGCGCGGGCCCGCCTACTCGGATCTGGCATCGGTGGACGCGCTGCGCGAGAGCACCACGCGGCTCAACGAGGCACGCCTGCAGGCCGTGGAGGAGCGGATCGGGGCCGACCTGGCGCTGGGTGAGCATCAGCGGGTTGTCGCCGAGCTGTCAGGCATGGTCCACGAGCACCCGTTGCGGGAACGGTTCCGCGGCCAGTTGATGATCGCTCTCTTCCGGTGTGGAAGAAGTGCCGAGGCACTTGCGGTCTATCAGGATGGCTACCGGATCCTGCGCGATCAGCTCGGTGTCGAGCCGGCCGAGCCGCTGCAGCGCATTCACTTGGACATCCTGCGTGGCGACGATCCGGCGCCGGCCGCATTGCCGCAGGTGTCATCGGTGGCGTCTGCGCCAGTTCCGGCGCAGCTGCCGGCCCGGCCGCGGGCTTTTGTCGGTAGACATGAGGCACTGTCCAAGCTGGACGAATTTGCGGCAGCAGACGCCGGTGTGGTGACCATCGTCGGCATGGGCGGCGTCGGCAAGACCGCCCTGGCCCTGGAGTGGGCCCACCGTGCTCTGAACCTGTTTCCCGATGGTCAATTGCATGTCGATCTGCGCGGCCACGCCGTCGAACCGCTTGCCCCCCAACGGGCATTGGCGCTGATATTGCGAGCGCTGGGCGTGTGGGCGCTGGACATCCCGTCGGAGGTCGAGGCGGCCGCGGCGCTGTTTCGCAGCACGGTTGCCGGCAAGCGGATGCTGATGATTCTCGACGATGCGGCAGGACCGGAGCAGGTGCGCCCGTTGCTGCCCGGCGGTCCCGGCTGCCTGACCGTCATCACGAGCCGCTATCGGCTCGGCGGCCTGGTGGCACGGGAAGGCGCCAGCCGCATCGATCTCGACGTGCTCAGCCCGGAGGAGTCGCGGGCCGCCCTCGTGGCCATGATCGGCGCGGATCGGTGCGCCGCCGAGCCTGAGGCGACCGCTCGGCTGGTCCGCGCGTGCGGCCATCTTCCGTTGGCGTTGCGGATCTGCGCGGCGCAATTGGGCGACCGTCCGGCCCTTCTCGTTTCGGAGCTGGTCAAGGATCTCGACAACCAGCCTTTGCGCGCATTGCAGACCGATGACGACCCGCGGAGCTCGATCGCTGCGGTGTTCGACCACTCATATCGGATGCTGCCCGAGCCCGAGCAGGAGCTGTTCTGCCTCATGGCGCACGCCCCGTGCCGGGACTTCACGACAGCAGCCGCGGCAGCCCTCTCCTCGACTGCCGAGCTCGAAGCCCGATCGGCGCTGAGGAGGCTGGCTTCGGCGAGCATGGTCGAACGCTCAGGTCCGCAGCGATACCGCCAGCACGATCTCCTGCGCGAATTCGCCGTCGGCGTCTCACCGGCATTCGGGTCGCGCGGCGACGCCGCGGCGGTCCGCCTGGCCCGCTGGTATCTGGGAGTTGGCCACCGCGCCGCCGCGCGGATCAACCCGGCAACTGCCCGGCTCCCACTTCCCGCCGATCAGTCCGATGTGGACGATCCCTTCACAACCTGGAAGGCCGCGTGCGACTGGTTCGACGCCGAACGGGAAAACCTGGTCGCCATGGCCTCCTGGGCGGCGGGCGGGCCTCACACCGATCTGTGCTGGCGGCTCGTCGACGCGTTGCGTGGCTACTACACCATCCGCGGTCTTGTCGACGAGTATCAGTGGCTGTCCGGGCTTGCCCTGGAGGCCGCAAGCCAGGCAGCGGACTCCGGCGGCCTGGCAGCCGCCCACCTGGCGCGGGCGAGCGCCACCGGCAACCTCGGCGACCTGAACGCCATGCGGCAGCACGCGCGGGCCGCAGCGCAGGCGGCAAGGGAAACGGGGTGGCCGCGCGGCGACGCGGCAGCGCATACCGCCGCCTATCACGCAAGTTTCTGGCTGGACGAGCCGCACGACGCCTTGCGACACCTGGAGCAGGCATACGCCATCACGTGCTCACTGGGCGACCAAGGCGGCATGTGCAACCTGCACAACGAGCTCACGCACCTGTACGTCCACATGGGACGGTATGAGGAGGCAGAGCACCACTTCGGGCAAGCCATGGCGCTGAGCACTCAGCTTGGCGTCCCGATGTACCAGGCTCACGCCTGGTACAACCGTGGCCTGCTCATGCGCAAGCTCGGCCGCCTCGACGAGGCGGCCGAGCTTGTCTCGCGCGCCCGCACCATGCTGCGCACCATCGGGCTGCAGTTCGAGTCGACATGCGCCGGCGTGCTCGCCGAGGTGATGCTGGATCAGGGCAGGCTCGGCGAGGCTGAGCGGCTTCTCGATGTTGCCGACGATCACGTGACCGACACCTACTCCCGGCCGGTCGAACACGCGACCGCACGCCGCCGCGCCCGCCTGCTACGGCTGCGCGGCGACACCAGCGCCGCGGGGACCATCCTGCGCAGCCTCCTCACCGAGCCGAAGCTGTCCGGCTTGCATCGACGCCTCGTTGTCGAAGAGTTCGACGCCCTGCAACCCTGAGCTGCCGCAAGCGGACCAGCACGCGCGTCAGGCCGGCACCGTTGACCTGCGCCCATACCGGATCAATACCACCGCCAAACCGGGCAGGACGAGGGTAACGGCCGAGCCCGGGCCCGGGCTCAGAAACCTGGGAGGAAGAATGAGTCAGCGAAGGCCCATCGCGGCGGCAGCTGTCATGCTCGCCGCCGTCATCGCCTCGGTGGTGGCGATGGTGGTGGTGGCAAACCCAGCGCACGCAAGTGGCGGTGGATGCTCCGACATTACACAGAGAAACTGGCACATCGGCGTCTGCAGCGGAGACGATGGCAGATTCATGTACCCTGACTTCTACATCAACGCGCCGGCGCCATACTCCGGCACCTGCACGTCGAAAGTCAGGGTGGATGTCTTTCGAGACGGTGTGTTGCAGGGGTACACAGGCTGGGTCGAAGACGGCTGCGCGATAGGGCACTACTGGGGATCGCCCGTCAAGATCGAGGGTCGGACTAATCTGGATTTCAGGACCCGCGTGCAGATCGTTGTCAATGGATCGATAGTCTACAATGCCCTCGGCCCTGCCACCCGATGCTGCTGAGCCACAAGTGACCGAGCAAGCGTGGGCACCGGCCAACCGGTGCCCACGCCCGGCACCGATGGACCGCCGGCGGTTGTGCGTACGATCCCGGCCGACCCGGTGGCGTGTCCCGCACCGCCTCATGCGACGCAGAACTCGTTGCCCTCCGGGTCGTTCATCAGCACCTCGTTGCCGAGCACACCCGCCGGACTCGCATAGCCTTGACGGGCACAAGGTTCCCCAACATCTGCGTACATGACTTTCGACTCGCCCGGCGTGCACGATGAGGGCGGCTTGCGGATCCGGTACGACGCTGCGGGCAATGTGGACGTCGGAGCAGCAGGCTGACCGGGGTTTCGTCAATTGTTCAAACTTCAGTTAGGAAATTGAAAATTTATATGCGCATACGGCACCGTATGCGGCATGAAAACACCCCGCTCAATAGCCGGCGCGCTAGCGGCTGCCGCCCTGACCGCCGCGCTGCTTGCCGTCCCGGCCCCAGCTAACGCCTCCTACTACTCGGGTGATGACGGCGTCACCCCAATGGTCGTAGGCGGCCAACCCGTGACGGAAAACTACCCGTGGCTGGTCTATGTTGCCGGTTGTACCGGCACGCTGATCAAGGCCAACTGGGTCGTCACCGCTAAGCACTGCCCGACTCCGACGTCGGTGCGCGTCGGCAGTGTCTACCGCGACAGCGGTGGCACGGTCGTCGGCGTCCTGCGCGGCGTCAACCACCCCTTCATCGACGTGAAGCTGCTGCAGCTGCGCTCGTCGGTGAGCTACGCACCGGCGCCCATCCCCACCACATCCGGTGCCGCCGGCACACCCACCCGCATCATCGGCTGGGGCCAAACGTGCCCAACCCGTGGCTGCGGCGGTGCGCCCACCAGGGCCTACCAGTTGGACACGTCGATCCTCTCCGACAGCAGGTGCGGGGGCATCAACGGCCCATACGAGATCTGCACCAACAACCCCGGCGGCAACTCCGGCGCCTGCTACGGCGACTCCGGCGGCCCACAGGTGCGCAAGTTCTCGGGTAGCACCCGCTGGTGGCTGATCGGCGCCACGAGCCGCGGAAGCTCGGTCTGTGGCACCAGCCCGTCCATCTACGGTGACCTTCCCTCGATCCGTTCCTGGATCAATTCGCAGGTCGGCGGCCTCCCGGCCTGATGAGACGCTCCCGATGCGCCAGCCCCCGAGCGCATCGGGAGCCAAGCAGGCCCTGAAGTGCTACGTGCCAACGCAAATCGGCTGACAGCAGCTCGCCGCTCCCGTCATCGGCCCGTTCAAGGTTCTGGGCTGAGACCGCCGCTGGGCATGGCTTCACGGACTTTGGCGGTGTCGACGAACTGTTCGAAGCGCACGATCTGTCCGCCTCGTACGACGAAGTGGTGGGCGACCCGGACGCTGATGGCTTTGCCGGTGGCTTTGTTGGTGGCGGTGTATCGGGCCAGGACGGCGACATTTTCTCCGTCAGCGATGTAGGTGTCGTCGTGGGCGGTCCAGTCGTCCCACTCGGCGGCGAGCTTTTCCATCACGTTGGCGGTGACACCGGCTGGTGTCCGGTAGGTGCCGGCGAGTGGGAAGCCGGCCATCTCGGTCCACTCGACGTCGGGAGCCAGGGTGGCGCGCAGGGCTTCAAGATTGCCGGTCGCGGACGCCAGGTACTGGCGCCGCACCACGTCGGCGGGTGCGGTGGAGGTGGCGAAATCTGTCATCAGGGTCATCCCCACGCCATTTCGCCTTTGGCGACCTTCGCGCCGATCTGTGCGGCGATCTGCATGCCATAGCCGGGGTACCGGTTGACCAGCGCTGCGGTCAGCGCGGCGCCGTCGGCCGCCTTTGCCAGCTCCTGCTCGAAGGCGATCAGGTAGTCACGGGTACCGGCGATGGCGCTGGCGTCAGCCGGCGTGCCGGGAAGCCGGTGTCCAGGTATGACCAGCTGCGGGTCCAGGGCTGCCATCTCGTCAAGCAGGGCGATCCAGGCGGCGCGCTGCTCGGGCTTGGCGGTATCGGCGACCCACACGTGTTCGTGCTGGAACAACAAGACGCCGCCGAGGATGGCGCGGTGCTCGGCCTGCCATAGATAGTGCCGGTCGGGCAAGGCCGCCGGGCCGCCGCGCAGCTGGAACTGATGCCCTTCAAGAGAAACATCACCCGTCAGCGGGGTCAGCTCGACTAGCCGGGTCGGCAGGTTGACCCCGGCTGCCGCCCAGGCTTTCAGCTTGCCTTCGTACGAGTGGTTGATGTGCTCGATGGTCTGCGGGGTGGCGACGATGGCGGCGTCGGGGAACGCGTCGGCCACGACTTGCGCGCCGAAGTAGAAGTCGGGGTCGCCGTGGCTGATGAACAGGGTGGTCAGCCGTTTGCCAGAGTCGAGGATCTGTGCCACCAGGCGATGGCCGTCTGCCCGGGTGAACCCGGCGTCGATCAGCAGTGCGTCGTGGTCACCGGTGACCAGGGTGGCCGTCTTGTTCTTGCTGCCGACCGGGAAGTCCAGGTCAGCGACGGTGAAGTTGAGCGTGCTCACGATTTCTCCTCATAAGGTGCGAATCGGCTGCGAGGCCATGATCAGATTAGATCGGTCGGTACCGTGGAAAGGCGTGAATCGATCTGATCAGCGGTGGCATGCCCGCTGGCCAGTGGGACGACGTGCTCGCCAGAGGCAGCGAGCAGGGCCGGGTAGGCGTGGATGCCAGGCTGGACGACGAGGCGAAGTCGGCCTCAGTGGCCCGGATCGGCTGCCGGCGCTCGCCGGTGAAAGACCGCTCGACACGACCTCGATAGGCAGATCGGGATGTCTCGGCGCGACCGGCGAAATCGCACCCGAGAACCCATGTGACCAGCCGCAGTGCGCGTCGAAAGCGTAGACCAGCTTCATGCCTGACTCAACAGAATCTGATGCGTCAGATATTTCCCGAGCGGTGTGCGTCGCGGTGTGATCTGGATCGCAGGCCTTACCGCAGGCGGGGAAGCATGTCGCGGGCTGAGTGGCTAAGGATCCGCAGGTCGTCAACGAAACGCTTGCGGCGGTTTGCGGGCAGTGGTTCGAGGAAGTAACGCACGATGTTTTCCACGTGGACCCGGGCAGCGTGCACCACCGTCTGCTCGCCGAGAGGGGTCAATCGGACGAGGCGGCCGCGCCGGTCATGAGGATCGTTGCTGCGCTCCACCAACCCAGCCGTCTCCATCCGGTCGATCAGCCGAGTCACACCACCCGTGGTGAGCACCTGCTCCCGGCTGATGGCACCCATCGTCAGACCCGGACCGCCCGCCCGGGCCAGGATCAGCAGCACCTCGAACATCAGGTGGCTGATCCCGCATTCCTGCTCGATCGCCCGCCCCAGGATGTATTCCAGCCGGTTGGCCGAACCCAGGAACCTACCGAAGGCCACGATCAGTTCATGATCCGCGGCATCCTTCGCCGTCGAAATCTCCGCTCGGTCAACCACAGCATCGATCATGCCTTACAGAGATGGCATCGCCACGGGATCACCGCCCATGTGCAGTTGCCATATGTGGGCGAGGGCTGGGCGTCGTAGGCCGCCGGGCGTCCGCCACGTGAACCACTGCGGGCGCGGGCGGGGACCACATTGGACTGCTGTGGGATGGCGTGCGGGTTTTCCACGACGGCGCAGCGCCTGTCGGTTGCGTGGCGCTGACCGGCCTTCTCACCGTGCCAGGTCGAACAGCAGCAGGCCGTGGCCCTGGCCGTGCTCGGAGTCCGCCTTCTCGAGCTGGAACGCGATGCTGTTGCCGTCAGGCGACACGACCGGGTTGGTCGCGCCGTAACCGGCGTAATGATTGAAGGTCGTGAGCCGCTCGAATGAGCCGCTGCCGTCGAGCGCCAGCCGCCAGATGTCGAGCTCTCCCGGGAAAAGTACGATCGCGAGGTCCCGCTCGACAAGCACGTAACGCCCCGCCGGATCGATGCCTTCTGCCTCTTCGTAGAAGTGTGAGGCGGGCGCGTAGTCGGTGATCGCACCCGTGTCGAGGTCGACCCCCATGACCTGACCGCCGTTGTGGAAGTAGGCGCTGAAGATCAGCTCGTCATCGACGTTCGGATCGCCGTCGTCGATGCGGCGAAAGTCCTGCGCTTCGACGGCTGGTGTGATGACACCGACATCGGTCTTGTCCACGACGACCCTCCGATCGACAAGTGCCGGCCTACCCGCGTGGTCATAGACGATCCGGCCGGTGAAGATTCTCGACTCGCCGAAGAGCGCCTCGCCGAAAACCTGCGGTACGGCGGTGAAGTCGATCGATGCCTCGTTCCACGCTATGCGCGTCGAACCCGGCTGCTTCGACACCGCGATCCCCTCCCAGCAGGGCGCATCGAGTCCGACCGGGGCGCGGGAACCGAGGGGCGCAGAAAGGACCCATAGCCGGCCGGCGAATCGATCACCCTCGGGATCCTGACGATTGCGTTGCAGCGGCGCGCACAACACGAGATCACCGTTGGTGAGGTGATGAGCCCTTAACACACCGCCTGGCAGGAAGGCCTCCGTCAGGTTGCGGGCGACACCGCTGTCAAGGTCGTATTCCCACACGTCGCCGATCGGCGCGTCCAGGAACACGAGCCGATCACCGCCGGGAGACCAGTCGGCACGCATGGGCACCCCGCCACCGGGCAGGTCGATCGCAAGCGGGCGGATGTGCGCGGGCAGGTGGTCAAGCACAGAGCCGCCCTTGGATGCCTTGTCGGGATCGAAGCTGAGCAAACGCACCGGCGGCCACGACGTCAACACCATCAGCATCACCATGGTGCCGATCCCACCGGCCACCCTGCCGCGCCTCGTCATGTCCCACCATGCTTCCGGATGCATTCGCCGGGCGCCACCCCCAACATGCGCCGCCGCGGTGGCAACCTGCCACGTGTCGCCTTTCGGCCGGGCGACGTAGAAAACCTGATCTGGGCGATACCCGGTGTCATCGGTATGGACGACGCCTTGCCGCGATTGGAGTATCGATGCAAAGACCGGGGTCTGTCTCCGGATTGGTGAAACGGGCGCGGAAGAGTTCGCGTCGTCCAGGGCCGCCGGGATCACCTCCCGTGACGGCCAAGCGGTTGCGGTTGTCCACCCACTTGGCTTGGAAGACGACGTTCTGGTACGGAGTTCGGCCACCGACTTGCTCGCCGACCGCGAATTCCGTGGTGTCGTGCTGGCAACCCCCGGGTGCCGGAAGTGGGGACGCCATCGCGGAATCGGCGCACCGGCGGGCCGGCCGGATCGTCGCCGTGGCGCAGGCGCCGTCGTCCAGGCCGCACGCCCGGGTGACCTGGACACCCTTAAGCTGGCGGTGCGGCGGCGTCTTCCCCAGGCTCCGGCGAAACCGAGATCGCCATCCGTGCCGCAAGCCTGAACGAAGGCACGTGTGCATCCACGACCGCAAATAAGGATTGGCTGTGCTCACTACCGTTCCGGCGGTACCCGGTCGCGCCTGATGGCATCGCGGTGGAGCAGCCACCCGGCGATGAGCAGAACGGCGCCCAGGCCAAGGAACGCCAGATCCCACGCGAGCTGGTGCTCGCCCGAGCGCACATGATGCACAGCGAGCAAATGATGGTCCACGATGCCCTCGATGAGGTTGAACAGGCCCCAACCGGCCAGCATCGGCCCGGCCAGCGCGCTGTAAGGCCGTGGCCGGCGCAGGCGAACGCGCCGCCACAGCCACCACAACCCGACGGTTACGGCCAGCCAGGTCGCGGCGTGAAACAGGCCGTCCGCGAGCGTTTGGACCGTCAAGCCGTAGCCGCGTTCGGTGAGCATGTGGTGCCACTGCAGGATCTGGTGAAGCAGGATCCCGTCGACGAAACCACCCAGTCCGGCTCCCAGCAGCAAGCCAGGCCCTAACACGCTCGAACTCGGTTCTGTGGACACCGGACGCGAATACCCCGCTGGTAGCGCGCGTAACCACGAAACGGCCACGGACGAGACGAGCACGTCATGCCGTCGCACGCCGATGGTGTACACCACGGGACCACGAAGGCACTTTCAGTCGGCACACCGATGTCCGCCCTGTATCAAAGCCAAACCCTGCCGTAACTCCCCGCGATGCTTGGCTTCGCTTCCGGTTTGCGTGCTCGATGAGGCGGGTAGGCGTGCGCCATGACCAGTTCGACCGAGCAACAAGATGTGGTAGAGCTGCTATTGCAGCAACATCAGCAGATCAAAGACATGTTCGCTCGGCTGGAGCGCGCTGGCGGCGCTGAGCGGGAACGGCTTTTCCATTATTTGGTGCGGTTTCTGGCGGTGCACGAGTCGGCCGAGGAGATGGTGGTCCATCCGGCGGCGCGCGACTCGGACGAGCGCGTTGTGCAGCAGCGGCTCGGTGAGGAAAACGAGGCCAAGCACGCCCTGGCCAAACTTTACGACATGGGCGTGGACCATCCGCAGTTCGCCACGAGGCTCAGCATGGTCGGTGCGTCCGTCATCCAGCATGCGGAGCGGGAAGAAGCCGAGGAGTTCCCGTTGCTGTTGCGGGACAACTCACCGGAGAAGCTGCAGCGGATGGCGGCCATGGTGCGAGCGGCCGAGGCGACCGCGCCGACCCGCCCACACCCGGGCGCCGGGGAGTCGGCGATGGCCAACATTCTGGCCGGGCCGCCGCTCGCGGTTTTCGACCGCATTCGCGACGCCATTCGCGACGCCATTCGCGACGGCGGGTCGGCGAGCACATGATGGAACACAGGACCACCGGTTGAACCTGGGCCGAGCGCCAAATCAAACTGATGAATGAGAATCGTAAATCACAGTGATGTGCATGGCCGGAACGCGAATGCCAGCGCCTGCTGCGCCGTTCTCATCGATTGGGCTTCAGTCTGGCTCGCTACATAGCACCAGGCACAGCAGGCCGGCGAGCAGAAGCGAGCCGGTCGGTCCCAGCGGCATTCCTCTACCATAGGCGAACTCGGCAGCCGCGGTGGCACGAACAGATTCTGGCTGTCACCCGCGCGCGGCAGGTGCAACAACTCTTTGTTCATCGACCCGATGAGGTTTTAGCCGGCCGTATGGGAAAGAGCCTGACGTTGGCAGTTAGGAGGGAGACTCATGGTACGCAAATCCATGGCGGTCGCCACCTTGACCGTGGCGCTGGCGTTCGGGCCGGCGGCAGCCGCGCAGGCAAGCGATCCCACGAATGACCCGGCGACTACGCATTCCACTTCGGTCCAGCAGGACGATTCCAACGAGGGCAACCGGGGACTCCACGGGCTCTGGGGGCTTCTGGGCTTGGCCGGTTTGCTGGGCCTTCTCCGACGTAAGCAGCCCGAAAACCGGTACGAGGGAATGCCTAGATCTTGACAAATCGGCAACGCCGGCAATGTTGGTTCGATCTGAGGGATTGGGGCGGTCGCCAGCAGTGCAAAGCGTTGATCTGTACCAGGTCCGCCCCAAAATCAAGCACACCGGGCGAGTGGCACGCGGTGAAGCGGCGCCACTTGTGCAAAGCACCGGATGTCGTGTCCGGATATCATGTGCACGCCTCTCGCTGCGTCGGCACGATGGCGATAAGACCCGGCCATGATTTCACGCACGGTCGGTCGACGGGTTGCTGAGCCAGGAGTTGGCGCGGTGGTCAGGGGCCAACGCGCGTCGCCACGCGTTCCCACGACCGGCTACGCGATTAGCAGGTGAGGATGCAGACGTTCCTGCCATACGCCGAATTCGCAGCGACGGCTGCCGTACTGGACCGCGTTCGGCTTGGCAAGCAACGTGTCGAAGCGCTTCAGATTCTACGCGCGATGACGATTCCGCTTTACGGCTGGCGGCACCATCCCGTCGTGAAGATGTGGATCGGTTACCAGGAAGCGCTGGTATGTTACGGCCTCACCATATGTGCGCGGTGGAGCGCCATGGGAGCAGCCGATACTGTCGCCGCCACGTTGCGCGCAGAGTTCGCCCGTTCCGTACGCGGCCAGTCGGAGCTAGCCGAACTAGGCGAATTGCCGCAGTGGCTGGGCTGGGCCGACCTGCACCTGAGCCATCAATCATCGCTGCTACGCAAGAATCCGGCCTACTACCGTCCCATCTTCGGGCCCGATGTACCCGATAACCTTCCCTATGTCTGGCCGCTGTCGGACCGCGCCCTCAAACGGTCCATATGACGGACAAAGCCGTCCCGGGGCCAAGATGTCGCCCTCTGAGCGTGACGTTTAAATGCGCCACGAGCGCAGAGAGCGGAGTGCCGTGTGCTGCCCGACGGAGCGGATCGCCTGAGGCACGGTCGGTGCAGCCGCCGGCGTTTCGGTCTGCACGCAACTGTGGTCGACGCTTCATCTTGGGTTGCCCATGGGCCACCTGCGGATGCGCCGTGCAGCATGTTCCTCGGCTGCATCGCTCAGCGCTGGGACAATGGGCGAACCATACGTGTGTGCATGGCCATGGAGGTTCGTGCCGGACCGCGTCCGCAGATCCGCGTCAGAGTCCGATGTCGGACGTATCACCGGACCAGGAGGTGTGCTCTACCCATACGAGAGCCGGCGGCATTCCCGCCGCCGACCGACACAGGATGGGTTACCGATTATGACAAGTCCGCAGTTCCCAGCGATCGTCACGACCACGGTCGAATGGGAAGACGAGAAGAAGACCAAGCCGCTGGAGGACAACCTCGACGAGTTGTGGCCGCAGTTGCTACAGACGCATTCACACCTGAAGATCACCAACGACCAGGACGTCAAGGCCGCCGTCGACAATCACCAGGACGTCGACGTGGTGCTGTGCCGGGGCACCCGCGGGCCCCAGCTACAGAACATCGTTCAGCAGCAGTCGGCCGGCGGCGCCACCGCGGACGCCAACGCCAAGGCTCCCAGTGAGGACGAGCGAAAGCAGCAGATCGCCAAGGGCCAGCGGTTGCCTGAATACGCGGCCAAGGATCCGACCAAGATGAGCTGGAGTTGGCGGCATCACCTCGTGGTCGTGAAGATCAATACCCGGTACCTGGCCCGGGGTAGCAGCACCGAGTCTGGATGGGTCGCGCAACCCTCGGCGCCGGTGACGGTGCTGGCTACCGTCGACCGCACCGTTGGACTCCCAGAACCGCAGGGCGAGCCCAACGCCTCCTGACGCTGATTCTGGATCCCAGCGCCGCGACCGGACAGGCCCCACGCGATGCGCGACATGCTGGCGCGGCGCATGCGCGTCCCGCTGCCCATCCGTTGGCCGCCAGCGTCGCCTGGTGCCACTTGTGTGGCTCCGCCGAGAACCTCGGCGGCGGGCTTGTCCGGTATTCTCATGACCGCGTCTCAGGTGGACTGTGCGGCGGCGCTCGTTCTCCGTCCGCATGCCCCTTTCCAGCGCCGGTGTGGCCGCGCCACAGCGGCTGTCTACGGATGAACTCCTGCCAGGCGTTGTTCAAATGCGCGAGCGAACCGGGGTCGCGAACAAACCGATTCACCGGTGGGTACCGCTTGCCCAGTTGCCGGCCATCGTATCGAAGGCCGTTCTGGCGGCGTCGGCGTTGACCGCGGTGTAGGTGGGTTTGACATCGCGTTTGACTGCATCCCGGTCGCGTTTGGACGCAAGCCCGCGTTGGTCGTCAACCGCGCCGGTGGCGTTGGCGTTGCCATCACCGGGTTCCTCCTCGGCCGCGGCTTAGCCTGGTCCGTACCGGCACGGCGGGTTCGGTGAGCGGCCTGGAGAAACGGTTCTGAAGCAATCTCGACACCGCGCCCCAGGCCGGCTCAACCATGGGCGCCACGAAGTCACCCGCGTCCAGCATGTGCTCGACCAATCGCGGTCTTCAAGAGACACGGCCTTTGAGAAGTCGTTCTGTACCCAACTGTCCGTCAACAGCGAACCCGTAGCCTGTCGAGGTCAGCCGGGAGTGAGAGTCGATTGGGCAGGCAATCGCCAGATCCCGTCACGGCGACTCTCGATCCTCAAGGATCACGCTCCAATAGCGAATACCACGACGTCTTCTGCACCTTGGATCGCGTCGATGCCTCCCGCCGGCGTATTTGGCCCCGGTGATGTTGTAGGTGCTCCAGGACCCAGATCCAATGGTGGTGCTGAGCCGCACGAGCGTGCCGCCATCGTCTGTGGCGAAGATGTTCACCGAACCGGCCTGCCCGGCGAGCCGTGAGTTCACTTGGATGAGCCGGGGCGTTGCCTTGCCGATCCCGCTTCTACGCGGATGCCGGAGATGAGCAGGCGTAGCCCGAATTCGAACTGCTCGTCCGAGCCGGCGATGAGCAGGTCGCGACCGGGCGGCCCGCCGGGCAACTCGTCGATGGCCTGGCTGACCTGTTCCCAGCGGGCGTCGCGGGTACCGGCACGCGTTGACATCGCCAGCCCCGCCGCCAGGTAGGCCACGAGCGTTTGCGCCGCCTTGACCACAAGCGGCTCCGGTAGCCCGGCGTCGCGCAACGCCGTCATCATGGCGGCGCCGAGCCGGCGGCCCTGGGGTCCCAGCGGTGGCCGCGCGGCGATCTGCGCGGCGATTCCAGGGTGGCGCAAGGCCGCGGACCGGATCGCGGTGACGACGGCACGCAGCCGCCCCTCCCAACTGCCCGCGGGGTCGGGGTCGGCAGCGTCGGCCAGCGCCAGGTCGGCCACGGCGTCGAGCAGCGCCTCGCGATCGGCGTAGTGGCGGTACAACGCCATCGGATCGCAGCCCAGCTCGCCCGCGATCCGCCGCATCGACATCGCCTGTGGCCCTTCGCGGTCACCGAAGCGAAGCGCGGTCTCCGCGATCACGGCGGGTGTCAACGGTCTGGACCTTGGCATGCCTGTCATCCTGCCGCATCCGAAACCGGTGTCTACGGTGTAGACACCGGATGCTCCAGAAGTCTACGCTGTAGACATGACTACACTGCTGGTAGCACGGATCATCGGCATCGCCGTAAGCGCGGGGACGTTTGTCTTCCTGTTCATCGGCGGCTCCTGGCGCCCCGACAACCCCTTCCTGGTACCGGACCTGATCCTGTGCGGGCTGCTGGTCGCCGCGGCGCTTGTCCCCGCGAGAATCGCCGCAACCGCGTTGATCTTCGCTTTTGGGCTCACCGCGGGTGTGCTGATGAGCGCCGCAGCGTCCTATCTGGTCACGGGCCGGCTCGGGGCGGCGAGCCTGCTCGGCGCGATCACCGCGATCGTCATGGGTGGCGTGCTGGTCAGGCACCAGCTGCGGGCCACGGCATGACGCTGCCGCGGCGGGTGGTCGTCCCGCGCTTCGGTGACCCCGGCGTCATGCGGATCGAGACCGGTCCGGCTCTTGAGCCCCGACACGGCGAAGTACTGGTGCGGGTGCTCGCCGCCGGCGTCGCCCACGCCGACGTGCTCATGCGGGCGGGTCGCTACCCGGGCGGTCCGCGTCCACCGTTCGTGCCCGGCTGGGACATCGCGGGCACCGTGGAAGCGGTCGGTCCGGGCGTCCCCCGCCACTGGATCGGCCAGCGCGTTGCGGCGCTAATCCTCCGCGGCGGGTATGCCAGCCATGTGACGCTTCCCGTGGTGAGCCTGGTCCCGGTGGAAGACGGCGTCGGCATACACGAGGCCGCGTGCCTGACCCTCAACTACGTCACCGCGTTCGAGCTGCTGCATCACGTCGCCCAGGTGCGGCCCGGCGAGCGGGTCCTCATCCACGGGGCGGCCGGTGGAGTCGGCACGGCCCTGCTGGATCTCGGCCGGTGGTCCGGATTGGACATGTACGGCACCGCGTCGGCCGGCAAGCGCGACGTTGTCGCCTCGTTCGGAGCGACGTTCGCCGAACACAACGCGCACACACCCACCATGGACGTCGTCTTCGACGCCTTGGGCGGAGCGCACCTGACGCGGTCTTTCCGAACGCTGCACGCAGGCGGCCGGCTCGTCTCGTATGGCTTCCTGAGCCACGCCGGCGGCCGGCTCACCGCGCTACGCGACCTCGTGCGGCTGCGGGTCTGGTCCGTGCTACCCAACAACCGGCGTGCACTGTTCTATCGGCTCAGCACGGCCGCCCGCACCAACCCCGGGCGGCTGCGTGAGACACTGGCCGCGCTGCTGCACCGGCTCGAAGCACGCCAGCTGCGCCCATTGATCGCGGAGCGGGTACCGATGGAAAAGGCATGTGAAGCACATCGCCTGTTGCAGGAGCGCACCGTCACGGGCAAAGTGCTGCTGATCCCCTCACACTGAAAGCGCCCGCGGCGGGTGAGCCGGTCGCCCATGTGAGTCCAGGTGGCTGAGTCCCAGGCGGGCTCGTTGGTGGGCGTCAGTTTCAAGGCGACGCCGGCGAGGGCGTCGTCGAGTTGGGCGGTGATGCTCGGCCCGGCGCGGCCCAAAGCGGCCCGAGCCCGGTCGACCGTGGGCGTCCTGGCTCAAAGCAACACGTGCTGACCGAGGGCGCGAGCATCAGGTTCCTGTCCCGCGTCATCCACGAGCACGTCGAGCGGTGCCCTGGCATTCGGATCCAGGCCGAGATGCAGGGGTCGGGCCGCGTGTATGTGCTGGACGGACGTACCGCCGATCCGGGCGGCCGGGTGCCGCCAGAAGCCATCGTCGGCGCCGTGCGAGTGGAGGCAGGAGTGACGGTTCGGGCTCTTGCCAACACAATCCCCGGCACCGCCTGCTGACCCATCGCGGGTTCTTTCGACTTCCCGAGCAGCTGGAAGCGGCACTGCAGCGCAGGCTGCGTGCGCTTGCAGCCGAATAAACGGTTGCTCCCCGACCGCCGCTATAGCGGTATCCCACCATGCCGCAGTGTCCCGGCGCCGGCCGCGATTCGTCCGGTACCGGTCGTTGGCTGGGGCCTCAGCGTGGTTTCACGATGCCTGGGCTGGATGGGCGGGCGGCCGGTCGACGAGGCGAGCCAGTTTTTTGGGCGCCTGCACGCAGTAGCTGTCGGTAAGCAACTCGGCCACCTCGCTCCAATCGGTCTGCCCATCCAGGACCAGCCCGACGACGTTCGCGCCCCATCCGGGCCAGTAGAACGGGAATCCGGAGCTGATAAGGCCTGCGACCTCTTCGGCGGGCGCCCGGAACGTGACCACGCAGACCGGGCCGTCGGTGGCGAAGACCCGTGCGTGGGAGGTTGGATTGTCGGCCTCGACGGTGCAGGCATGAGCGAAGGTGCGGCCGCGTACCCGCCAGCGGATGCCAGTCCAGGCCGGCTCCTCGTAGGCGCTGGGAAGCCCCAGGCACACCGCGCGCAACCGGTCCTCGATCAGCGGCGGAACGTCTCCAGATCCAGCCATGGCCGCGAGGTTACCGTCGCGGTACGACGGAATGGACGTGCCCGGCGGCACACTGCACTCGAGTGTCAACGGATTCGAACCTTCACTGGCCTCTGCGGGTTGTCAAAGATGATCTTTAAGGCACTGCTTGCGGTCCACCTGGTAGCCACCTGTGGTGATCATGCTTGGGCGTTTAGCCTCGTGGCATGACGGTCGGCTCTTTTGCCATCTTGCTGTTGCTTTCCGTTGCCATTCTCGCCGCTGGTGTGCTCGGCTTGGTGAAACGGCGACGGCATCCCACTGTTGCTGCCGGAACGCCGCTGCACGGCAGACCAGCTTCGGATCGCCGAGCATTCGCGACCCCTAGACTCGATCTTCGGTTCGCAAGGATCGAATCCGTCCCTCTCAATGGAGGATCGATGAGCGGGACACCGGAAGCTCTTGGCGACCGACACATCGCGATTACGGTAGGTGTCTCATTTCGATGGCCTATTCGGACGGCCGTCGTCTGGTATCAGTTGGGAACCACTCCCGGACGATTCGACCGCGGGGGCGCTTCGCTTCACGTGATCTCTTCGGTGCTTTGTCCGCCGGGGAAACCCTTATCGGGCAATGTGATCATCGGAGGTCACGCACTCTTTGCCGAAGATGGTGCACCCCACCCCTGGGCTCATGCCCACTCAAGCCTCCTGACGCCCACAGGCCGGCCAGCACCAGATCGCGCAGGAACGCCGCTCCGCCGACATCGCGGTCAATCGCCTCTACCAGCCTGATGGCGCCTTCCTGCTTGGGGATCGGTTCGTGCACCTTCGACAGCGACAAGGATCTCAGCACCAGCGTCACGATCGCGGCGGGCAGGCTGCCTGACCGGGCCGCCCACGATCAGATGCGCGATTATGTGAAGCAGACCGACGGGGCTGCGGTGACAGATGTTGACAAGTGCAGGATGGGCTTCCTGAACACGAGGTCAGCCCGGCCGCGACCACATACTGCTGCAGTCCATAGGCGGACCCGTCGATGACGGGCACCAAATAGCGTCCACGGTGGTGGCCGGATTCGGTGCTTCAGCCGCCGAGCGTGGTCAGGGTCTGCACGATGCGGTTGGACACCTGCCCTCCATCGCGCCGCACGACCCTCAGGTACCAACGCTGAATCGGGGCGTGCGTCGTGGCGCTGAACTGCCATTGGCCGCGCGGGCTGTCGATCTGCCCCACCTGGCCGACCGCCATGTTGATCTTCTCCGGCGTGACCTCGCCCGTCACCTTGCCCACGGCGCGATCCAGGACCGCCGCTGCGTCGTAGCTTGCCATCGCGAAGGTTGTGGGGATCCGCGTGTGGCGCTGTGACCACTCGGCGACGAACCTCCGGTTGGCCGGGTTGTCCAGGTCGGGGCTGTAGTTCAGCACGTTCCAGACGTCCTCGGCCAAGGGGCCCTGAGCGTTGAGCACGGTGCCCTCGGTGAGGAACGCCCCGTACAACGGGATGTTTCTGATGTCGGACTGCTTGTACTGGGTCACGAAGTCGATCGCGTTCTTGCCGGCGTAGAACGTGTAGACCGCCTTGGCATTCGAGCTCTTTATTTGCGCGAAATAGGGCAGGAAGTTGGTCGTGTTCGGGAACGGCGTCCAGGTCGTCTTGCCGTCGGGGTTGGCGAGCTTGCCGCCGAGCTTGGTGAACGTGTCTGTGAAGCCCCGTAGCTCGTCGTGACCGCCCTGATAGTCGGGGCCGATCGCATACACCGAGCCGTCCACCTTCTCCTTGATATAGGGGGCGATGGCGATGCCCGGCTCATCGGATATGAACGATGTGTGCCACAGCCAGGTGGCGTCCTTGACGGCAGGGCGCCCGTTCGCGCCGACGAGCGGCAGCTTGTTTTCGATTGCCACGGGCGCGATCGCCGCGTATGAACCGCCGCCCACGATCCCGGCGAGGGCGGCGACCCGCTCCTGTTTGATCAGGCGCGTGGCGGCGGGCAGCGCGGTCGCCGGCCCATCCCCCTCGTCGGCCAGCACCAGGTCGACCTTGCGGCCGCCGAACTGTCCATTGTGGGTGTCCAGGTAGAGCTGGAAACCATCGCGCATGTCCTCGCCGACCGATTGATATGTCCCGGAAAGGGAGGCGATAAAACCGATTCTTATGGTACCGGGTTCGGCCTGCCCTGGATCGCCCGAGCAGCCCGACGCGGCCAAGGCGAGGGCGACCAGCGCGGGCAGATGCCGAGGAATGGATCGCGGTTGCATCGCGGTTCCTTTGTGGGGTTGAAAGTGATCAATAGGTCTGGTTAGCCTGGGGCGGCATTGACGAGGCCGGCCGATTCTTGACGGAGCCTGAGCAGGTGTTCGACGAGCTCGATCAGGACGCGCTTGGAGCCTTCGCGGTTGCGCGCGTCGCACGACAGCACCGGCACGGTTTCAGGCAGTGCCAACGCCTCGCGAAGCTCCTCCACTGGATATGTCGGTGCGCCATCGAACTGGTTGACCACCACGATGAACGGCAGCCCCGCGCCCTCGAAGTAGTCAATTGGGCCGAAGGCGTCGGTCAACCGCCGCACGTCGGCCAGCACGATGGCACCGAGCGCGCCGAAGCACACCGAGTCCCACATGAACCAGAACCGGTTCTGGCCGGGCGTGCCGAACAGATACAGCACAAGCCCTTCGTCGATCGTGATCCGGCCGAAATCCATGGCCACGGTGGTGGCCGTCTTGTGCGGGAGCACACTCGTGTCATCGACGCCCTGGCTGGCGGCGGTCATCGCGGCCTCGGTGGTGACCGGTTCGATCTCCGAGACGGCGCCGACCATGGTGGTCTTGCCGACCCCGAACCCGCCGGATATTACGATCTTGACAGGCTTCGGGGCGCCCGGCCGGTACCGCCAAAATGTCTTTGGTTTCTGTGTTTCTGACACTACGGCGCGCTCCTTGCCGCATAACGACCCTTCAGCGGGACGGCAACCTGTTCGATGCGTATCCCTGGGGTCAGCGCGGGGCCGACCTTGTTGATCAGCTCGGCCAATTCGTGCGCGACCTGACCGATGTCGCACTCGTGCGAAGCCAGCGCGAGCAGGCAGGCGCCGGACGACACCGACATGGTGAAGATGAGCCCACCGTCCAATTCGGTCAGATTGGAGACCACCGACCCGGCCTGAAGGTGCTGGGCCGCGCCGCGCAACAGGCTGCACAGGCCCGCGGCCACCGCCGCGAGCGGATCCGCCGAATCCCTGGGCAGGCTCGAGTTACGCGCGATCAACAGTCCGTCGGCGGAGACCGCAATGACGTTGGCCACGTGGGGCACCCGGCCGACGAAGTCATCGAGCAGGAAGTCGAGCTCTGGGTTGGTGTTGGTCACGCGGACACTCCTTGGTCATCGGTTGCGGTCGGCGGCACAGCTGTTCGGCCCAGGCGAGTGCGGTTGAGCCCACGGCTGTAGGCCGCCATGGTGGCACCGACCGTGGCCGGGTCTCGGTATTCAGGCAACGGTCGCGTCGGTTCCGCCACGGAACCGGGGACCAGCTGCGCCTTCGCGATCCGCTTCGGCAGCCCGGCCGCGGTCAGGCCGCCCGTCGGGGGCTCCGCCGCCGACTTGGCGGCGACCCAGCCCGCATCGGCCGGCGACGCCCAAGCATCCGTTGTCCCACCGGCCCGGCCGTTGTCGCCCTGCGGTCCCGGTGAGTCGGAGTCGGCCGTGGCAAACCATCGGGATGCCAACTGCTGGAAGATCGGCAGTTCGATCGTGTCATCCATGGCGGCCGCCGCCGACACCGTGGGGACCGCCATGGTCGACATGCTGTCTGAGCCGCTGCCCTTGTCGCCGATTCCCTTGTCGGCGGCCCCCTTTTGGGCGGCTCCCGGGTCGGCGGCTACAGACACCGTCTCGGACGTCCTCTGGCTCGGCACGAGCGGCCGTTGCGCGGGCTTGAACAGCGGCGCGGCCGGGGCCACCGATCGCTTGCCCGCGGCCGCGGGTAGGGCGGGTAGGGTCGTCGCCGGGCGCGACGGCAGGCTCGGCTGCGCCGTGGTGAACACATCGACGGGCAGCGTGATCTCGGCGATGGTCCCACGGACGGAGCGCTGGCGCAGGTGCACGACGATGCCGTGCCGGTTGGCCAGCTCGCCGACCACCGTCAGGCCCATGGTCCGCACGGCCGTCAGGTCCAGCTGGGGCCGGCTCGACATGCGCTCGTTGAACTCCCGCAGCCGGTCCGAGTCGATACCCACGCCTTCGTCGATCACCTGGATGACCACGCGATCACCCAGGGACCGGGCGAACACCACCACATCGGGCCGGGGCAACCCATCGGGTCCACGTTGCGGCGGCGAGTACCGGCAGGCGTTGTCCAGCACCTCCGCCAACAGCTTGGCCAGGTCGTCCACGACGCCCGCCTTGATCGACACGTCGTCGACCGCGGCCAAATCCACGCGCTCGTACTGCTCGATCTGGCCCTGCGCGGCGCGCACGACCGTCGGCAGGCTTTCGTCGGAGGCACCGGCCCGCGCGGACGCGTCACCACCGAGCACGAGCAGGCTGTGGTTGGTGCGGCGCAACAGCATCGTGAGCAGGTCCAGGCGGAACAACACCGCCAGCCGGTCGGGGTCCTGCTCGTCGCGCTCCACTTTGTCCAGTTCGGCGGTCAGCCGGTCGGCCAGGCCCATGCCCCGCCGCGCCAGGTTGACCAGCATCGCGGCGATGCCCACACGCACCAGTGCCTGCTCGGCGGCGACCCGGACCGCGGCGTGATGCACGGAGTTGAACGCCGAGGCGACCTCGGCCAGCTCGTCCTTGCCCCGCACCGGAATGGGCGGCGGCATGCGGTCGGCGAACTGCCGCGGGGTCAGCTCGCCCAGCACGGTCTCGTCCTGTAGGCGCGAGACAGCCGACGGCAGCTGTTCGTAGGCCACTCTGTGTGCCGCGTCGCGCAGATGGCGGAGCCCGCGGATCATGGGCCGGCCCAGCCAGACCGCGAGCGCCAACAGCACGATCACGATGCCGATCACCGCCAAGGCTTGGATGGCCGCGAGCATCCGCTGCTCATCGCGCATCCGCGTCACCTCGTCTACGATGGCCGCATCCACGCGCTGCTCGACCCGCTCCAGGCGCTGCAACCGCGTGGTCATCCCGCGGGTCCACTGTGGATGATCGACCACGAGGCGGTCGCCGGGCTGCAGCCGAGCCACGCCGTCCTCCAGCCGCTGCGCTTCCACCATCTCGCTTCCGGTCAGCGCCTCCTCCATCCACTGGCGCCAGGTCGGGCCCGCCAGGGCGGCGAAGGTGAGCTCCGCCTCGGTGTAGCCCGTGCGCGCCGCGGTGATCTCCTGCGCTGCCGCGGGTGTCAGCTCGCCCAGCTCGGTCGCTCGCAGCACGGCCACCTGCTGGAGCCCGACAAACTCGGCGGCCCGGGTCAACGCGGCCGTGGCCCGCATCCGGTCGCCGATGGCCGCCGGGGCCCCGCCGGCCTGCGCCATTGACTCGCGATAGGACACCAGGTCGGCGATGAGGATCCGGTAGGAGAACACCGAGGCCGATGCCGAACCCCGGCCCGAGATCACCCGCTGGCGCAGCGCCGGTAGCTGGCCGAGCTGCCGGTCGACGCGATCCAGCAGTTGCGCCGTGCCTTCGGGCAATTCAGCCAATAGCGAACGCGCTAACCTGAACTGGTCGATCGCGCCGTCACTGGCCTTCGTAACGTCCAAGTAGGAGTCGACTGCGCCTGGCAACCGGCCCACCAGCGCATCGACGGCGAAGACCCGCTCCTGCTGTAACCGGTGCACCAGCTCACCCGCCTCAGCGCCGGCGAGCACGAGCAGCCGGAGCCGCTCCGCCTGGATGGCCTGACCGCTGGTCAAAGCCACCGTCACAGCCGCGAACGCGACCACCGCCACCAGCGGCACGATAACCAGCATGAGCAGCTTTTTCGCAATCCTCACGACGGCCGACCCAACACCCTATGCACCGGCTCTCCTCCACGCGGTCGAGTTATCCGGTGGGGGTTTTAGCTCCGGGCAACCGTTCGCGCGCGGGCGCACCCCGCAGCGCGTACCAAAACTGACCCCACTCGTGCCAAGACGTATTAATTTTCGCTTAACGAAAGACATTAATTATCACCAAAACACCAGGTGTGCAACCCCGACAGCGCGTCCCGTGCCTGTCCATAATGGACCGACGTAGCGACCTCAGGGCCGCGTGACCCATCCGGACGCGGCCGGTCAGCAGCGCGCCGCTTCATGAGCACCACCGTGGCCACCCGTGCACCCGCCGGCGAAGCGAACACCAACTTCGGGCTCGTGACGCCGAACGACGTCTCCGCAGTGTTCCGCGGTTCGTCGCGTGGGCGGAACCCGATTGCGGGCGATGCGGGGGCATGATCGTCTCGCCGGCCACCCGAACCTGTACGTCGATGCAGTCCTTGGCGGCGACGGCAGTACGGCATCGACGATCTCGAACGAAACGATCTGTGTCAGCTCGCTCAGACGCCGGCGCGAATCGACCCTGAGCAACCGTGATGGTACGGCGCATGACGGACTGAACAGACAGCGGAGCTCCCAGCAGAGATCTTTCCTGGGAGGACGAATCCCTCTGTCGGAGCTCCGTTGCATTTGCAGCATCGACAGGTTCTTGACACACCCAAGCCAGCCCGCTAGCTAGGCGGCATTGGGGTTAGTCGCGTCTAGCCGGTGGAAGTGATGCTTGACAAGGAAGTCGCTGACCGCCCTGCCGATCTTCGCGCCTTCGACATCGGCGGAGCGGAAGTGTATGCCTCCCCAGATGCGGGCCTCGATGACCTCGGCGAGCGCCTGCGAGAAGCTGCGGTAGTGTCTCGTCGTGCCGGAGGCGATGCTGGTCGCGCCGAAGGCGATGTCGTCACGCCCGAAGAAATACTTGAGCGTGTTCATCGTCGCGCCGGAGTAGCAGGTGTGCCCGGATGTGTAGTCCGGGCTCGGCGGCGTGATAAGTAGCGGAGTCCAATTGGGGTCGCCCTCGGTCGCCGGATTGCCGTCGGTGTCGGCCAGCCGGACCGCGGTCACCGGCCGCCAGAAGTTCCACGTGCCCTTCTCGTTGAAACAGGCGGTGTTGGCGTCGGCGGCCGCCAGGGTCACCATCGCGAACATCCGCGCACTCTGCAGGACGTTGAGCCGCTGGCTCGACGCCAGTTGGCGGTTGATCTCCCATTGGGTGAGCCGGCGATCATGCCACCAGATGGCCGCGTCCGTCTGGTCGGGAGTGCGCACCGTGCTGTTCGCCGAGCCGATCACCTTGATCTCGTTGAAATCCCTCGCGTAGGTGTCGCCGGTGAGCGCGGGAGGGCCCGAGGTGCGGAACGTCGACGGGCCGGGGATGAAGAACGGCTTCAGATGTCCTGCCCACTGGCCGGCATTGCCAAAGGTGGGCGGCGTGGGGCGCCATTGGCCAGGCTCCGTCCCCACGGTAAATGGCTCATTGCCGAACGCCCCGTCGTTTTGCCGGGCGGCAATCGTGGTGTTGGCGGCTTGGGTGCCCACCGCGATCCCGTCCAGCTTCGCGCGGCCGTTGCGAATCTTATTGATGTAGTCCTCGTACTGGGCGCGCAGTCGCTCCTGCTGTGCCGGGAACAGAGCCACGAGCACCTGGTAAGCCGCTGTCGCGACCGCCGCGTCGGTGGACTCATATCCGCTGACCCGCGGTGCGGCGAGGAACGGCTGGTATGGCTTGCCGGCGATCGCGTTGACCGCGTCGTAGACGGCGGTCTGCGCCATGGCGAAGCTGCGGGCCTGGACCCACGGCGACTCGCCTGCGACGTCCCAAATGGCCGTTTGGGCGTTGGCGTTCCAGATGATGACCGAATTGGTGCTCGGGGGGAGAGAGTTTCCTTGTGCGGGCATCGACGTGACGGCGAACGTCCACATCAGCGCGGCAGCCGCAGCGGCAGCCACGTAACGGGTCGAGCGGCGCGTCCGATAGGGATGTTTCATGGGGGTCCCTTCGTCGGCGGGGGTTACCGCAAGTTGCATCGATGGGGCCGCGAAAATCGTAACACCCTGATCTTGGCCGGTTCCTCGGACGATTAGTGGAGCTAGGTGCTGTGACCGGGAAGGTTCGCCGGGTTAGCTGCTGTCGCATTTGGATGATCACGACATCCGATCCGACGGCTGGAGGCAAGGTGGCCGAGCCTGTCCGTGTACGCAGGTTGACCGACCAGGAAGGGCAGAAGCTGCAGCAGATCGTGCGCCGGGGCAGCACCAGCTCGGTGCGCTACCGGCGCGCGATGATGCTCCTGGCATCCGCCGGCGGCAACCGGGTCCCGGTGATCGCCCAGCTGGTCCAGGCCGACGAGGACACCGTCCGTGACGTGATCCACCGGTTCAACGAGATCGGCCTGGCGTGCCTGGACCCTCAATGGGCGGGAGGCCGTCCCCGCCTGCTCAGTCCTGACGACGAGGACTTCGTCGTCACGACGGCCACCACCCGCCCGGCCAAGCTCGGCCAGCCCTTCACCCGCTGGTCGCTGCGCAAACTCGCTGCCTACCTGCGCAGAGTCCACGGCAGGGTCATCCGCATCGGCCGCGAAGCCCTGCGTCGCCTGCTCGCCCGCCGCGGCGTCACGTTCCAGCGCACCAAGACGTGGAAGGAGTCCCCGGACCCCGACCGCGACGCCAAGCTCGACCGGATCGAAGAGGTGTTGGACCGGTTTCCGGAGCGGGTGTTTGCGTTCGACGAGTTCGGGCCGCTCGGGATCCGGCCCACGCCGGAGCAGGCTGGGCAGAGCAGGGACGCCCACAGCGGCTGCCGTCCACCTACCGCCGCACCCACGGCATCCGGTACTTCCACGGCTGCTACTCGGTCGGCGACAGGCTGTGGGGCGTCAACCGCCGCCGCAAGGGCACCACGAACACCCTGGCCGCAGTGAAGTCGATCCCGCGCCACCCGGCCCGACGGCGCCCCGATCTACGTGATCATGGACAACCTGTCCGCCCACAAGGGCGAGACGATCCGCCACTGGGCCCGCAAGAACCGCGTCGAGCTGTGCTTCACCCCGACCTACGCATCCTGGGCCAACCCGATCGAGGCCCACTTCGGCCCGCTGCGGCAGTTCACCATCGCCAACTCCCACCACCGCAACCACACCGCCCAAACCCGGGCCCTGCACGCCTACCTGCGCTGGCGCAACAACAACGCCCGCCACCCCGACGTACTGGCAGCCCAACGCCGCGAACGCGCCCGCGTCCGCAGCGAAAAGGGCATCCGCTGGGGCGGACGCCCACTCACCGCAGCGGCCTGACCAACCCGGCAAACGTATTCGGCCAGAGCACTAGGTGGTCCCGGCCGTTCACTGGGACGCCGTCCGGATCGGCTGTCGCGCAACGCCGAAATCCTGTTGTCCGAAAATCGTTCCGTTTCGGGAACGGTCGCGGTCGTATCGATAGCGGGGGCTGATCGAGAACGAACAACTCAATCATCCAAACTGGATCACCGGCACAGCGAGCGTCTCGGTCGCCGACCTGAGCGAGAACGATGCCCGGAGCTGGCGCCCGAATGGAAGTACTCGAGCGGAGCGCGCTCACACGCCGCCAATGGACGAGGTTGGGACGCTATCTTGCCGTGATGCGCAGTATCCTGGGCCGCCCGTCATGAGCGCGCGCCGTCGCAGTTATGGTCGTGGCTGTCCACTGTGGATTGTTGCTCAGCGGCCTTGCCGCCCTTATCGCCTGGAATATCGGCGAGAAACCAATCGACGCAAGTCTCGTCGCACCCGCCTGGTAGTACCGGATACGGCGACTTTGAGCGACGTGCGTGTACGGGAGGTGAGTCCTGCATCGTCCGAGGAGGGCTGGTCCGGGGCGCTGCCCGCACCGAGCCACTACACCTACCGCTGGGATCGCGTTGATTCGTGGCCTGGCGGCCTGGACGCGATCCACAAACGGCTCGGCGAGGCGGGCTGGAAGCTCGGCGACCGCGTCGGCGGCGATCTCCGCAACGTGTTCTGGGCGGCCCGCGACGGTCACCTACTGAGGGTGCTCGGCGGGGTCCGGAGCAGCAACGGAGCAGTGCGGATCGGCCGCACGTCATCGAAGCGCCTTCCAACTTGTCGGATGCTCGCCGAAGGATCCGCTGGTGGGGGCCCTCGATTCGATCCGAGATGCGCCTTGGTTGAACTCAAGTTTGCCCATGACAGCCTGGGCCGTTCCGAAAGGCTGATCCGTGGACCAGCAACGGAGCAGTGCAGGCCCATAGCGCATGCACCGTCGAAACGGTTAGGTGCGAGGAATACACGGCATGCGGCACGTTCGAGCAGCCAGCCTGTCCGATGTGGACGCGTCTGGCTCGGATGCAGGACAACAGATCGCCAGTCCAGAACCGAACCGTTAGTGGAAAGCATGTGTACTTGCGAGTGAATCTCCGCAAATGCCGAGCGTGCAAGCGCTCTCGATGACTGGCGCACCCGCTATGAGCACAACGAAAGCGGTGCCGCTCGCTCCCGACCAAACGCGTGGGGTCGGCGCTAAGCGATCTCCGATTGTTCATAGGGCATACCGGCAGGCAGGTCAGCGTCTCCACCGCGAGAACGCCTTATCCGGGTCGCGACGAGGGCGTGGGCAGCGGCTTCACGCCATTTGCAGAGCACGCGCCTCGGCCACAGCTTCGGCGATGGGGACGGCGTTGCGCACTGCCAGGCTCCCGGTCCAAAAATTCAGGAATGTGTGGCTGACATCTTCGGCGCCGAATCCCTGGATGAGGCAAGCTGTCCAATATGGATGGCCGGTTGCGGCAACGTTCCCGGCGCTTTACGCTAAGCGGTGGGCACGGATCGTGCCATTTAAGTTTCTTATGGAAGCGGGGGCAATGCTTCTCAAGAAATCCTCGGGTAGCCGTGCGCTGCTCAACAAGCTGGGTACCATGATCGCAGCGGCAATTGGCATGCTTGTTCTGGTGCCAGCTACTGCCTATGCTGCGGAAACGCCGCTCGGAGGAGAGGTTCGCACCGACTGCAGTTCATGTTGGACGAACTACACCGTCAACCGGACCGCGACTGGTATTCCCATCGAGTTCAGCCCATCGAACTTGCTGTACCAAGGCGGACCGGCTTCGGCGCTGAACCTGCGGCTCAATAACCTCAGTAACAGCGCGATCACCGGTAGCGTGATCTGGACGAGCACGGACTGGTGGAAGACGATCCACTCAAACCCGGCCAACGGTCTGCAGTTCCGGGTGGCCGCATGCTGTTACTCTTCGAGTGGCGGCGATGCTACCTGGGCTGGCACGCTTCGATACTGATCGAACCTGCGGGTGGCGGGCTTGTGTCCGTCACCCCTTACTATCTGCGGGGAGATGAGGAAGCAGGAACATGATCAGACGGAACATCGTCCATGTCGTGATGACCATAACGCTTCTTGCCGCCGGATGTGATTCGCCACGGCAAGACAATGGCCAGCAAACGTTCTTGGATCCGGGTGAGATGGCAGCCGAGTATTACCAGGAAACCGAGCGGCTGAAGCTGCCGCCGGGAGCGCAGTGGAAGCCGGCGCCTATTCTCCCCTCCTATCCTGATGGGAGTGGGGTGATGCGAGGCAACACATACGAGATCGGCTGGGGCAAGTCGACTGCTCAGGCGCGTTGGTACTGTGCATGGCTGTCCGAATGGGCGGACCAATACGGCAAGGATGCGGCTCGCACGGCCACCGCTCTTGAACAGCTTCGTAAACTGCCCACCATGGAGCAGTACACTCGATTCTCTGATGACGGCACACGCGTTCATTTCGACCAGCTATTGGCGAAGTTCGAGCTGGGCGATGTGTCGGCGGCGCACAACCATCTTCGGACGAATTGTGTGGACGCGGATTAGGCATCTGGCACGGGTCTTGCTGGCCTGCGGGTTGTTCGCCGTCGCCGGGTGCGATGCGACAGCTCCGGCGATTTCGCCGTCCACAATGGACCCGGCAGGCGGTGTGGTCAAGGTCAAGCGCGGTGACATCGTGTCCGTCGTGACGATCGACGCCGTCATTGAGGCGCGGCCAAGATATACGGTGTCGGCTCCGGTCGAGTCGGTGATCCGTCCGTCCGACGGGATGAACGCTGGCAGGCAGGTTTCCGCCGGCGCTGCGCTCGGCAGTGCCGATGGGCAGGAGCTCGTGGCGCCGGAAGACAGCGTGATCGTGCAGTGGCTCGTCCCAGCCGGTGCGAAGGTGAAGGCGCGCATCCCGGTGGTGGTGTTGCAGCACAACGGTTTTGGTGCACTTGCCAAGCTGCCCCCGGCGCACGCCTACCGAATGTATGACGGCCCCACGTCCGCAAAGTTGCAGATCATCGGCGGGCCAGGGCCCGCCGAATGCCGCCCGGTCGAGGCCGAGCAGCCCGCCATAGCTCCGGCGCCGCCCAATGCCGGGGGAGTTCCGTTGACCATCCTGTGCCTGCTGACCAAGGACGGCAAGGCGATCGCTGGTTTGTCGGCGATCGTCGCGCTTCACACGGCACAGCGGCGCGACGTGCTTGTCCTGCCCGTGGAAGCGGTCGCCGGTGACCAAACTCGAGGCAGCGTGGCTAAGGTGCTCGACGGCAAACCCGTGCTTACCGAGGTGAAGCTCGGGATTAGCGATGGCGTGATGATCGAGATCGTCGGCGGACTGGCCGAGGGCGACGCTGTCCTCGCGTTCGGGCCGAATCTACGAGTTCCGGTTTCATGAACGTCATCGAGGCCGACGGGCTGTGTCATGGTGTTTGGCTACCGGGCAGGCAAAGGCTGGACATCTTGCGTGGCGTGGAGCTTGCGGTGGCTGAGGGAGAGTCGGTGGCCATCACGGGGCGCTCCGGCTCCGGGAAGACCACACTGCTCGCACTGCTCGGTCTGCTCACCCCGGTCGGCGAGGGCACGCTTGCCATCGCGGGCCGGAACGTGACGAACCTATCCGACAGAAACAGAGCCCTATGGCGAAACGAGCACATCGGGTTTGTGTTTCAGAGTTACTCATTGGTACGCCACCTGTCCGCATATCGTAACGTCGAGCTCCCACTGCGATACGGCGAAGGGTTGCACTATCGGCAACGAGCGCAAAGAGTCGAGTCTGCCCTGGACTCTGTCGGGCTGCGAGATCGAGCCCGCAGCAAACCCCGTCAGCTATCCGGTGGCGAGCAGCAACGCGTGGCTATCGCGCGAGCATTGGTGCGCCACCCGGCCGTCATCCTGGCTGACGAGCCCACCGGCGCGCTCGACGTCGATACCGCATCAACGGTGTTGCGCACGCTGAGAACCGCCTGCCGTGAGCGCCGCACGACACTCGTCGTGGTGACCCACGACCCGCAGGTGGCCCAGGGCATGGACCGGGTCGTGCGGCTCATGGACGGCCGCCTCGCCTAGGCCATCGGAGGTCGGAAAATGCGTCACATCGCGGGACACGCACTCAGCGAACTACGGGCACACCCGTGGCGGGCGGCCCTGTCCGGACTCAGCTTGATGGTCGGTGCGCTCGCCATCGTCGCCATCAACATGCTCAGCCTGATCACGGCGGAGGTTTTCATTGCAGCGGCGGAACAGCAGGATGGCCGGGCCGCGACCTTCGGCGCCCGCCTCCAGCTCGGCGTGACCCAACCGGATCAGCTCCGTGCCGCCCTACTCGCAACCACGCCGGTCACCGTCGGCGGCGGTGCCGCCGCCATCGTCGCCGAGCCGTCCATCCGGACCGGAGCCGGGCGGCCCGAAGACCCAATCGGTACCCCGTTGTCCTTTCAGGAGATGCGGCTCATCGCCGGAGAGTTGAGCCGGGTCAAACGGTTGCCGGTCTTACAGGGCCGATGGCTCGCGGAGGATTCCGCCGGCGCGGTCGAGCTGCTGTTCAATCAGGCCGCCGTGCGACGCTGGGGTGGTGTCGGGACAGTTCTGCGGCTGAAGGTAACAAACGATCAGCCCGCCATCACGGCCGCCGGCGTGGGGATCATCGCGGACGGTGGCGGAGATCCGCGGATTTACGCGAGCCTGCCCGCCCTGCTGAGGCTGCGACCAGCGGTACTCGCCGACACAGAAGTCCGCCTGCTGATCCACCATCCCACTGCCGATATCGGTACCCTCACGGGCATCGCCAACCGGGTGGCCTTGGCCGCAGGCGGAAGGCTGGACGGCAATCTTGTTCGCGCGGACCAGACGGCATACCTTCTCGAACAGCTGAAATCGCAGCGGCTGGCCTTCTCGGCGGTCGCCGCGGTGGCGTTGGCGATCGCCGCTCTGGGCATCTTGAACATCGGGCTTGCCAGCATCGGGGAGAGGACACGCGAGCTGGTCGTCCGGCGAGCGGTCGGGGCGACCCGCACAGCGATCGTTGGGCAGATTCTGCTCGCGGCGATTGCGGTTGGCCTGATAAGTGCGGCGGGCGCCATCGGTCTGGCCATAGTCGGGGCACAATGGTGGGTTCCCACGCAGATAGATCCGGCCACGGCCATTGAACCGCCTGGCGTCCCGTGGTTTGCCGTCGCCACTGGCGTTCTCGCCACGACAGCCGCCACGCTTGCGGGATCGATTATCCCAGCTGTAGTCGCGGCCCGGCTCGACGTGGCCACCGCGCTTCGGGACTGATGATATGGCCCGCGGAATCCTCGCCGATCCTACGACTCCGCTTGGGAGGAAGGGTTCAGATCTCTCAAGCGAGAGACAGACACCTGCTGGCGAACATCTCGATTGCAACAGCCTTACGCAATTCCGTGAACGCCGCCCACGCCGCGGTCAGGAGCCTGCGCCGGAGCGGGTGAGCCACCGCGTCACAGCGGCCGTCAGTCGGCGAACCCAGCCAACTTCGGTTGGTGCTGCTATCGCTGCCCAGCATGCAGCGTCACCGTCGGCTGGCAGAGGTCGACTACGAAGGCGGTTCCACATCTACCACGACGACCTTCTCCAACTGGTAGCTATTAAGATCAGGTAGCACCCAGCCCTGCCCAGCGCGGGTCCGGTGGAACCGGAACGTGCCGTTGGTCCTGTTGGTGGCGACCACGCACCGCACCGCAATTGGCTGGTCCAAGGCGGCCACCAACCGGCAGACCTCCAGCGCGAACGCCACGCCGTGACGCAGCAACACGAGCTGGTCGCTGTCGGATATCCATGGTTGGCCGTCGTCGGAGACGACGACATCGACCGGAACGAGGTCCTCCAGGTGGAAGCTGTTGACGAAGCACTCCCAACCGGTCATGTCAGGGAAATTGCCAGGAGGTGGCTGCGCCCACTGCGCACCGTCGGTCCAGACCACCACTTCGCCGCGAAGCTCGATACCGTTGGCGATCATCGACTGCAAGGCCGGTGTGATCCCATCCGGCGGCATCATCGACGCCAGTCCCGACAGCACATCGAGCCCTGATGCAGCAGCATCGTTCATCCGTATCGCAAGCACTGACACATGATCTCAACCGAGCACGGACGGTCAGCACTGCGCTGCAAGGGATCATCGCGGCGTTCACGTACAACCTCAAGGATGCCCGTGGGCCGGTGGATGTGGCTGAGCGCCTGGCCGGGCGTTGCCGAACAGTGACTGCCGGGATGTCTCCGCACTGGAATCCACCCGTGCTGCCCTCACCACCCGCGCCAGCTCCTGCGGGATTACTCCGCTTCTACGTCATCATCGTCGACATCGTCGAAGCTGGCCTGCGCCACCAGGGCGAATAGTCGAGGCAGCCGCACCCGCATCTGGTCGTCATCGTCGAAGTCGAAGTCCTCACCGGCAGGCCCGCTGTCGTGCGCATCGGGCCGGGTTACCTCGACGCTGCTGACCGCATCCCAAAACCCGTGGTAATCACCCGTCACCTGCTCATATGCCGCCGACGCCACTCCGAGGACCGATTCTCCTTCCGCCGCGCCGAACATCTCCACGAACGGCACCGTGACGATCGCGGCGAGCGAGTCAGGCTCGGCCAGCGCCGCTTGCCATACCTTGTGTCCCTGCGCGATCAGCCAGCCACGGAAGTAATCGAATCCGTCGTCGGAGCAGCCGCCATTGATCAGATATGCCGCGGCCCACAGATCCCGCCGATACGACTCTCGCAGCAACCCGTCGAGCACGTGATGGAATTCGACAATTTCCGCTGGAGACAGCGTCACCAGACGGTCAACCATCGCCTCAGCGATATTGTCGACATCAATCAATGAGTCGCTCACCTGGTCGCGGGAGGCTTCCACTACCTGCCAAAAGGTGTCTTGCTGCACAGCCACGAGCCTGCCACAGCCCTCCGGACGGGCCCGCTTCGCCTGGCGCGTCTGATCGCCAAGTCGAGCCGCATTGGAAAATGATCTCAATCAGTCTGGAAGAGTCCATCGGGCATTCACCCACCTGTCCAGGTCAGAACACTTTCTTCGGTGCACCGAGGGCGCGGGCTAGGCCGTCGTGGGCGCAGGCCTGATCTGCAGGTTGGGCGAGATTGATCGCGTGTTGTAGCGCTTATACCAGCAGATGCTCGACCTGGCGCACGAGCTTGGCAACGGCAACTGGCTGTTTGAAGCCTTGCAAGGCCTGGGCCGTCTCCATCACGCCACTGGCCATCCCAATCCCGCCCTGACCCACCATCATCCGCAATCGGTGGCTTGCTCATAGCGGCTTAGCGCCAGGAGGGCGTCCGCTAGGCCGACCAGTGCGGCCAGTTCGCTGTCGTGGTTGCCGGTGTCGTGAGCGATCCGTGACGCCTGCCCGTAATGTTCGGCGGCCTGCTGAAGACGGCCCTGCAGACGGTGAATGTCGCCGAGGCCGACCCGTGCGTACGATTCGCCGTCGCGGATACTGGTGCCACGGGCCATTTGCAGCGCCCGTCCGAAGTGGTCGGCGGCCAGTTGTAAACGGCTCTGCATCTGCCGGACTTCGCCGATGCGGATCAGCGCGTCCAATTGGGCCAGCTGGTTACCGAAGCCGCAGGCGAGGTTGAGGGCCCGTTGGTGCAATGCCTCCGCCTCCTGGTAACGGCCACGAATGATCAGGTGCCGGTGCAGCAGGGCCGACATGTGTAACAGGTGTTCGGGCCAAGCGTTGTCCGCGGTATACCCTGTGGCAGCGAGCAAGTTGGCCAGTTCGATGTCCAGCCATTGGGCAGCCCTGCGTCGATCGGACAGATCCGGTGCCGGGCCGCCGGTCGCCGGGACAGCCGGACGACGCCCCCGCTCGTAGGGATGGGTGAGGTCCATGGCGGTGGCCGTGTTCTGCAGATAGAAGTCCAATAACCGCCCGGCAGCCGCTCGCCATATCGTGTCTGCGTCGAGGTTGGCGGTCAAAGTCTGGGCGTACACGCGAATCAGGTCGTGCATCCGATACCGGCGGTAGACCGGCTCTTCGAGCAGATGGTCGCACCGGGGTTTGCCCTGGGGTGTGGGCGCGCAGATCGACGAACAACTGCCGATCACCGAACCGATCGGTGAGCCTGTGCGCCACATGCACAGCCAAGGTGGTCTTACCCACGCCGGGCATGCCATCGATGGCATGGATCGTGATCACCCCACCAGCCTGGGCGGCATCGGCGACCTCGGCGGTGATCTGCTCGAGTTCCTTGTCCCGGCCCACGAACAGAGCCTGATCGGCCGGCAGCGTGCACCGCACCGGCCGAACCATTGAGGTCACCGATGGTACGCCGTCCACCCGCGGTTCAGGTGAAGGCACAGGCGACAGTATGGCTGCGGCGATACGCCGCTGGGCGGCCACCCACCGGGCCACCTCATGTTGATCGCCGCCGCAGGCACACACTAACGCGAGCACCAGCTCCTCCCGGGGCAGCGCATTCCGGTTGAGCACCGCTGTGATCGTGCTGCGCGGCAGCACCTGCCCAGCTGCCGCGGCACGGCGCTCCAGCCTCCGGAAGCCATGCCAGACCAGGCTTTCAACCGCCGCAATGCGCCCACGAACTCGGCAGCTGTGCCCGCCGCACCAGGATCGGGCCGACCGTTTCCCTCAGGAGATTCAGCCACTGCACCACCACCCCGGTCACCCCATCCGCCAGCCTCAGCATAGTAGCCATCGACACCCTTGGCTGCGTCACAAAGCTGAAACTCCAGAGCGGACCGGGACAGTCCCGCGCCGCCCGGACCACTCGCGGGCGTCCCTTGCCCCGCCTGAAGCTGAACGCCGACACCAACTGGCAGCGCCAGCTCGGACCGAACGAGTAACCCGGCCAACCCGAAAGAAAGGTAGTGAATCTCCGTGAACAGAATCAGAGGCATCATGGCGTCGATCTCGATAGCCGGGCTATGCCTGGCCACCGGATTCCTCATCACCAGCGCCGCGGCGGCTACCGACCAAACGGCCAACCCGCCGAGCATCAACGCTGTTGCCGTCACAGCCAGGTACAGCCCGCTCGGCGCCACCGCCAACGGGCCCTCCGGCCCCGCGACGGCCAGGTTCACCGCGACGCCGTACTGCTGCCCGTCCACCGCCGTCGTGCTCACCCCGACCCAGATCTCGGCCGAGACAGACTTCCAGTGGATGCATCTCGGTCTGCCCTGGGACAACACCTCGGTCAACGCTGTGACCGTGTGCTACGCCATCAGCCCCACGGCAGCAGCCGGGCGCACCTACATCAGCCAAACCCGGTTGACCAGCATGACCACACCCAACTCGGCACTGGTCATGCTCGACGACGGCACCGACCGCACCACGCTCGGCCCGCTCTGCTACACCGTGCCCGCCAGCTTCACCCCGGCAGGCACGCTCACGCTGGGACTGAAAGTGGTCTTCGGCAGCACCAGCGACCGCATCACGATAGGCATGGTCAGCATCAGCGGCATGTCCTAACAGCAACTCCAGAATCGATACAACGGTCGGCTGCAGCAACCCGCAGCCGACCGCCGTGACGTCCTCCACCACGATAAATTCCTCGGCCCGTCCCCCGCATGCACACGTCGGCCACCTTCTGATCTTGCAGGCCGACCCAACACCCCGCCACGGTTCGGGCTGCCTCTCCGACAGCACGAACGAAACGCTTGACGTCCCGGGCCCCGCCGCTGACACCACAATCGTTCTCGTCCGCTACAAACGTCCGAGCTCCGGTCCGCTGACCCCACCCGCAGAAAGGAACATGCCCGTCAGATCGCTTGTGGCATCCTGCGAACTGAGTCAGGCCGTCGGCGCAGCTCCTATCAGTACACCGCCAAGGTCGCCGTGGCCGAGCTGGTTGCGCTCACACGTAGATGACGATGCAGGCGGGCGCGTGGTGCCCGGCATGTACCTCGAATGTCGTTTTATCTGTGGTGACCATCGCCTCGATGGTGGAGATCACCACGGCTGATCCCGCGGGCCTGGATGCCACTGTCAGCAAAAGCTTTAGCTGTGCCATCTGGCCGCTCAACCTTGCCATGTCATGAGGACGCTGGGGCGGCAGCGGCAATACGCCGCTCTGGCTGTCGGCGGGCGTTCCTCGGTCGAGGGCGATCGACCTGGCACCGGCAGCGGCTGACCCGCCCCGCCCTTGTCTGGCACGACCCGTCACCTCCCGGACCGGCGGCGTAGACGCCGACGATGGCCAGGGCTGTGACGTGCCTGCGGCGATACGCCGCCGGGCAGCCACCCACCGGCCCGCGTCGTTCTGGTCGCCGCCGCAAGCCCGGACCAGCGCGACCACCAATTCTTCCCGCGGCAACACCTCCCGCTTTAACGCCGCGGTGATCGTGCTGCGCGGCAGTACCATCCCCAGGTTGGCAGCGCGTTTTTCCAACCGCCGAAAGCCTACACCCGCCCAGCTCCTCAACTGCCGCAACGCTTCCACGAACCCGGCGGCCGTGGCCACGGCGTGCGGATCGGGACGCCCATCACCGGCTGCCGTCTCAGAACTCGGATACGGCAACGCGCCGGCGCCAGTGCGGCGGTGTGGTGCCATGGTTGTCTCCTTGCATCGTGGAGGTTTGGCCTCGGCCGGCAGGGATCTGGTGGAAAGCTATGCCTGTGCGGTGGATTGGCCCAGGCAACCGGGAGGCATCTGGCAGGCAAACGCTCGCCACATATCGATGGTGGACGCTATTTTGGTGGAGTGTTCGCAGCAGCGGTGGTGGCATACCGCCGACGACTCGGCTTGACCCAGGAGGAACTGGCTGAGCGGGCGGGGTTGGGAGTACGTACGGTCCGTTACCTGGAGTCTGGCCGCGCTGGCAGGCCACGGCCGGCCACGATCCGTGTGCTGGCCGATGCGCTCGGGTTGCAGGGAGATCAACGTGTCCAGTTTCTAGTCGATGCTGCCGCGGCAACGGAAGTAGCGGAGCCCGTAACGGTGGCTACCGTGCAGCCCGCGCAGCTACCGGCGGATATCGCAGAGTTCAGTGGGCGTGGCCAGGAGATTCGCCGCCTGGACCACCTGCTGGCAACGCTCGGCCAGAGGCCACCAGTGCCCGTTGTCATCTGCGGGGCAGCCGGGGTTGGCAAGACCGCCCTGGCGATACATTGGGCGCATCATGTCAGTGAACGCTTCCCCGACGGCCAGCTCTACCTCAACCTGCGCGGCTTCTCCCCGACCGAACCCATGCCGCCGGCGCAAGCCTTGTCGCATATGCTGACCAGCCTGGGGGTTCCCGCCGAGCAGATTGCGCCTGATCTGGACGCAGCCGCCGCAATGTATCGCAGCATCATCGCTCGACGGCGGATGCTCATCGTGTTGGACAATGCGCTTTCTCCCGCGCAAGTGCGGGCGCTGCTGCCCCCGGGGCGCCGGAACCTGACGTTGATCACGAGCCGGACCGGTTTCGGCGGGTTGGCGGCCTTGGAGGGTGCCCAACGAATCGCGTTGGAACCCTTGTCTACCGCAGAGGCTGCGTTACTTCTGGCCAGGCTGATCGGTGGTCAGCGGCTACGCGCCCTCCGGCGGATCGCCTTCATGCTGATCGAGGCATGCGGCAGGATGCCGCTGGCATTGCGCATCGCGGCAGCCAACCTCTCCGATTTCGGCCTCGACCTGAACGACTACGTGCAGCAGTTGGCAACCAACAGACTGGCCGCCCTGCAAGTCGTCGGCGATGACCAGGCCGCAGTTGGTGCCGCGTTTGCCTTTTCCTACCAACGACTCGACCCGGCGACCCAACGACTGTTCCGCCTGATCGGCGTCGATCCCAGCGTTGACACCACAGCACCGGCAGCCGCGGCATTGGCCGACCTGCCCATCGAGGAGACGCGACGCCTACTGGACATCCTCCACGACGCGCATCTGCTCCACCGCCGCGGCGACCGCTACGCCGGCCATGACCTGATCCGCCTGTGCGCCGCAGACATCGCCCAGCGGGAAGAACCCGCACCGGCCCGTCAAGCCGCCATACAACGACTGCTGCAGCACTACCACAATCGCGTCGATGCCGCCGCGCAACTGCTATACCCCCACCTTCTGCGGCTACCCGGCACCACAACACAGCCGGCAACCCACTTCGACGACGCCTGCCGGGCACTGGCCTGGCTGGACGCCGAACACCTCAACCTCGTCGCCGTCGCGGTCCACGCCGGGCAGCATGGCCCCCGACCGGCCGCCTGGTCACTGGCCGACGGCCTGCGCGGCTATTTCAGCAACCGCATGCACGCCGTCAGCTGGCAGACCACCGCAGACGCGGCGCTGGCCGCGGCTCAACATGACGACAACGCACATGCCCAGGCCAGCGCCCAACTAAGTCTCGGCGTGCTGCACTGGCGCCAAGACCACCCTGACCAGGCCGTCCAGCACTTTCAGTTGGCGATGGCCGCTGCCCGGCGAGCCGACTGGGCCGACGGGGAAGCTGCAATCCTCGCGAGCAGCAGCGCCCAGTGCAGTGAGCAAGGCAATTTCGATGCCGCCATCAGCCAACTCCACGAAGCCTTGACCCTGAACCAGCGCACCGGCCGCGTCGCCGGGCAGGCCACCGTCCTGGCCAACCTCGGCCTTACCCACCTCATGATGGGTCGCTTCGACCTGGCCATCAAGAGCCTCGAGGACGCACTCGCAATACATGACATCCTGGGCTTCCCAGCGATGAAAGCCACCTCACGGACCCACCTGGCCCTGGCATACCACCTGCTCGGCCGTACCGAGAAGGCCATCGCGCACCTGGCCACGGCACGCGACCTGCATCGCCAAAACGGCAACCGCGCCGAGGAGGCCGAAACGCTCGCCGTTCTCGCTATGATCCACTCAGCTACAGAAAACAACCGTCACGCCATAGAACTAGCGTCCGCGGCCGTCAACCTGATTCGGCAAAGCGGACACCGCAACTATCAGGTTGCCGTCGCACTCAACGCCCTCGCCGAGGCCTACCACCGTATCGGCAACCCTGAGCAGGCACTCAAGACCCGCCTCGAGGCCTACCAGACAGCTATGCAAAGCCAGGAACGCTATCTCACAATCGCCACGCTCATCGGCCTGGCCTCCGATCGTCGGCACCTGGGCCGCCTCGCCGAGGCCACCAACGACATCCAGCAGGCGCTGATGCAAGCGCAGACATCAGGCTGGCGCCATCTGCAGGCCTATGCCCTCAGCGTCCTGGCCGCCGTCCACCACGATCTCGGCGAGTCCGATCAAGCACGCCAGACCGCGAGCCAGGCCGACGCGATCCATACCCAAACCGGCTACCGGCTCCACCTGTCCCGCGCAGACTTCCACATCCGGCTCGATACCCGCCGATGGGTGACCTCCGCCCTTGCCTCACCCAGAGGGGATAAGAGGGCATTGCGCGATCTCATGCTCGATGCCGGGGACATGCTGGCGTTCGTCACCCACGCCCCCACGACGTCAACGCCTCCACGCGAGCAGGTCATCGGTATGGCAATGGCAGCCTCGGCCTTCGCCGCCGCCGACTCACTCCACGAAGATTGGATCCGCCAAGCAGTGGCCGACACATTTATCGGGTTCAACAACAAGTGGGATACCGCCATCGGGGACCAGCTGACGCCACCGCAAAGAAACTCCCACATGTCACGCCCTGGTGTTAAACGGATAGCCGATATCCTTGTCGCCATAAATCCACACCTACACCTGGCATTAGACGCCCCCTACGGGCGGCTAAACCCTCGGACCCTTGCTCTTCGATACAACGAAATTCGATCGCGCCATACGAGTTCGAAAAGAACTACTACAAGCCATATGCGGTCACCCGACGAAAAGTGAACACAGGCGCCTCGAGCGGTACCTTGCGGCGCATCTCGGGAGCCGCGAAACGCTCGGATCTGGTCGGTGACGCCGGATACGATTACAGCGCCTCGCACTCGCGTAGCTTCTGGGGCATGCGCCGGTACCTGGTGTGCACCGTGGAAGGGCATGCCGGTCACCTGGCGCCTTGGCCAACCCGAAGCTCGGCGAGCGGGAGGTGATAACCGCCCTGCTCGGAGTCGACCATCACCTCATCACGGTCGGGCAGATTATCCTGGCCAACAAGGGCTTCGCCCGGGGGGCGAGGTGGAAACCTTGCTCGACGGCCTGGGTACGCACCTGGTCCGCCCCGGCCCGTAAGAACACCGCCGACCCGGTCCCGACCGGACGTCGCTTGTTACGTATGCGCCAGTGGATCGAAGCAATCTTGGACACGTTGAAAGGCCAACTGTACTTGGGCCAACAACACGGGGCACACATACCGGAGGCGGCATCTACGCTCGGATCGGCTAACGCTTGCTGGCCATGGCCGCCTGCACCTGGCACAACACCAACGCCGGTGTACCCCACAAGAGATCACTCATCGCCTACGACCAATTAGCCAGCCCAAACTTCGGACTCGTTCATCGAGTGGTCATCGACCAGCTTGTCTGTGCCGCGAAAGCGAGTGACTCCATATATGAAGCCGCAGCGGACATGGCCGCGACGGTCCCGGATCACCGAGCCTCTCGCCCGCCACCGGTCAGCAGCGCGAACCTAACCGAGGTGTACCGCGCCTATGCGGGCACCGGCACTTCGATCGAAGGAGACAACGAATGGGCATTCGATCCGCCTGCGGCGTCCTCGGCCGACTGGTCGTGGTCACCACCTTGTCCCTTGCTGGATCCGTGATAGCAGCCGGTACGGCACAAGCCACCGTCGTACCAGCCGCCGGTCTAACTCCGACCATGACCAAGTCAAACAGCGACAACTGTTCGGACGCTTTTGCGGCGCGATAAATTGCTATGACGCCTCGACTCGGCCGCAGTTGCCCATTTACGTTGCTGGGAATGCTAGTGTGCCGTCTCAGTTTTGAATAGACAGTTGTGTAGTATTCGATGTCATGACTGCTGCTGCCGATCCGTTACCGGTATCCGATGGTGAGCGGGAAGTGCTGGATTCCCTTGCCCGGTCGCAGACCGCGCCGTTTCGGA
>NZ_QJUG01000289.1 GCF_003426775.1 Allorhizocola rhizosphaerae | reverse complement strand
GCGCGGGCCGAGGGTGGGGTGGGGTTAGGCCGGGATGTGGGCTGGGGTGGCGATGTGGGATACGGCGGCGTCGATGACGTCGGGGTCGTGCAGGATGCGGCGGTGGCGCAGGCCGTTGGTGGTCATGAGATGCGCGCCGGGCCATGCGGCGGCTATGGCTTCGCCGTCGGCGTAGTGAGTTTGCTTGTCCTCGCGGTCGTGCACGACGAGGAGGGACGGCAGGGGCGTCGGATGCGTGCGGGCTCTGGAGGGTACCGAAAAGTCAAGCATGCGGCGACCGACGCGAAGCTCAAGCCGGCGCAGAAAGCCGTTGCGGATTTTCTCCCCGAAGCCAAAGGTTTTCGCGAACTCGACGGTGTACGGCATGGGGTCGGCCAAGGGCGAGATGAATACGGCACGCGACACGGGCAGGCCGTCGAGCACGGCGAGGGCAGCGGCGCTGGCGCCGAGTGAGTGGGCGATGATGCCGTGCGCCGGGCCGGCGACCGCGACGACCGCGGCAAGGGCGTCGGAAAACTCGGGCAGCAGGCCGCGGCCGGGACCGAATGCACCCGGCGCGGAGTCACCGTGGCTGGGCGCATCGAACGTCACGACCCGATGTCCGGTCCAAAGTAGAGGGTGAACGAAGCCGTCGAGTTGCGCCCGGCGGCCGCCCCAGCCGTGCATGAGGTACACGATGGGGCCCTCGCCCCAGGCCTCGGCCGCGACGTCGCGCCCGTTGAGGCGCACAGTGAATCGCTCGCCTGGCTGCTCGGCTCGTTCGGCCCGACTGGGTGGGACGTAGCACCACATCCGCTCGGTCAGGACGGCGCCCGGCCCGGGTGCGACGGCTTCGAAGGTGCGGAAGATGGGTCGAATGGCACGAACGATCGTGCTTTTTTGGAACGCCACTGCGCTCATCTCCTCCGTGAAGTGAAACCTAGATCCGGACGTCCCGGATCAAGCGATCGAACGCGCGCCGCACGCGCGTCTCGGCCATGGGATCGCCCATCAGGCGATAGGCGTGGAAGAAGCCCAGCATCATGCTGTCGAGCTCGAACGCGAACTGGTCGGCATCGGAGTCGGGCTTGAACCGGCCCTCGGTGATGCCCGTGCGGAACATCTGCGCGATCGACTCCATCAGGTCGGTGTGGTCGCGCACCAGTTGATCGCGCACCGCGCCCGGCTGGTCGTCGAACTCGGTGGACGCCGACACGAACAGGCACCCGGGCGCCGAATCGCGCGCGGTCGCCAGCCAGTGCTCGAACAGCGCGCGCAGACGCGGCTCACCGCGCGGCGCCGACAGCGCGGGCCGGACCACCTGATCGGTGAACGACTCCCGCGCGAACGCAAGCACCTGCAGCTGCAGCGCCTCCTTGGACCGGAAGTGGCCGAACAGCCCGCTCTTGGACAGCTCGACCTCATTGGCCAGGGAGCCGATGGTCAGGCCGGACAGCCCGAGCCGGCTGGCGACCTCGACCGCCCGCTCCAGCACCGCCTGCCGTGTGGACTCCCCCTTGCTCACACGATCACGATACGCACGACCGTGCTTTATTGACAAGCGGGTACCTAGCGGGTCCGCGACCGGCACGCCGGGCTGCCCGGTGTCGATCCGCGGTTGGCCTGCCCGAGACCGCTGAGCACGGAATGCTCCAGCGACACGGGCTCCACCCCCGGGAACAGGAAGCGCAGGCGATAACGCGGGATCTCCTGGCTGGTGGGGCACAGATCCTGGGCCTCGATCAGGTCGTTGTCGATGTAGCGCACCTGCCCGCTCTCCTCCAGCACGACCATGTGCACGTCGTCGGTCGTGATGACGTGGCCGCGCACGTACTCGACCGAGTCCTCCGGCCCGCCGATCACGGTCACGGTCAGCGGCAGCACGGGCGTGGTCACCAACGGCAGCGCCGCCCACAGCAGCATCGCGACACCCAGCAGCGGCGCGCCGATCGCGAACGGCCGTACCGCACGCGGCCGCAGCGGGCCCGCGATGAACACCGCGAGCACGGCCGGCCCGGCCAGCAGCAGCACGGCCATCGCGCGGGTGCTCGGGTCGGGCAGGCGGAACGCCTCCACCAACGTCTGTCCAATCACGACCCCATAGAGCGCCAGGCATACCAGCGCGACCCAGACCCGCCGCGGCGTCAGCTGATAGGCCGCACACAGCGCGAGCAGGAGGAGTGGCAGGTAGATCAGTTGCCACGTGAACGCGGCGATTACGAAGCTGCCGAGCTTGACCCACGACGGCGCCTGTTCGGCCCAGCGCGCGAGCCAGGCGCGCGCTGCGGTCTCGCCGCTCGCGCCTAGCATGCCTCCGATGGCGAGGGCCGCGACGAACATCGCGGACACGAGCCAGCTGCCGGTCGCGACCAGCGCGGCCACGAGGTTGATCGGATCGACGTGCTCGACGAGCAGCAGCGTGGTCTGCAGTTCGCCGCCCGCCTCGATCCACAGCCGCAGCACGGACAGCAGGACGGGTGCCCCGATGGCGACGGTCCAGAACCCGGTGTTGTCCCGCTCGGTCGTCATCTGCGCTGATCGTCGTCGTGATCGCGCAGGACCGGGTACCCGGGAAAGAGCGGTGGTTGTTGTTTCGGTCCGAGTACCACCTGCAGGTTGGCGTCGTAGGCGGCCTGCCACTGGCTCCGGTCGCCGAGGTCCAGCTGCTTCTTGAGGTAGTGCGCGACGAGGCCCTCCAGATAGGGGTCGTCCAGCGGCAGGCCGACGCCCAGCGGCTCGGTGTCGGAGAACGGCATGTCCACCTTCGCGAACTCGGGGAAGCGGTGCACGCGCCCCGCGATGGCCACGTCGTCGGTGCAGTGCGCGTCGTAGGTCCCGTTGCGCACGCCCTCGGCACATTCGGCGCCCTTGGCCAGCAGTGAGTGCGGCACCCCGTACTTGGTGAGCACCTCGGCCGACGTCGACCCGCCCGTGGTGCACACCTTCACCTGCTTCAGCTGATCGATGGTCTTGATTTTGTCCTGGTCCGTCCGGCGGATCATGATTTCCGGGGTGGTGAGGAAGTACGGCCCGGCGAATCGCACCAGCTTGCGCCGCTCATCGGTGACCGTGAAGTCGGCGACCACGAGATGGACCTCCCCGCTCTGCAGGGCACTGATCCGCTTCTCGGTCGTGAGCCGGATGAACTGGTAGCTCTCCGGGCGGGTGAAGCCGAGCTGGTGCGCGAGAAGCGTGGCGATCTGCACCTCGAACCCGGTCCACTTGTCGGTGGCCTGGTCGTGCTCGCTCATCAGGGGCAGCTGGTCCTGCACGCCGATGCGCAGGACCCGCTCCCGGTCGGCCTTGGCCAAAGTCGGGGACTTGGCCCGGTATTCGTCCACGGTGGGACCCGTCGGCACGCAAGCGGCCGACGCCGCGATCAGCGCGACGCTGAGGAAGGCGGACAGCGTCGTCAGTCGGGAACGGGTAGCGGACACGTCGCATACTGTAGCGGTACGTGTCTATCTCGCTATTTGTTCGCGATGAAGATCGCGGTGCCGGGGATGATGCGGCCGCGGAGGGGACTCCAGCCGCCCCAGATCTTCTCGTTGTCGTCGGGCCACTCGGGCTCCACCAGGTCGACAAGGGTCAGGCCGGCCGCGTTGAGCGCGCGCACCCAGTCGCCAAGGGTTCGATGATGTTCGACATATGTAGGCACCCCCCGGTCGTCCTCCTCCACGTAGGCGCGCCGGTCGAAGTACGAGTGCACGGCGTACAGGCCGGCCTCGGTCGGGTCGTCGAGGAAGCACCAGCGCAGCGGATGGGTCACCGAGAAGACCAGCCGCCCGCCGGGCTTAAGCACCCGGGCGATTTCGGTCAGCACGGTCGTTACCTCCGCGACGAACGGCAGCGCGCCGTAGGACGAGCACACCAGGTCGAATACGCTGTCAGCGAACGGCAGGTGCTGGGCGTCGGCCTGAACAACCGGGAGCGCCACGCCGGTTTTGGCGTCCAGCATGCGCGAGTGGTCGAGCTGGCGTTTGGACAGCTCCAGGCCTATGGCGTGGGCGCCACGGGTAAGGAGCCAGCGCCCGCACTGGCCCGCTCCGCAGCCGATTTCGAGCACGCGCCGGCCCGCCACGTTGCCGAGCAGGCCGATCTTGGCCTCGTCGATGCCCTCGGGACCCCACACGAAGCCGGCGTCGCCCAGGAACTCGCCGTGTTCTGCCTGGTAGGCGTCTGCCGCGCCGTCCCACCAGCGGCGGTTGGCGCGGGCGCTCTCGATGTCGGACGCGTTTCGGCGAAGGACCTGGGAGGTGTCTGCTGGGTACTGCATTGACCGAGGATATGGGCGCGTTTGGAGAGGACCGTCACTACCGGGGTGGGGTTGCGCCATGTGGTAATAGGCACGGTAAGCTGTCATTCGGCGTTCGTGGGTTTAGCGGTTCTCGGCAGGGAGTAGATCCGTCAGTAGGCATGCGGACGTCCCTAGGAGTCAGCACGACGCCATTCAACCGGAGCAACTGTCCACATGACGAGCAGCATCGAGACCACCTCGAGCGCCCCCAAGGTCACTGTCGACGATCTCGGCTCGGAGGAGGCTTTCCTCGCCGCGATCGACGAGACCATCAAGTACTTCAATGACGGCGATATCGTCGAAGGCACCGTCGTCAAGGTCGATCGGGATGAGGTCCTGCTCGACATCGGCTACAAGACCGAGGGTGTCATTCCTTCGCGCGAGTTGTCGATCAAGCATGACGTGGACCCTGCCGAGGTTGTCACTGTCGGAGATCACATTGAGGCCCTGGTTCTCCAGAAGGAGGACAAGGAGGGTCGGCTGATCCTGTCCAAGAAGCGCGCGCAATACGAGCGGGCGTGGGGCACGATCGAGAAGATCAAGGAAGACGACGGCGTTGTCCGTGGTTCGGTCATCGAGGTCGTCAAGGGCGGTCTCATCCTCGACATCGGGCTGCGCGGCTTCCTGCCGGCGTCGCTGGTGGAGATGCGCCGGGTGCGCGACCTGCAGCCATATGTGGGCCGCGAGCTCGAGGCGAAGATCATCGAGCTGGACAAGAACCGCAACAACGTGGTGCTGTCCCGCCGGGCCTACCTGGAGCAGACCCAGTCCGAGGTGCGCACCGAGTTCCTGCACAAGCTGCAGAAGGGCCAGGTCCGCAAGGGCGTCGTGTCCTCCATCGTCAACTTCGGCGCGTTCGTCGACCTCGGTGGGGTCGACGGCCTGGTGCACGTGTCCGAGCTGTCCTGGAAGCACATCGATCACCCGTCCGAGGTGGTCGAGGTCGGCACCGAGGTCGAGGTCGAGGTCCTGGATGTGGATCTGGACCGCGAGCGGGTGTCGCTGTCGCTGAAGGCCACGCAGGAAGACCCGTGGCGCCAGTTCGCCCGCACCCACGCGATCACGCAGATCGTGCCGGGCAAGGTGACCAAGCTGGTGCCGTTCGGCGCGTTCGTGCGGGTCGAGGATGGCATCGAGGGCCTCGTGCACATCTCCGAGCTGGCCGAGCGCCACGTGGAGATCCCGGAGCAGGTGGTGCAGGTCGGGTCGGATGTGATGGTCAAGGTCATCGACATCGACCTGGAGCGCCGCCGGATCTCGCTGTCGCTCAAGCAGGCCAACGAGGGCTTCGTCGAGGGCGAGGAGCACTTCGACCCGACGCTGTACGGCATGGCCGCCACGTATGACGAGCAGGGCAACTACATTTACCCCGAGGGTTTCGACCCGGAGACGGGCGAGTGGCTCGAGGGCTACGAGGCGCAGCGCGAGCAGTGGGAGAAGCAATACGCCGAGGCTCGCGCCCGCTGGGAGGCGCACACCAAGCAGGTGCAGACCTCGCGCGCGGCCGACGCCGCGGCGACGGATGCGCCCGCGGGCGGTGCGGCGCAGGCTCCCGCGACCGAGAAGAAGGCCGAGGAGCCCAGTGGCACCCTGGCCACCGACGAGGCGCTTGCCGCACTGCGGGAGAAGCTGGCCGGCGGCCAGTGATCTGACCTACGGAGCCGTTTTCACCGCGAAGCGGCGAAAACACGCACTGGGCGGCATGCTCGGTGTGGCCCACGCCTTAGCGCGGAAGTTAAGAGCCCGGTCCCGTGAGGGGCCGGGCTCCTTCATGCTGTCAGAACATGCCGAGCACGACGGCTGCGCCTGCGGCCGCGTGGTAGCCGCTGAACATGAGCAGGAAGAGGGCGAAGCCGCCCGCCAGGCCCATGGCCAGCTGCGATCCGGCGATGCGGCGGGCGGCGCGGCGCAGGTGGCGGGCCGGGCGGCGCTTGCGCGGGTAGCCCTGCTCGATGGTGCGCAAGCGATACGGGGTCAGGCCCGGTGTGCCGTGGCGGTGCTTCATGAGCTCGCACTTTACGAGTGTTTTGTCCGAATGTGGGCGAGGCGCGCTCACGGGCTCATGGCCAGGAAAATGAACGCGGCCAGGATCGCCAGATGCACGCCGCCCTGCAGCAGGGTGGCGCGCCCCGGCACGATGGTCAGCACGCCGACGACCACCGTCAGGGCCAGCAGGACCATGTGGACCGCGCCGAGGCCGAGCACGAGCGGGCCCGAAAGCCAGATCGAGGCGACCGCGATGGCCGGGATGGTCAGGCCGATGCTGGCCATCGCCGAGCCGAGCGCCAGGTTGATGCTGGTCTGGATCCGGTCGCGGCGCGCGGCACGAAGTGCCGCTAGCGTTTCGGGCAGCAGTACGAGAAGCGCGATGACGACGCCGACGACGGAGTGGGGCAGGCCCGCGTCGGCCACGCCCGACTCGATCACGGGCGAGACCAGTTTGGCGTCGCCGACGACGGCGATGAGCGCGAGCACGAGCATGACCAGGCTGATCGTGGTGGCCCGGTTGGTGGGCGGCGCGGCGTGCTCCTCCTGCTCGATGACCACACCCTCGGTGGTGATCGGCATGAAGTAGTCGCGGTGGCGGCGGGTCTGCGTGAACACGAACAGCACATAGAGGCCGAGCGAGGCGAGGGCGGCGAAGGTCAGCTGGGCGGGGGAGAACTCGGGTCCGGGCTTGCTGGTGGTGAACGTGGGCAGGACCAGGCTGAGTGTGGCGAGCGTCGTCACGGTGGCGAAGGCGGCGCCGGTACCTTCAGCATTGAAAACGGCGACACGACGGCGCAGGGAGCCGAGCAGGAGCGAAAGGCCCAGGATGCCATTGCATGTGATCATCACTGCGGCGAAGACGGTATCGCGCGCCAGAGACTGGTATTTGGCGTGGTCGCCGACCATCAGGGTGACGATCAGGCCGACCTCGATGACCGTGACCGCGACCGCGAGCAGCAGCGATCCGAAGGGTTCGCCGACGCGATGAGCGATCACCTCGGCGTGATGCACGGCGGCGAGAACCGAACCGGCGAGCAGCAGCGCGATGATCACGAGGATCGGGGTGGGCAGATCCCGACCCCAGGCCAGGGCGAGGGCGATGGCGGCGACGACCGGGATGATGACCATGAACCGATGCTATGGTTCGCGACGTGCGGTGGGTGGGATTGACGGGCGGGATCGGCTCGGGCAAGAGCGCCGTGGCGCGGCGGCTGGCGGAGCTGGGCGCGGTGGTCATCGACTCGGATCGGTTGGCGCGTGAGGTGGTCGAGCCGGGGACGGACGGGTTCGCCGACGTTGTCGCGGCGTTCGGGGAAGAGGTCGTCGGGCCGGACGGATCGCTTGACCGGGCGGCGCTCGGGCGGCGCGTCTTCGGGGACGACGCGGCCCGCAAGCGGCTGGAGGCAATCATCCATCCTCGGGTGCGGCAGCGTCTATTGGAAATGGCGGCCGCGGCGCCGCTCGACAAGGTCGTGATCAACGATGTGCCGTTGCTGGTCGAGGCGGGGCTGGCCGATCAGTACGAGGCGGTGATCGTGGTGTTCGCCAGCGAGGAGACGCGGATCGCGCGGCTCATGCGCGATCGCGGCATGACCGAGGCGGAGGCGCGGGCGCGGATCGCGGCCCAGGCGACCGACGAGCAGCGGCACGCGGTCGCCGACTTCGAAATCGTGAACGAGGGGACGTTGGCCGAGTTGGAGTCCAAAGTAGACAAATTGTGGGTTTCGTTACGAGACTGATGCGGGCAGGCTCGGGATCTTGGAGGTTGGGGTGAGGTCCAGCTGTGCGAGGCCGCCGGTCGCGGTGCGGGATTCGAGACGGCGCAGCACGCCCGCGTTGTCGAGCCAGTAGCGCAGGCCGGCCGTGCCCTCGCCCCACTGGTGCTCAACGGGATTCGGCAGCTCGAAAACGCCTACCGGATCGTCGCCGATCATGTCGAGACGCAGCATGCGGGCCATGCTCTTGAGGCGTGTCACGTCGTCGCGCTGGTTGGAGGCGAGGGTCAGGGCCGCGAAGAGAATGATCTCCAGGTCGGTGATCTCCTGGGAGGCGCTCAGCTCCGACCAACTTGAGGTTTCCCAATTTTTCATGGGGGGTACCGGCAGAGTCTCCGGTGCGCTTCCTTCGTCCACTTTGCGCAGCGAGACGCCCTTGGCAGTGGTGTGAACGAAGGTGTCCTTTGTGGAGTCGTCGTGGTCGTGCACGGACAGGTAGAAAATGCTGCGCTGCCAGTCGAGCCAGCCTTGGGCGGTGCGGAGGGTGCCGGGCATGGCGGGCAGCGTGAGCTTGACGGTGGCATACCTGGCTTGGAAGTTTCGTTGGCGCATAAGCGAAAGCAGGTCTGCTTCGATGTCGTTCACGTCGCGGGGCGAGTTGTCGCGCCCGCCGAGCGCGGCGACGGCGGTGAAATCCTGGTATTCGTCGCGCAGGAACTCGATGGTGGCGGGCATGTCGGTGCCGAGCAGTGCTTCCATCCTGCGCAGGCGTCCGTCGCCGTCGAGCCAGTAGCCGACCGCGCCTCCTTGGGCGTCGAGCGAGCCTGGAGAGCTTCGCGGGCCCGGTGACGGCGGCGTTTCCTTCTCCGGGAACACGGCCGGGCCCAGGAACACGTCGACGTCTGTGCCGTGGGCCTTGTCCTTGCGGATCCATTGCGTGCTCAGCTTGCGGAGGAGGTCGGCGCTGTCCGGCTTTTCGTGGGCGATCAGGAACAGGAACGCGATCAGGTTGTCCAGCGCGGGCGCGTCCTTCTCGGCGAGGTTCAGGGGGCGGACCCGCCAGCCGTCGGGCGGGGGTTGGGGTGGGGG